>JBEVLE010000275.1:0-6119 GCA_040509335.1 Longimicrobiaceae bacterium | reverse complement strand
CGGTTCCCGCAGTATCCCCCAGAACCTGTTCGGGGGGAGACTCGCCGGCGGTTTGGCGAGGCTCACCCCGGCGGAGGGAGACAGGCCGGCAGTTTGGCCTGGCTCCCGGAGCCCGCGCAGGAGACGGACGGCTGTATCGTCCGGCTCCGGAGCGGCCCGCAAAACTCACCGAATGACGCTCAGACGGCAGAAGCAGAAGGCTCGACACGCCGAACCGCGTCCTCCGCGTCGCGCGCCGCCCGCTGCCCCGCGTCCACGTCCACGAACATCAGCAGCACGCCCCCCGCCAGAAAGAACGCGATCACCGACAGGATCCCGTAGCGGCTGGACCCGAACCGGCCGATGATGGCGGCGAAGAGCAGCGGCCCGAAGATCCCCGCGAACTTGCTGAACACGCTGAAGAACCCGAAGAACTCCCCCGACTTGTGCGGCGGGATCAGCGTGGAGAACAGCGACCGGCTGAGCGCCTGCGTGCCCCCCTGCACCATCCCCACCAGCAGCGCCAGGACCAGGAACTCGCGCCCGTTGCTGACGAAGAAGCCGAAGATGCTGATCCCCACGTACACCACCAGCCCCAGCAGGATGGAGCGCTTGGTCCCCAGCCGCCCCGCCAGCGCGCCGAACAGGAAGGCGAACGGGATCCCCACGAACTGCACCAGCAGGATGGAGCCGATCACCACCCCCTCGTCGATCCCCAGCTCCGTGGCGTACGGCGCGGCCATCTTCTGGATGGTGGCGATGCCGTCGTTGTAGAGCAGGAACGCGAGCAGGAACAGGAACGCGTTGCGGAAGCCGCGCAGCTCGCGGAAGGTCTCGCCCAGGCGCGCGAAGGCGGTGCGCACGGCGCTCCCGCCGGGCGCCTCGTCCGGCTCGATGGCGCGCGGCGGCTCCGGCACGCGGCGCAGGACCGGGAGCGAGAAGAGCAGCCACCAGAGCGCCACCGACAGGAAGGAGAGCCGCGCCGGGAGGGTGCCGGCGGGGATGCCGAACAGGTCCGGCTTCTGGATCCAGGCCAGGTTCACCGCCAGCAGGATCCCGCCGCCCACGTAGCCCAGCGCGTACCCCGCCGTGGACACCCGGTCCACCTCCTCCTCGGCGGCGATGTGCGGGAGCAGCGACTCGTAGAACACGAAGCTCGCCGAGGCCGCGATGGACGCCGCCAGGTACAGGAGCACGGCCAGCCCCAGGTCGCCGCGCTGGATGAAGTACATCCCCGCCACCGCGGCGATCCCCAGCCCGGTGAACAATCCCAGGAAGCGCTTCTTGGCGGCGGAAAAGTCCGCCACGGCGCCCAGCACCGGCGACAGGAGCGCCACCGTGGCGATGGCCGCGCTGTTGGCGTACCCCCACCACTGCCCCGCCACGATGGGCTGCCCCGCCCCGGCGACCTTGATGAAGTAGATGGGGAAGACGGCCACCATGATGGTGGTCTGGAAGGCCGAGGCCGCCCAGTCGTACATGGCCCAGGCGCGCTGCTCGCGGGTGCGCAGTCCCAGGCGCGCGAGGAATCCCCGGCGCGCCGGAGTGGCGGGGTGGACACCGTTCATGGGCGTGCGTCGTAGGGGAGAGGGGAGGACACGGGGGGACCGGACGGAGCCCCCAATATAGGATCCGCCCCCCGCGCGCACACCCCCCGCCGCGCCGCCGTCGCGGAGGGGCGCGGGAGCGCCTATCTTCCCCGCCGGACCCGAACCGCGAGGAGCACGCATGGACCGCTGGAAGCGCACCCTGGGCGAGGTCGCCCACCGCCTGGAAAAGCACGTGGACCGCGCCGTGGAGCGCGTCGCCGGCGCGTTCCCCGAGGACCGCAACGACGTGCGGATCGAGGCCTACCGCGGCTACGGGACCGACGGGCGCCTGTACCTCAAGGGCCGCGTGCTGCGCGGCAGCGTGGTCCCCGAGGCCGCCGAGAGCGACAACGCGCTCCTCAACCTGGCCAACATGATCCAGCGCTTCGAGAGCGACGAGGTTCCCGGCGTGCGCGTCGTGGCCCGCTACTTCGGCCAGGAGTGGAGCACGGTCACCAACGAGGAAGGCTACTTCGAGATGTGGCTGGAGCTCGCCGCCCCCGTCGCCGGCGGGTCGCTCTGGCACGAGGTGGAGCTGGAGCTCCCCGGCCGCACCGGGCGCGACGGGCAGCCGGTGCGCGCCACGGCGCTGGTGCTGGTGCCGCCGGCGGGGCGCCGCTTCGGCGTCATCAGCGACATCGACGACACCGTGGTCCGCACCGGGGCCACCACGCCGCTGCGCATGGCGCGCACGGTGTTCCTGGGGAACGCCCGCACCCGCGTCCCCTTCCCCGGCGTCGCCGCCTTCTACGCGGCGCTCCAGCACGGCGTGGGGCGCGCGGACTTCAACCCGCTCTTCTACGTTTCCTCCTCGCCCTGGAACCTGTACGGCCTGCTCACCGAGTTCCTCACCCTCCGCAAGATCCCCCTGGGCCCGCTGATGCTGCGCGACTGGGGGATCAACGAGCGCGAGGTGCTCCCCACCGGCCACGCCGGCCACAAGCTGGAGGCCATCCGCAAGATCATGGAGCTGTACCCCGACCTCCCCTTCCTCCTGCTGGGCGACAGCGGGCAGGAGGACCCGGAGATCTACCACCGCGTGGTGCACGACTACCCCTCGCGCATCCTCGCCGTGTACATCCGCAACGTCCACCCCGCCCCCGACCGCGTCGCCGCCGTCCGCAGGCTGGCGGAGGAGGTGGAGCGCGCCGGGAGCACCCTGCTCCTCGCCGACGACACCGTGGTGGCCGCCGAGCACGCCGCCTCCCGCGGCTGGATCCCGCCCGAGTCGCTCCCCGGCATCCGGGACGAGCGCGCCGAGGACAGGGCCGCGCCGGGGCCGGCGGTCTGAACTGCTTTTCGACGGCGGGTTCGGGCGTGCCCCCGGCTGGCGCCGGGGTCGGGCTTCGGCTCCGTAGGCGAGCAAACAACGCTCGCCAACGGAGTCGAGCCCGCGCAAACAGCCGCGCGGTCTCGCCCCTCCGGGCCGAAATCCCTCACGCGGGGTGAGCGCTGGCGTCCGCGGGAGGCCCCCACCCGGCGGCCTGAGAGCCGCCACCCTCCCCCGTTCCGGGGGAGGGCTGACCGAAGGTCAGGCGCAGTTGCCGTTGCGATCTGCGCAGGGAGGTCGGGGGAGGCTGCGCAGGAGGTGCGTTGTTCGAAGCCAGCGTGATCTCGCCTTCACTCCACCCGTGGGCGAGTGCTCTGGCGAGTCCCTTCGGGTGCCGCACCGACGGAGCAGCCGCCCCCGGCCGACCCAAAACTCCGGAGCCCGTCGGGTCAGGGGCCCGGCGCGGTCCAGACCACCACAGCGCCGCAGGTCGGTCCCCGCGGGCGGAACTGCGGAGGGACCTCGGCGGGGTCGCGGTACACCTCCACCGCTGCGAGGGGCGTGGACAGGAGCGCGGCCGTTTCCGGCTGGGGCACCGGCACCCCGTCCGCGTACACCGGGAGTGAGCACGCGCCGTCGTTCCCCGCGGCTGCGGGCGCGAACACGCCGAACCCCCGCGCCAGCTGCCGCACCTCGACGCCGCTGCTCCGGATCAGGTCGGGCAGGTCCCTGCCGGCGATCGGGCTCCCGGTGAAGAAGGCGCCCACGCCCAGCTTCTGGCGGTCGTAGAACCCGGCGGCCTCCAGGCGGGGCTCCCGCGGGGCGGCGCCCGCCACCGCGGCCGGCTCCCCGGAGGCCTGCGCGTCCGGCGTCGCGGCGACCCCGCGGGCCGGCGTCCCGACGTCCAGGGTGCGGACCTCGCCGGGGGCCACGCGGATGGTCTGGGGGCGGCCGCGCACGCCGGCGGACTCCACGTACACGTGCAGCGGCACGTCCGCGGGAACGCCGCACACCCGGTAGCGGTCCCGGTCGTCCAGGGTGGAGGTCGCCAGCTTGCGGTGCTGCCGCACCACCGTGGGCGAACTGCTCGCCCAGCCCATGCCCTGGTACTCCCCGTCGCTCACCTCCCAGCGGCTCCAGTCCACAGTCACGGTGGTCCCCTGCACCGCCCCCACGGTGCCGCGCACGGTGCCCAGCAGCACCCCCCACCCCGGGGTGATCCCCCCGGGGCACAGCGCCGCGAGGATCTCCCGCCGGGACGGCGTCGCCAGCTCCAGCCGCGCCTCCGCGTCGCGCTTCAGCTCCACCTCCCACCCCGGGAGCGAGACCGCCAGCGAGTCCAGGCGGGGGTGGTCCACCTCCACCCGGTAGCGCCCCTCCGGCAGCTCGTCCATGCGGAAGCGCCCCTCCCCGTCGGTGCGGGTCGCCCAGGGGGTGCCCGCGAGCCGCACCGCGGCCCCCGCCAGCGGCCCCGCGCCCGCGCCGTCGCGCACCACGCCGGCGAGCCGCGCCCGCCCGGCGGCCCGCACCAGCTCGCCCCGCGGTGTGCGGACCTCCAGGATCTCCCCGCCCTCCTCGCGGATGGACTGCACCACGTTCTGGAACGAGGTCGCTCCCCGGAAGCGGGTCACGTGCTGCGCCACCCGGGGCATGCGGATGTGCCAGCGCCGCACCACCCAGGCCCCGCCCGGCAGCGGCTCGAACTCCACCCGCCCGCCCAGCTCCTCCGTGGGGCCGCCCAGATCCGGCGACGGGTAGCGGAAGTCCAGGTGCCGGAGCTCGCCCGAGCGGCGGTCCACCCACAGGACGCCGCGGATCCCCGTTCTCCGCGCCGTCCGCGTCGGCTCGAAGGCGAGCCCCACCAGCCCCTGCTCCTCCCGCCCGCCCGGCTCCAGCCAGAAGCAGTGCGCGTCCAGGAACTCGTCGGAAAGCAGCACTCCCGCGTCCGGCGCGAAGTACACGGTGGTGTCCCCCCGGGTCTCCACGTACCCCCGCGCCGCGAGCTCCTGCGGCGTCCGGGTCTGGTAGGGGTTCGCCGCCACCCCCGCCAGGTACCGGGTGGCTTCCCTGCGCACCGCGAGCGAGGCGGGATCCAGCTCGCGCTCGTGCTGCGCCAGGCGGAAGGAGAACGCGCGCTGGCGCTCGGTCCAGGCGGCGACGCCCAGCGCCTTGCGCACCTCCGCCCACACCGCCGCCGCCGGCTCCCCGGCCCGTGGCAGGGCACGGCACCGCTTCCGCTCGCGGCGGACCACCAGCCCCTCCAGCGCGAATGCCGCCGCGGCGGGCGCGGCGAGGCGGAGCTCCATCGTCTGGCCCGCGGCCAGCTCCAGGCTGCGGGAGGCCGCGCCCCGCACCCCGATGCGCTCCGCCCGCAGCTGGAATCGTCCCGGACCGGGAGCGCTCAGCAGGAAGGCGCCGTCCGCGCCGGAAAGCGCGCCGCCCACCTGCTTTCCCGCCGCGTCCACCAGCACCACCAGGGTCCCGGGGACGGGATGCCCGCTCCCCTCCTCCACCAGCGTCCCGCGCACCGTCTGCGCGGGGAGCGCCGGGCAGGCGAGGGCCAGGAGCAGGGCCAGGAGGGTGAGGGCGCGGGGCGGCGTTGCGGGGATCATGCGGCTGGGCGTCGTGTGGTGGGCTCGCGGTCCCGGGAGCGCCCCGGGCCGCCGTCGGTGGGCAAGGCGCTTCAATCCGGCCGCGTGGCCGGGCGGCGGGCGTGCGGACCCTTGCCGGCGGTGTAGATCACCAGCGCCCCGCCCCGCGCCTCGGTCCCGTACCTCCCCATGGCGGCCACCGAGGGGATGAACTGGATGCTTTCCAGCTCCAGGAGCGGGCGGGCGACGATCTCCCGCATCCCCTCCGGCACCAGCACGTCGTCCACGATCACCGCCGCGCACCGGGTGTCCTGCGTCTTGCGCCGCTGCACCACGCACACCCCCGTGGCGATGCCGGAGCTGCTGTTCTCGAAGTTTTCCTGGATGGTGACGCCGGGAAAGCGCCGCACCAGGTCGCCCACGTGGCCCGCGACCGACCGCAGCGCCTCGATCTCGCCGCGCAGCACCAGGTCCGTGCGCGTGCCGCCCGCGCGTGCGGCGCGCTCCTCCGGCGACGCCGCGACCACCGCCAGTCCCTCCAGCACCACCGCCCGGGGCGCGGGGAGGGCGAGGTCGTGCAGCGTGGGACGGTCCGCGCTCGCCCGCACCTCCGCGGCCGCGCCCGCGGGCGAGCCGGCGCGCGCCAGCACCGCCACCCCCGGCGGCACCGCGCAGGCCACGTAGCGGCCC
>JBEVLE010000274.1:0-6619 GCA_040509335.1 Longimicrobiaceae bacterium | reverse complement strand
GGCGAGCCGTGGCGGCTCGCCGGCGGTGAGGCGCGCGACGAAGCCGCTCACCGACGCAGCCTCGCGATCTCGGTGTAGCTGCCGGTGAACGACGGGCTGTCGTGGACCACGCTCCCCCCGCACTCCACCCAGGCGTGGGCCTCGAAGGGAAAGCGCTGCACCCCGATGCAGTGCTCGGCGGGGACCCCCACCGAGCGCAGGAAGCGGAAGAGCGCCAGCGAGCGCGGCAGGCAGTCCCGGGGGGCGCCGCGGAGCACGAAGAAGTTTTCCGCGCGGGAAAACGCCTCCCGGGCCCGGGCGACGAGCGCGTCGGCGTCCTCCCCGGCGGGCGCCGGGCAGGGCAGGCGGGCATAGCGCCGGTAGGTGTCGGAAAAACCCCGCCGCGAGATCGAGCGGCTGGTAGCCAGGAGGGCGAGCCACGCGCGGAGGGCGAGGGCGCCGCGCGCGGCGCGGCCCGGCGCGGGCGGGGCCGTGGCGGGGGCGGGGGGCTCCGGCGCGAGGAAGCCGCGCTCCAGGCAGTCGCGCGCGAAGGCGTCCAGGTCGTCCCGCAGGACGCCGGCGGGGGCGTCGAAGCGGTCGGCGAGCTCGGCGAGCCGCCCCGCCTCCTCGGGGTGCCCGGTGAGGGCCTGCCACATGGCGGTCGCCACGCGGTCCAGGACCACGTACGACGCGGTGCGCAGGTCCAGGAGCACCACCAGCCCGTCGATCGACCGGGACCGGACGTCGGAAGTCGGGTGAAGGATCGGCATGAACGCGCGGCTGGGGATCCGGGATCCCGCGGCGGGCGTGCCGCGCGGGCGTGGCGGGGACCGGCGGAGCGCCGGGCAGGCATCAAGCGTGCCCCATGCGCGCACGCGGCCGCTCGCTCTGCGAGGCCCGGAATCGCCCCGCGGCGGGCCGCCCCGGGTGGGACATGCCTGGGACACCTGTGTGGCGCGCCGGCAACGGCGACACCGCCCTTGATTCCCGCCGGCTCCCGCCGGATCTTTGGAGTCCGCTCCCCCACATGCGCCGGCGGCGCGCGGCCCCCTCTCCGGCCTCCGCTTCCTCGACCGCTCCCCCTGCCTCTCCGGCTCCATGGCGACCGACTACAAGTGCCCGTTCTGCAAGACCGTGGTCAGCTTTCGCCAGACCCTCACGCACGGCGTCATCCAGGTCTGCCCCGCGCCCCAGGGGGTGGGCACCTGCGGCGCGCCCATCACCAGCAAGAACCGCTACTACGATCCCAACCCGCACGGGAAGATCTCGTTCGCCAGCCCGAAGACCAAGAAGGTCAGGATCACCCCCACCGCCGTCGGGAGGAGCGCGTCGGCGCCCCCGCTGGCCATCCTGGCCGCCACGCCGGCGCACACCACGCGGGTGGCAAACCTCGCCTCCGCCACCTGGACGAACACCACCACCACCAAGATCCGGCTGGCGTACCAGGACCTGGACCCGGGCAACCCGGGGATGCAGGGGCTGGTCATCGTGCGGCCGGAGCTCGCCGCCTACGTCGCCACCCACGGCGCCGGCAAGCTGAAACGCCACTTCGAGGCGGTGGCCGACCTGATGGAAAACAACGTGACCCCCACCGACGCCACCGAGGGGACCGGCGAGGCGGCCGCGGCGCTGGGCGTGGTGGTCAACAAGAACCACACGTACAAGATGCTCTGGGGGATGAACGTGCACCGGGGCGCCGGCATCGACCAGATCTGGGGCCTCCCCGATCCCGCCAACGCGGGGGAGTACACCGACTACCTGATCGTGGAGGCGAAGGGGCCGGGCCAGGTCCTCACCGTGAACCCGCACCGCCCCGCCGGCATCGGGACGCAGATGTCGCACGACTGGATCATCGACAACCTGGCGCGGATGGAGGTGACCGGGCACGCCGTGGCGACGCGGGTGCTCACGGCCGTGGGGCTCACCACCCACATCCCCGCGCTCTGGCGGAACTACGGCGGCGCCACCAAGAGCTACTACGGGGTGAGCGCGCACGTCCCGCCCGCCAACGCGGCCACGCTCCACGCCATGGTGATCACGGCGTCCTGGACCGGCGCGGGCGCGCTGACCTACAACATCAGCGGGCAGACGCAGCACTACTGATCCAACCTTTTCGCCGCGGCCGGTGTCGAAGCTGGCAGCGCGGGCGGGCCCGCCCGCGCCCATTCTTTCTACAATGTAGAAAACCCCTCTCCGCGCCGGAGCCGCACGGTGGCATCTCCCGACCCTCCCGCCGCGCCGCGGCTCCCTTTCCTCCCGGCGGCGCTGCTGCGCGGCGCCCTCCCCCTCGCCGAGCGCGACGAGGTGCTCGGCGACCTGGCGGACGAGCTCCGGGAGCGCGAGGCCCGGAGCGGCCGGGCGGCCGCGCGGCGCTGGCTCTGGACGCAGGTGCTGGCCTCACTCCCCCTCCTGCTGCGCCGGAGCTGGTGGCGCGGCTGGACCGGCTTCGAACCGCGGGCGAACCGCCTGCACACCGGAGGTCCCCCGATGGAAAGCTGGATCATGGACGCGCGCTTCGTCGCCCGCCGGCTGGCCTCCCGCCCGGCGTACGTCGTCCTGGCGGTGCTCACGCTGGCGCTGGGGGTGGGCGGCACCGCGGCCATCTACGGCGTCGCCCGCAGGTTCCTGCTGGACCCGCTCCCCTACGCCCGCGAGCAGGAGCTCGCCGTGTTCTGGAACCGGTTCGACTGGTCCGAGGCGGAGTTCCTGTACCTGGGGGAGTTCCCCGGCTTCCGCCAGGTGGCCGCGTACCGCACCGAGTCGGTGACGCTGGAGCGCGGCGACGGCTCGCCGCGCGTGCTCCCGGGCGTGTCGTCGTCCGCGGGGCTGTTCGGCACGCTGGGGGTGAAGCCGCTGCTGGGGACGGGGCTCCGCCCGGGGAGCGACCGGCCCGGCGCCGAGCCCGAGGCGGTGCTCAGCTACGGGCTGTGGGAAGAGCTGGGGAGCGACCCGGGGATCGTGGGGCGGCGCCTCCGCCTGGACGGCGTGGAGCGCACCGTGACCGGCGTGATGCCGCGGGGCTTCTGGTTCCCCGACCCCACGGTGCGGGTGTGGCTGGCGGAACCGCTGGACCCGGAGAACCGCGCCGGGAACTACGCCCTGGTGGGGCGCATGCAGCCCGGCCGCACCCCGGACGCGATGGGCCCGGCGCTGAAGCGCATCACCGACCGGCTCCGCGAGGCCTTCACCTACTCCGAGCAGTGGGACAAGACCCGCAACGCCGAGCTCACCCCGGTGCGGGAAGCGCTGGTGGGAGGAGTGCGCCCCGCGCTGCTGGCCACGCTCGCCGCGATGGGGCTCATCCTCCTCATCGCCTGCGCCAACGTGGCGGCGCTGATGCTGGGGCAGGTGGACCGGCAGTCCACCGAGATGGCGGTGCGGACCGCGCTCGGCGCGGGGCGCTGGCGGCTGGTGCAGCAGGTGGTGGTGGAGGCCGTGCTGGTGGGGCTGCTGGCCGGGCTGGCGGGGGCGATGCTCGCGGCCGCCGGGTTCCGGCTGCTGGTGGGCGCCCTCCCCCTGGGCGACCTGGCGGAGGGCGCGGCGCTCGACTGGCGCGTGTTCGCGTCGGCGATCGCCATCGCCACGCTGGCCTCGCTGGCGGTGGCGCTGGTCCCCGGCCTGTCGCTCTGGCACGGCGACGTGCAGCGGGTGCTGTCGCGGTCGCGCACGAGCGGCATCGGGGGGCGCGGCGGACGCATCGAGGGCGCCCTGGTGATGGCGGAGGTCGCCCTGGCGGTGCTGATGGTGTCCGGCGCCGCCCTGCTGATCCGCAGCGTGGCCAACCTGCGGGCCATCGACGCCGGGGTGGAGGCGGCGGGCGTCGCGGTGGTGGACGTCGCCACCCCCTCCACCATGGAGCCGGAGCGGCGCAGGCAGGCGCTGCGCGAGCTGGTGCGCGAGCTGGACGCGCTCCCGGGCGTGGAATCGGCCGCGGCGGTGCAGCGGCTCCCGCTGCGCGGCGGCGGCGACAGCTGGGGGCTGGCGATCGAGGGGCGGCCGGAGCTGCAGAGCACCACCTTCTTCCGGGTGGTGTCCCCGGACTACTTCCGCGCCATGGGGATCGCGGTGCGGCAGGGCCGCGGCTTCGAGGCCGGGGACCGGGCAGGGGGCGAGCCGGTGGTGGTGGTCAACGAGGCGCTGGCGAACAAGTTCTTTCCCGGCGAGAGCCCGGTGGGCCGCAGGCTGAACGAGGGGGACGGGCTGCTCCCCCGCATCGTGGGGGTGGTGGAGAACGTGGCGGAGGCCGACCTCACCGACGCCCCGGAGCCCGCGCGCTACATGCTCTACGACCAGGTGCCGTACTACACGCCGGAGGTGAACACGCTGGTGCTCCGCGCCGGGCGCGGCGGCGGCGCGGCGGCGCTGCTGGAGCCCGCCCGCGACGTCGTGCGGCGCGTGGCGCCGGGGCTGGCGGTACAGACCACCACCACCATGGACGAGGTCTTCACCCGGGCGGTGGGCCCCGCGCGGCAGGTGATGTCGCTGCTGGCGCTGCTCGGCGGGCTGGCGATGGCGCTCGGCGCGGTGGGCGTCTACGGGATCGTGTCGCACGTGGTCAGCCGCCACCGGCGCGACTGGGGGATCCGCATCGCCCTGGGGCTCCAGCCGCGGCGGGTCGTGGGGCAGGTGGTGAGGAGCGGCGGCGTGCTGGTGGCGAGCGGGATCGTGCTGGGCGTGCTTGCGTTCCTGGCCGCGGCGCGGTGGCTGGCGTCGTTCCTGTACGGCGTGGGCGCGGCGGACCCGCTGGCGATCGCCGCCGCCGCGGCCGTGCTCCTGCTCACGGGGCTGCTGGCCGCCTTCGTGCCGGCGTGGCGCGCCAGCCGGATCGACCCGGCGGTCGTGCTCCGCGAGGCGTGACCGCCCCGCCGAACGACGACCCGGAGGCAAACGTCCCATGAGCGAGCATGCGCCGCTGGGAAGCTTCGAGGAGCAGGTCCTGCTCGCCGTGCTGCGCACCGGCGAGGCGTACGGGATGAGCGTGCGCCGCGAGATCGAGTCGGCCACGGGCCGCGACGTGGCCATCGGCGCGGTCTACGCCACGCTCGACCGCATGGAGGCAAAGGGGCTGGTGGAGTCCGCCCGCCCCGCGCTGGGCGAGCGGTCCCGCCGGGTGTTCGCCGTGACGCCGGAGGGCGCGCGGGCGCTGGCGGCCACGCGGGCCATGCGCGAGCGGCTCTGGCAGGGGATCGACCTGCGCCGCCTTCTCCCGGAGGGCGGAGGGTAGCCCCTTTCCGGCACATGGCACACCAGGAATGGACGCGGGAACAAGGCCGGCTCCGGACGACTCCGGGGCCGGCCGCTTTTCAGCCCTGCTCGCCGGGGTACGCACACCCCACCCAGACGAGCACATTATACGACAATACTATTGTGTGTCGGAAAAGATGTGTTTATACTCTTCCCGGCCCTTCCGATGATTGTCGCGAAGAGAGCTTCAGCGTGAGCCACCCGGCTCACCCCTGGTCCACACCGCACACACGGAGAACGTATGCCGATCCACGAGAGTCGTCGCAGCCTGCTCCCCGCTCCCCACGGGCGCCGCTCCACCGGCCGGGCGCTGGCCCGGCTGTGCGCGCTCGGCACCCTGCTGCTGGGCGGCGTCGCCGCCTGCGACGCGGTCTCCGAGCCGGACCTGTCGGGCCGGGCGGCACTCGCCACCGAGACCGGGAGCATCGGCGGAACCGTGGCGAGCGTGAGCGGCGAGCCCATCGCGGGGGCCACCGTGCGCACCGCCGGCGGCGCCGCCACGACGACGAGCGCCGGGGGAACGTTCCAGATCGGCGGCCTCGCGGCGGCCGCGCGGCTCCCGGTCACGGTGGAGGCGCCCGGCTACGCATCCACCACCAAGGTGTACCAGGTGGTCGCCGGGCAGACGCTCACCCGTCCCATCCGGCTCCAGCCGCTCGCCGCGCCGGTCGTCATCTCCGCCGGCGCGGGCGGAGTCGTCCCCTTCGCGGGCGGCGGCCAGGTGACGATCCCCGCAAACGCCTTCGCCGGCGTGAGCCCGGGCGACCCCGTGACCGTGCGGGCCACGTACATCGACCCGTCCAGCGCAGCCCAGCTTGCGACCGCGCCGGGCGACTTCACCGCCCGCGGGTTCGACGGGAGCAGCGCCCGGCTCGAGAGCTTCGGCATGCTCGACGTGGACGCGCGCGGCCCGCAGGGCCAGCGCCTGGAGCTCGCCTCCGGGCAGCGGGCCACGATCAGCTTCCCGCTCCGAGGCGGAACCGGCGCGGCGACGCGCGGGTTCTGGAGCTTCGACCCGCAGCAGGCCGTGTGGGTGGAGGAAGGCACCGCGACCGTGACGCCCACCGCCCTGACCACCACCACCCCCACGGTGGCGCGCCCCAAGAACGTCGACGACCGGATCCCGCAGGTGTGCATCCAGGTGCGCGTCCTGCGCGCGGACAACGTGACGCCGCGGCCGTTCGAGTTCGTGAGCGCCAACGGGATCAGCTACAGCGGGAACACGCAGGGGTGGACGAACACCCAGGGGCTGGTGTCGCTGCAGGTGCGGGCCGCCTCGCAGGTGTCGGTCGCGGCGGGCCCCGTCGCGCAGACGGTGACCACGCCCGCCACCGCCACCGGGTGCCCCCTGGTGGCCACGCTCGCGTTCTGACCCGCGAGCGGCGGCGGCGCTCCC
>JBEVLE010000273.1:0-12102 GCA_040509335.1 Longimicrobiaceae bacterium | reverse complement strand
TTGTCGTTCTCCCCCTCTCCCCTTGTGGGAGAGGGGGCCGGGGGGTGAGGGGTGCCGTGCAGTTCTCCCCTCCCCCTTGCGGGGAGGGGCCGGGGGAGGGGGTCCTCGTCACCCCGCCGGCGGGAACAGCACCCGCTCCACCTCGTCCAGCATGCGGTCCACGCCGAACCACTCGCGCGCGCGGCGCCGCGCCTCGGCCGCGCGGCGCGCGACATCGCCGCCGGCGCGCAGCTCCGCGAGCGCCTCCGCGAGGGCGGTGGCCAGCGCAGCGGGGTCCTCCGGCGGCACGATCCAGCCGGCCGGCGGAGCGTCCGCGCGGGCGGCGAGCGCCTCGCGCACGCCGCTCACGTCCGCGGCGACCACCGGGGTCCCCGCCGCCATGGCCTCCAGCATCACGTTGGCCATCCCCTCGTTGCGGCTGCTCAGCACGAACAGGTCGCAGGCGGCCAGCAGCTCCGGGACGTCCGCGCGGTGGCCCGCCCAGCACACCCGCTCCGCGATGCCCAGGCGTTCGGCCAGCCCGCGGAGCGCGTCCTCCTCCGGCCCGGAGCCCACCACCACGAGCCGGCTCCCGGGGACCGCGGCGCGCGCGAACGCCTCCAGGAGCAGGTCGAAGCCCTTTCGCCGCGCCAGGTGCCCGGCGCCCGCCACCAGCAGCGCCCCCGCGTCCGCGCCCATCTCCGTCCGCAGCGCGCGCGCCGCTTCCGCGGAGAGCGGCGGCGCCGGCCGGACGGCGTTGAGCACCACGTGCACCCCGCCGGGCGGGAACCAGGGCGCCGAGCGCGTCCACGCCTCGCGGATCTCCGGCGCGTTCACCACCAGCGCGTCCACCCAGCGGCGGAAGGGAAGCGCGTGGCGGCGGCTGCGCAGCTCGCGGACGATCCCCAGGCGCACCACCGTGCGCGGCACCCCCGCGCGGCGGGCGGCCCAGGCGCCCCAGCCCGTGCCCTTCCACGACGTCAGCAGGAGCGCGTCCGGCCGCTCGCCCCGCAGCCACCGCGCGAAGCGGACGCCGCGCCACGCGGCCAGGTAGCCGCCCGGGAGCACGTGGGCCACGGCGACCCCGCGCCGCGCCAGCTCCGCCGCCACCGGGCCGCCCGGGCGGCAGGCGACCACCACCTCGTGCCCGCGGCCCAGCAGCCCCTCCGCCACGGTGGCGAGCCACTTCTCGTTGCCGCCCCACACCCGTGCGGCGTTGTACGCCACCAGCTTCACCGCCGCGCCCCGTTCCGCCGGCCGGGCGCGCCGGCCAGCACCGCCTCCCAGCGGTCCAGCATCCGCCCGAAGCCGAAGCGCTCCTCCGCCCGCTCCCGCGCCGCCGCCGACATCGCGGCCCGGCGCTCCGGGTCGTCCAGCACCTCGCGCAGCGCCGCGGCGACCTCCCCCGCGTCGAAGCCCACCACCCGCCCCGGGCGCCGCCCGTCCGGCAGGGGGTCCAGCGCCTCGTCCGCCCCGCTCACCGCCGTACTCACCACCGGGACGCCCGCCATCAGCGCCTCCAGCATGGCGTTGCTCATCCCCTCCAGGTCCGAGGTCAGCGCCACCACGTCCGCCGCGTCCAGCACGTCGCCCACGTCCGCGCGGAACCCCAGGAAGTGCACGCGCTCCGCGATCCCCAGCTCCCCCGCCAGCGCCTCCAGCTCCGCGCGCCGGCGCCCCTCCCCCGCCAGCACGCAGTGCACGTCGCCGTCCAGGAGCGCCACGGCCCGGAGCAGCCGGTCCAGCCGCTTCTGCGACACCAGCCGCGCCACCGCCGCCACCACCCGCGCCTGCGGCGCGATCCCCAGCGCCCGCCGCAGCGACCCGGGGGGCGCGGTGCGGGCCGGCGGGTGCACCGCGTTGTGGACCGCCGCCACCCGCTCCTCCGTCCACCCCGGCAGCTCCAGGAAGGGAGCGCGCATGCGGCCGGCGGTCACCACCACCACGTCCACGCAGCGCTCCAGCGCCAGGCGGTACTTCCACCGCCGCGGCGTGTGCGTTTCCAGCCCCACCCGGGCCACCACCCGCGGGACCCCCGCGAGGCGCGCCCCCAGCCCCGCCAGCCAGAGCTTGCGGAAGGTCCCCACCACGAACGCGTCCGGCCGCAGGCGCCGCAGCCGCACGGCCAGCCGGAGCGCGTGCGGCAGCGCCACGTCCCCCCCCAGCGCGAGCCGCTCCGCCGGGACGCCCAGCGCCCGGGCCCGCTCCATCACCTCCGGACGGTTGCACAGGAGCAGCACGCGGTGGCCCCGCTCCGCGAGCCCCGCCAGCAGGAGGGCCGTGGCGCGCTCCGCCCCGCCCCACTCCGGCGCCCCGTTGTGAGCCACGATGAACACGGTCGCACCTCCGGTCCATCCGGGACCGCCCCGCGAACCTCCGGGTCCCATCCTCGCGGGAGCGGAAAAACAGGTCTCGCCGCGCGCCCCCGCCGGGCGCGCCCTACGCCGTTTCGGCCGGGAGCGCGCCGGCGGCGAGCCCCGGCGCGTCGCCGGCCGCGAACTGCATGTCGTGCAGGCGGCGGTAGGTGCCGCCGCGGGCCAGCAGCTCCTCGTGCGTGCCGCGCTCCACGATGCGGCCCGCGTCCATCACCACGATGGTGTCCGCGCGGCGCACCGTGGAAAGGCGGTGCGCGATCACCAGCACCGTGCGCCCCTCCATCACCTCGTCGATCGCCTGCTGCACCAGCCGCTCGCTTTCCGTGTCCAGCGCGCTCGTCGCCTCGTCCAGGATCAGCAGCGGCGGGTTGCGGAAGAGCGCCCGCGCGATCGCGATGCGCTGCCGCTGCCCCCCCGAGAGCCGCGTCCCCTTTTCCCCCAGCACCGTGTCGTAGCCCTGCGGCATCGCCTCGATGAAGCCGTGCGCGTTGGCCGCGCGCGCCGCCGCCTCGATGCGCTCCTGCGGCGCGTCCTCCACCCCGTAGGCCACGTTGGAGCGCACCGTGTCGTGGAACAGGATGGTCTCCTGCGTCACGATCCCCAGCAGGGCGCGCAGCTCCGCCAGGCGCAGGTCGCGCAGGTCCACGCCGTCCAGGGTGACCCGCCCCGCCGTGGGGTCGTGAAAGCGCGGCACCAGGTCCGCCAGCGTGCTCTTCCCCGCCCCGCTGGAGCCCACCAGCGCCACCACCTCGCCCGGGCGGATCTCCAGGTCAATGCCGCGCAGCACCGGCTGGCCGGGCGCGTACTCGAAGTCCACCCCCTCGAACCTGAAAGCCTCGCGGAAGCCGCCCACCGGGAGCGCCCCGGGGCGGTCGCGCACCTCCACCGGCGCGTCCACCAGCTCGAAGACCCGCTCCGCCGCCGCCAGCCCGGGCTGCACCTGCGCCGGGAACTGCGCGATGAACTTGACCGGCGACATCAGCTTCCCCGCCATGACCAGCGCCGTCAGGAACGCCGACGCCTCCAGCGAGCGCTCCTCCAGCACCAGGTAGCTGCCGTACCAGATCAGCCCCAGGATCGCCGTCGCCGTGATCATCTCCGTGGCCGGCGGAAAGAACTTGCGCCAGCGCTCGTTGCGGATCAGCGCCCGGTAGTGGCTCTGGGTGAGGCCGCGGAAGCGGCGCTCCTCCCACTCCTCCGCCCCCGACGCCTTCACCAGCCGGATCCCCCCCACCGTCTCCTGCACCTGCGAGGCCACCTCGCCCACCGCGTCCAGCACCCGCAGCACGCCCCTCCGCAGCCGCTTGCGGAAGCGCGCCCACAGCGCCAGCATGGGCGGCAGCGCCAGCATCGCCACCAGCGTCAGCTTCCAGGAGATCCCCAGCAGGAAGAACAGGTACGCCGCCGTTTCCGCCACCGACGAGAGCAGCTTGGACACGTTCCCCGTCACCAGCATGCGCATCTGGTCCACGTCCCCCGTCACCCGGGAGATGATCTGCCCCGCGCGCGTCCGCTGGAAGAAGGGGAGCCCCAGCCGCACCAGGTGCGAGTACACGTGGTTGCGCAGGTCGCGCGTCACCCGCCCCTCCACCATGGAGATGGTGATCTCCTTGGCGTACAGGAACACGTTCTTGATCACGTAGATGCCAAAGAGCAGCACCACCACCTGCCGCAGCGCCTGCATGGGCGTCCCGCCCCCCACGAACCACCCCACCACCCCGTTCATCAGCCCCTGCACCCAGCCGTCGCCCACCCGCAGGATCTCCGCCGGGCCCACCACGCTCCCGCCCCCGCTGAACAGCACGTTGAGGAAGGGGATGAGCAGCGTGAACGACAGCGCGTCCAGCAGCGAGAACACCGTCATGCACGCGATGGACGCCGCGAACAGCCCCGCGTGCGGGCGGACGTAGCGCAGGATCCGCAGGTACAGCTTCATCGCGGCGTCAGCAGCGCCACGGGAAGCACCATCTCCTCGGGGCTGATGCCGCCGTGCAGGAAGCTGCCGCGGTAGCGCGCCTGGTACTGCCGCAGCTTGGTGGGATAGACGAAGAACACGTCCTCCATGGCGAGCAGGTAGTTGGTCGCCGCGCGCCCCTGGGGAAAGCGCAGCGTCCGCTCGTCGTTGGTGGAGAACGCCAGCGACGGGTCCTCCGCGCGCAGGTCGTCGCCGAACTTGTAGCGCAGGTTCTGCGTGGTGTCGCGCTTGGCGAACACCGTCGCCGGGCGGTGGCAGTGGATGGAGCCGTGGTCCGTGGTCAGCAGCACCGGCACCCCCTGCCGCAGCGCCTCGCGGATCGCCGTCAGCGCCTCCGAGCGCTCGAACCACTGGCGCGTCAGCGCCCGCAGCGCCTCCTTGTCGCGCGCCACCTCCCACAGCACCGTGCTTTCCGAGCGCCCGTGCGTGAGCAGGTCCACGAAGTTGAAGACCATCGCCGTCACCCCCGGCTGCGACAGGTACGCCGGGAGCCGCCGCACCGCCGCCTCCCCGTCGCCCGAGGCGAAGATCTTTTCATAGTGCACCGGGAACGAGTGCCCCAGCAGCCGGGCCACCTGCTCCTCCAGCAGTTCCCGCTCGAAGGCGTTCAGGCTCCCCTCGTTGTCGCCCCCCCACCACCCCGGGTGCCCCTCCGCGATGCGGTCCGGGTACACCCCCGAGAAGATGGCGTTGCGCGAGAACGGCGTGGCGGTGGGGAGGATGGAGTAGTACAGCGCCTCCTCCACCTCCGCGTACGGCGTCAGCAGCGGAAGGATCACCCGCCACTGGTCCAGGCGCAGGCAGTCGATCACCACGAACAGCACCGTCTTCCCCTCCCCCATCAGCGGGGCCAGGAACTGCGGCACCACGTCCACCGAAAGGGTGGGGCGGTCGCGGCCGCCGTTCACCCACTCCGCGTAGTTGCTCGCCACGAACTGGCAGAACTCGCGGCGGAAGTCGTCCAGCAGCGTTTCCAGCGAGGAAAGCAGCCCCCCCTCGCCCGCCTGGCGCAGGCGCAGCTCCCAGTCCACCAGCTCCGAGTACGTTTCGCCCCACTCGCGCCACCCGCGGGGGACGCTGCGCTGCGCGTTCAGCTCGCGGAAGCGGAGCGTGAAGTCGCGCGCCACGAACTGCTGCTGCAGCGCCTGCCCCTCCAGCAGCCGCGTCACCACCGAGAGCACCTGGCGCGGCGAGGTGGGCTTCACCAGGTAGTCCGCCACCCGCCGGCCGATGGCCTCGGTCATGGTGCGGTCCTCCTCGCTCTTGGTCACCATGACCACGGGGACGCGCGCGTCCACCCGGCGGATCTCGTCGAGCACCTCCATCCCCGTCCGGCCGGGCATCTGCTCGTCCAGGAGGATCAGGTCGTACGACGACATCCGCAGCAGCTCCAGGGCGTCGTCCCCGTTGGAAACGGCGTCCACGTGGTATCCGCGCCCCTGCACGAAGAGCAGGTGCGGGCGCAGCAGGTCGATTTCGTCGTCCACCCAGAGCAGACGCTTCACGGGAGCAGGCATAGCCGGGAAAGCTATCCGCCGGTGGGGGGCGGGTCAACGCGGGGTCTTTGGGATCGTGCGTCGTGGACGGGCCGCTACGGAGCCGGACGATACTGCCGGCTGTCTCACCTCGCCGGAGTGAGCCTCGCCAAACCGCCGGCGAGTCTCCCTCCGTACAGACTCATATGGATACGACAAAGACGGCGAAAACAAAAAGCCCTCCCCCAGAGCTGGGGGAGGGGTCGGCGTGGGTCTGCCGTTGCAGGCTGTTCCCTGTTCCCTATTCCCTGTTCCCTGCCGTTCCCTAGCTCAGGTACGTTTCCAGGAACCGGGCCCGGCTCTGGTGGCGCAGGCGCAGCAGCGCCTTTTCCTTGATCTGGCGGACGCGCTCGCGGGTGATGCCGAACATCTCGCCGATCTGCTCCAGCGTCATGGGCTCCGTGTCGCCCAGGCCGAAGTACAGGCGCAGCACCTTGGCCTCGCGCTCGGTGAGGGTGGAGAGCGCCTCGTCGATGGTGCGCTTCAGCGCCTGGCCGTACACCTCGTCGTCGGGGCCGGCGGCGCCGTTGTCGGACAGGTAGTCCAGGAGTTGCCCGTCCTCGCCGGCCACCAGGGGGGCGTCCAGCGACAGGTGCACCTGCGACATGGCCAGCGTGTGGCTGATCTCGTCGGCGGGGAGGTCCAGCTCGCCGGCGATCTCCTCCAGGGTGGGCTCGCGCCCCAGCTCCTGCGTCAGCGCCGAGGAGCGCTTGCCGATGCGGTGCACCGCCCCCGCGCGGCTCAGCGGCACCCGCACGATGCGGGACTGCTCGGCCAGCGCCTGGAGGATCGCCTGGCGGATCCACCACACGGCGTAGGAGATGAACTTGATTCCCTTGGTCTCGTCGAACTTCCGCGCCGCCCGGATCAGGCCGATGTTCCCCTCGTTGATCAGGTCCGCGAGGGAAACGCCCTGGTTCTGGTACTTCTTCGCCACCGCCACCACGAACCGCAGGTTGGAGCGCACCAGCGTTTCCAGCGCCAGGTCCTCGCCGTCGCGGATTCGCTGCGCGAGCGACGCCTCCGCCTCGCGGCCGATCAGCGGGTACTGGCTGATCTCCCGGAGGTACTGGTCCAGGGACTCCGACTCCACGGAAATCTTCTTGGGCGAGCGAATGCTCATGCGGGCGCTCCGGAGTGGAAACCGACGCGGAGGCGTGTGGGCGCGGAGGGACCGGCGCGCGATACGGCCAGAGGGGCGCTGGGTGGTCCGAAGGAACCGGCCCGAAAGGAAAGACACGCGTTTGATGCGGCGGCCCGCCAGGGCGGCGGGGCCACGCGAGTGGAGTATGGAAAACCCGCCCGCAAGTGTCAACCCCCGGCCGAAAATGTTTCCGGCCGGGGGTCGTCGCTCGTCGTCAGTGGATCAGGCTTCCCAGCCGCGCCCATCGCACCCCGGTCACCCAGGGGAGCGGTGCGGCGAGGTTGCTCTCGAAGGAGTAGTACACCAGGATGGGCCGCCCCTTGATGGACTCCTTGTCGATGAACCCCCAGTAGCGGGAGTCCTCGGAGTTGTCGCGGTTGTCGCCCAGGGTGAAGAACTTGCCCTCCGGCACCGCGATGGGCCCCCAGTTGTCGCGGCTGGGCCGGTAGCTGCGCCGCGCCTGCCGGTCGCCCACCAGGTACGACAGCTGCCACATCATCTGCGGGTCGCTGGGGTCGGTGATGGGGTCGATGTGGCGCACGTACGGCTCCGGGAGCGGCTGGCCGTTGCGGTACAGCACCTTGTCGTGCATCTCCAGGGTGTCGCCCGGGAGCCCCACCAGCCGCTTGACGTAGTTCTTGGACGGGTCGTGCGGCGGAAGGAACACGATCACGTCGCCCCGCTCCGGCTCGGCGAAGGCGGGGAAGCGCGTGTGCGTCCCCGGCACCTCGGCCCCGTACACGGCCTTGTTCACCAGCAGGAAGTCGCCCACCAGGAGCGTGCCCTCCATGGAGCCCGTGGGGATCTTGAACGCCTCCACCACGAAGGTGCGGATGGTCAGGAAAAGGAGCACCGCGGTGGAGATGGCCTTGAACCACTCCCACATCCACCGCCCGGTGGAGATGGAGCCCCGGCTCTCGTCCGCGGTCTTGCGCCTCTCGTCGAAGGCCCGCTCGGAAAGGATCCGCGGCTGCGGAACGTCGCCCGGCTGTCCGTAGGGAGTGCTGTCCATAAGCCTCGGCCCGCGCGGGAGGCGCGTGTGGCGATGATGCAGGAAGGCACGCCGGGGCGTGCGTACGTCCGTTCCTACCCTGCGGAAGGGAAGCGCGTTCCGTGGGATACGCGGCGCGAGGTCCGCAGGTTTCGGACCGGGGGAGGACGGAAGGGGACAGGGGACAGGGGACAGGTTACAGGGGACAGCCTGCAAAAACGGCCCTCACCCGGCTCGCTCGAAGCTCGCCCCCCTCTGCTGGATCCTGCGGCTACGTCGGAACCTGCGTGAGGGATTTCGGCCCGAAGGGGCGAGACCCGGCGGGGCTGTTTCCGCCGGGGCTCGACTCCGTTGCAAACGGTAGTATCGTTTGCTACGGAGCCGAAGCCCGACCCCGGCGCCAGCCGGGGGTACGCCCAAACGAGCGGTCGCTCAGTACGGCGACGCGTCGTAGTTGTCGATCTGCGCGCGCTGCAGCTTCCCCGAGTAGTCCAGGTAGCAGACCTTGGTCTCCGAGTAGAACTCGTACACTTCCCAGCCGCCCTCGCGGTGCCCGTTGCCCGTCTGCTTGACGCCGCCGAAGGGAAGGTGCGCCTCGGCCCCGATGGTGGGCGCGTTGACGTAGGTGATGCCGTTGTCCAGCTCCTGGAAGGCGCGGAACGAGGCGATGTTGTCGCGCGTGTAGATGGACGAGCTGAGGCCGTACTTGACCTCGTTGTTGATGCGGATTGCCTCGTCCAGGTCCGAGAAGCGGATCACGGAAAGCACCGGCCCGAAGATCTCCTCGGTGGCCATCCGCGAGCCGGGCTTCACGCCGGTGAAGATGGTGGGCTGGAAGAAGAAGCCGTCGTCCACGCCCTCGCCCGCGGGCCGCTCGCCGCCCAGCGCCAGCGTGGCCTCCTGCTTCCCGATCTCCACGTACTGCTCCACCTTGTCGCGCGACGCGGCGTGGATCAGCGGGCCCACGTCCACGCCCTCGTCCAGCCCGTAGCCCAGCTTGAGCTGCTTGGCCCGGTCGATGAGGCGCTCCACGAAGCGGTCGTGGATGCCGTCCTGGAGGAGCAGCCGCGAGGTGGCGGTGCAGCGCTGCCCGGTGGTGCCGAAGGCGCCCCAGAGCACGCCGTCGAGCGCCAGGTCCAGGTCGGCGTCGTCCATGACGATCTGGGCGTTCTTGCCGCCCATCTCCAGCGACAGGCGCTTGTGCATGCGCCCGCACGCTTCGCCGATGTGCGACCCGGTCTCGGTGGAGCCGGTGAAGGAGATGACGGGGATCCCGGGATGGTTGGTGATGGCGGCGCCCACCTCCTCGCCCAGCCCGTGGACCAGGTTGACGACGCCCGCGGGGATGCCGGCCTCTTCCATGATCTCCACCAGCAGCGACACCGTGTGCGGGGTGTCCTCGGCGGGCTTGATGATCACGCTGTTCCCGCACACCAGCGCCGGGAACATCTTCCAGGTGGGGATGGCGAGCGGGAAGTTGAACGGGGTGATGAGCCCGCACACGCCGATGGGGCGGCGGTAGCTCATCGCCCACTTGTTGCGCAGCTCGGAGGGTACGGTGTGCCCGAAGAGGCGGCGCCCCTCGACACCGGCGTAGTACGCGGTGTCGATCCCCTCCTGCACGTCGCCGCGGGTCTCGGTGAGCACCTTGCCCATCTCGCGCGTGGCGGCCCGGGCGACTTCGTCCTTGCGCGCGGTGAGCAGGTCGCCCACGCGGCGCAGCACGTCGCCGCGGGCGGGCGCGGGGGTGGCGCGCCACTCGGCGAAGCCCCGCTGCGCGGCCTCCACGGCCCGCTCCACGTCTTCCTTGCCGGAGCGCGGCCACAGACCGATCAGGTCGCTCTGCTTGGCCGGGTTCCGGTTCTCGAAGTACTCGCCGGTCGCGGGCTCCACCCACTGGCCGCCGATGAAGTTCTTGAACTTGTCCGCCATCTCGTCCTCGTTGGTATTTCGAACGGAGTGTGTGGCTGCTGGAAGCCGGGGAATGTAGGGCTGCGGGGGCGGGCTGCCAACCTGCGGCGGCCCCCTTGCCTCGCGTCCGCGCCCGGACGCCGCGCCGCGCGGGCGAGGACCCGGGCGGACGGGCGCCGGGGAAAATGTAACCTTCGGCGCAAGGCGCGGAGCCCGGCGCCGCGCGAAGCCCCTCCCCCGCACCGAAGCGGAGGAGGGGCCTGGCCGTTCGTGCGGACCGCGGGACCGGTGTGTCAACTCTGTTGACTTTCGAAAGCGAAGACGCACAGATTGCTCGAAAGAGAACGGCACCTGCACGCCTATCCTGCCTGAGCATTCGCGGGAGGTGAGAATGCGGACCTGGACTCTCCTGATCCTGCTGGGCGCACCGCTGGCATCCTCCTGTGCCGAGCGGACGCCGAACGGAGGGCTCGTGATGGCTCCCGAGCGCTACAGCCTGTCAGCCGCGGAGCGCGCGACGCTCAAAGAGGGGATCGACGTCGGGGCGCTGGAACGCCTGGTAGCGAAGGTCCCGCCGGAGCACCGCGCGGAGTTCCTCAGGTTCTGGCGCGCGGATTTCCGCGGTGGGATCGTCGCTACCGAGGACCCGGAGTCCGCCGCCCTGCTGGAGCAGGTCTGGGCGCCCATGGGAGGCGCGATTCCCGAGGGCCCTGCCGAGAGGCTGTCCCCGCCATACGGGCGCCCTGTGGAGCTGGTCCTGGTGCCGCGGCTGGAGGATGCGAGGGCCGGGGCACTGGTGATCAGGGAGCCGGCGGGTGGCCGGGACATCATCGTGCTTCCCGAGGGGCACGCCAGCGCGGTTCAGCTGGAGGCCGCGAAGGGCAGGTTCGAGGCGGACCGCCGGGCGCACGGACTGGTCCCCGGCGTGGAGCGCAGGCTGATGGTGAGGCGCCTGCGCTCCCCTTCCGGCGACGCGCGCCACGCCGGGCAGGACGACAACGTGGTCGAGCAAAGGTATGAGGGGTACCTCGCTGCCGCCCGAGATGCGCCGGTCGAAGAGATCCGTGGCGTGGGGCGGGGGCGACGGATCGTGATGATTGCACCCGACGGCGAGCGGACGCCCTGAGCCCGAGGTCGCATTCACGCAAAAGCCCCTCCCCGCACCGCAGCGGAGGAGGGGCTTGGTTGTTTTCCGTTCGCCGTTCCCGCAGTACCCCCAAAATCTGTTCGGAGGGAGACAGCCGGGCAGTTTCGGCTGGCTCACTCCGGCGAAGGGAGACCCGCCGGCAGTTTGGCGGGGCTCCCGGAGCCCGCGCAGGAGACGGACGGCAGTATCGTCCGGCTCCGGAGCGGCCCACCGAGATCAGACGAAGCGGGAAAACAAAGTCACACCAAACCCCACCCCATGACCAGCGCCGCCGTGCCCGCCAGAACCATGCTCCACATGGCCCACAGCTTGTAGAACGCCAGCTCCGGGTGCAGACGCTTGTACAGCCACGCCAGCACCCACCCGCCCCCGAACGCCCCCAGCAGCCACGCGGCCGCCACGATCACCCATCCCACCCAGGTCGGCACGGCGCGCTACTCCTCGCGCACCAGCTCGTACCGCTCGATCTTCTTGTACAGGTTGGAGCGCGGCATGTCCAGGATGCGCGCCGTCTCGGAAACGTTCCAGTCGTTCTCGCGCAGCTTCTGGAGGATGAACGCCCGCTCCGCCGCCTCCTTGAACTCGGAAAAGGTGCGCGACGAGAGCAGGTCGGACGAGAGCCCGCCGCCGCGCGCCTGCCCGGTGACCAGCAGCTCCACGTCGTCCGCGGTGACGGTGTCGCGCGGCGCCAGGATCAGCAGCCGCTCCACGGTGTTGCGCAGCTCTCGCACGTTGCCGGGCCAGTCCAGCCGCTGCAGCCGCTCCACCGCCTCCGGGGCGAAGCTGCGCGGCCGGAGCGCCGCCTCGCGCGCGTTCTGCGCGCCGAAGTGCTGCACCAGCAGCGGGATGTCCTCGCGGCGCTCGCGGAGGCTGGGCATCCGAATCTCGACGACGCGGAGGCGGTAGTAGAGGTCGCCGCGGAAGTCGCCGCTCTGGATCATGGCGGGGAGATCGCGGCTGGTCGCCGACACGAGGCGGACGTCTACCTTCACCGGCTTGGTGCCGCCGACGCGGTCAATCTCTCGCTCCTGGATGACGCGGAGGA
>JBEVLE010000272.1:0-5137 GCA_040509335.1 Longimicrobiaceae bacterium | reverse complement strand
GGCTGCTCGCCGGGCGCCGCCGGAACGTCAGACGATCGTGATCGGGTTGCCGTTCACGTCGATGGTCTCGCCGCAGCAGGCGCGGCGCTCGCTGGTCTGCGGGCCGAACTTGACGACGGACCGGTCCTCCAGGTCGCGGAGGGTTTCCCGGTGCAGCTGCAGCTTGCGGGTCGTGTGGATGGGCCTGGGCGACATGCGTGCGTCTCCTTTCTGGGGTGGGAGGAGCGAAACCGGCTCAGACGGTGTCGACGACGGTGTCCACGATGGACGGGCAGCAGGCCCGGGTCTCGCTGGTCTGCGGGCCGAACTTCACCGTGGCCAGGTCCTCGAGGTTGCGGACCGTTTCGCGGCTGAGGACGAGCTTGCGGGACTTCAGCGTGGTCTTTGGCGACATGCGGGCGTCTCCTGTGAGGGGTGTGGAACTGCGGGGAATCAGGCCTTCCGGCCCGTTGCGGGGGCGTCAGCCCCCTGCTCCGAAGATAGCAACGACCTCGCGGAGCTACAACACCTGTCGTGAAACACGTGCCGGGCCGGGAAGGTTCCCGCCGCTACCCCCGCGGCCTGCGGACCGCCCGCCGCCCCCTCCCCTCGCGGGCCTGCGGCGCGATGCGCCCGTCCCCCGGCTCCGGCGCGCGCTCGGCCTCCACGCGGGCGGCAAGGGCGGCCACCGTGGGGGTCTCGAAAAGGACGCGCAGCGGGAGCTCCGCGCCCAGCGCCTCGCGCACGCGGGTGACCACCTGGGTGGCGAGGAGCGAGTGCCCGCCCAGGTCGAAGAAGCGGTCGTGCACCCCCACCCGCTCCACGCGCAGCACCTCGCTCCAGATGGCGGCGATGCGCTCTTCCGTGGGCGTCCGCGGCGCCACGAACTCCGCCGCCGCCGCCGCGCCCGCGTCGGGCGCCGGCAGGGCGCGCCGGTCCAGCTTGCCCCGCGGGGTCAGCGGCAGCGCGTCCAGCAGCACCACCGCCGAGGGCACCAGGTGCGCGGGGAGCGAGGCGGCCAGCGCCGAGCGCAATTCCGCGCCGGTGGGCGCCGCGCCGTCCTCCGCGACCGCGTAGGCGACGAGCCGGCGGTCGCCGGGCGCGTCCTCGCGGACCACGGCGGCCGCCCTGCGCACGCCGGGGAGGCGCGCCAGCGCCGCCTCCACCTCGCCCGGCTCCACGCGGAAGCCGCGCACCTTGGCTTGCCGGTCCAGGCGGCCCAGGAACTCCAGCGTCCCGTCCGCGCGCCAGCGCACCCGGTCGCCCGAGCGGTACATGCGCGCCCCCCCGCGCGTATCCGCGGCGAACGGGTCCGGGACGAAGCGCTCGGCCGTGAGCGCCGGCCGCCCCAGGTAGCCGCGCGCCACGGCGGGCCCGCCCACGCACAGCTCGCCGGGCATTCCCACGGGCACCGGCTCCAGCGACGCGTCCAGCACGTGCACGCGCCGGTCGCCCACCGGCCGCCCGATGGGGACCGAGGTCCCGTCCCACCCGCGCGGCACCACGTGGCACGCCGAGAACACGGTGCACTCCGAGGGCCCGTAGCCGTTGACCAGCCGCAGCTCCGGGTACGCCTCCAGGGCCCGCCGCACGTGCGCCGGCGAGAGCGCCTCGCCGCCCACCAGGAGCTGCCTCACGCCGTCGAGCGCTCCCGGGAAGGCGTCCACCACCAGGTCGAAGTACGCCGAGGTCAGCCAGAGCGTGTCCACGCCGTGCTCCCGCACCTGCGCGGCCAGCTCCTCCGGCTCCCCGCCGCGCCCCGGCTGGAGGACGCACGTCCCCCCCGTCAGCAGCGCGCTCCACAGCTCCAGCGTCAGCGCGTCCCACGACACCGGGGAGTGCTGCAGCGTCACCTGCTCCCCGTCGAAGCGGGCGTAGTCCACCCCGCGGAAGAAGCCCGGGACCGCCCGGTGCGGCACCTCGGTCCCCTTGGGCTCGCCGGTGGAGCCGGAGGTGTAGATGACGTACGCGAGGTTCTCGGGAGATAGGGAACAGGGAACAGGGAACAGGGAACAGCCTGCAACGGCATCCGCGTCCTCCACGCTTTCGTGCGCGTCGAGCACGACGACCTCTCCGTCGAAGCCCGCGAAGCGGCCGGCGAGCGCCGCGTCGGTGACCAGCACGCGGGCGCCGGAGTCGGCAAGCATGAAGGCGAGGCGGTCGTCCGGGTACTCGGGGTCCAGGGGGACGTAGGCGCCGCCAGCCTTGAGGACGCCGAGCAGCGCCGCCACCATCGCGGGCGACCGCTCCACGCACGTCCCCACCCGCGCGTCCGGGCCAACGCCCAGGCCGCGCAGGCGGGTGGCGAGCGCGTCCGAGCGGCGGTCCAGCCCGGCGTAGGAGACGCGCTCGCCGCCGAAGACCAGGGCCGCCTTTTCCGGCACGCGCCGGGCCTGCTCCGCGAACAGCTCGTGGATGCAGCGCGCGGGCGCCCCCGGCGCGCCGGAGACGCTCCACTCCGCCAGCAGCTCGCGCTCGCCGGGGGCGAGGAGCGGCAGGTCGGCGACGCGAACGTCGGGATCCGCGGCGACGGCCTCCAGCACCGTGCGCAGCCGCGCGATCACGCGCTCCGCCGTCTCGGGGTCGAACAGGTCGGTGTTGAATTCCAGCACCCCGGCCAGCCCCTGCGGGGTGTCCACCAGCACCAGCGACAGGTCGTACTTGGCGGTGCGCCCCTCGCCGCCCCACCCGCCCCACTCCAGCCCGGGCGACTCCATGGGGTCGCCGGGGGCGTTCTGCAGGGCGAAGACCACCTGGAAGAACGGCGAGCGCGCGGGGTCGCGCTCCGGCTTCAATTCCTCCACGATCTTCTCGAAGGGGAGGTCCTGGTGCGAGAACGCCGCGAACGACGCCTCGCGCACCCGCCGCACCACCTCGCGGAAGCCGGGGCGGCCGGACAGGTCCACACGGATTGCGAGGGTGTTGACGAAGAAGCCGATCAGCCCCTCGATCTCGCGCCGGCCGCGCCCGGCGACGGGCGTGCCGACGACCACGTCCTCCTGCCCCGCCCAGCGCGCCAGGAGCAGCTGCCACGCCGCCATCAGCACCATGAACGGCGTCGCGCCCTCGCGCTCGCCCAGCGCGCGCAGCCGCGCGGCCAGCTCGCGCGGGAAGAGCAGCTCCCGCGCCGCGCCGGAAAAGGTCTGCGTCGCCGGGCGCGGTCGGTCGGTGGGAAGGTCGAGCACCGGCGCGTCCCCGAGGGCGTCGCGCCAGAAGGCGACCTGCCGCTCCAGCGCCTCGCCCACCAGCTGCTCCCGCTGCCACAGGGCGAAGTCCGGGTACTGGATCTCCAGCTCCGGGAGGGGCGAGGGGAGACCGGCCGCGAACGCCTCGTACAGCGTGCGCAGCTCGCGGTTGAACACGCCCATGCTCCACCCGTCGCTGACGACGTGGTGCATCCCGAAGACGAAAACGTGCTCCTCGTCCCCCAGCCGCACCAGCTCCGCGCGCACCAGCGGCCCCGCCGCCAGGTCGAAGGGCGTCCCCGCCATTGCCGCCACGCGCCGGTCCACCTCGGCCTCCCGCTCCGGGCGGGGCATCGCCGACACGTCGGCCAGCGGCAGCGGCGCGGGGCGCCAGGGTAGGACCACCTGCACCGGCTCGCCGCCGCGGAGGCGGAACACGGTGCGCAGCGACTCGTGACGGCGCCGCACCTCGTCCAGCGCGCGCTCCAGCGCCGCGGCGTCCAGCCCGCCGCGCAGGTGATAGGCGCCGGTGACGTTGTAGGCCGTGTTCCCCGGCGCCATCTGGTCCAGGAACCAGAGGCGCTGCTGCGCGAAGGAGAGCGGGAACGCGAAAACGCCCTCGTCCACCTCCGGCAGCGGCGGCGCGGCCGGCATCGCCGCCTCCACCCGGCCGGCGAACGCCTCCAGCGTGGAAGCCTCGAACATTTCCCGCAGCTGCAGCTCGGCGCCGAAGCGGTCGCGGACGCGCGAGATCACCTGGGTGGCCAGGAGCGAGTGCCCGCCCAGCGCGAAGAAGTCGTCGTGCGCCCCCACGCGCTCGCGCCGCAGCACCTCCGCCCACATCTCCGCCAGCGCCTCCTCCACGGGGCCGCGCGGCGCCACGTACTCGCTCGCCCCGGCGCCCACCGCCTCCGGCGCGGGGAGGGCGGCGCGGTCCAGCTTGCCGCTGGGGGTCAGCGGCAGGGCTTCCAGCGGCACCAGGGCCGCCGGGACCATGTGCTCCGGCAACCGCTCGCGCAGCCAGCCGCGCAGCCCGGCCTCGTCCGGGGCAGCGCCCCCGGCGGGGACGACGTACCCCACCAGGCGCCGCCCTTCGGTGCCCGGCGCGTCCTCGCGCGCCACCACCACCGCCTCCCGCACGCCGGGGTGCCCCAGCAGGGTCGCCTCCACCTCGCCCGGCTCGATGCGGAAGCCGCGCACCTTGACCTGCTGGTCGGCGCGCCCGGCGTACTCCAGCTGCCCGTCGCGCCGCAGCCGCGCCAGGTCGCCCGTGCGGTACATGCGCTCGCCCGCCCCGCCGAACGGGTCCGGCACCCAGCGCTCGGCCGTCAGCTCGGGCCGGTCCAGGTAGCCGCGCGCCAGCCCCACGCCGGCCAGGTACAGCTCGCCGCGCACGCCGCGCGGCACCGGCTGGAGCGCCCCGTCCAGCACGTAGAAGCGCGTGCCGTGCAGCGGCCGCCCGATGGGCGGGGCCGCGTCGCCGCTCTCCACCTCCGCCCAGGTGGAGTAGGTGGTGTCCTCGGAGGGGCCGTACAGGTTGACCACGCGGCGCACGTGGCCCAGCGCCCAGGTGTCCCGCGCCAGCGCGGCCGGGAGCGCCTCCCCGGCCAGGTTGACCGTCCGCACGGAGGTGGGGACGGCGCCGCCGCGCAGCAGCTCGGCCCAGGCGGAGGGGACGGTGTTGACCAGCGTCACCGCGGCGGCGGCCGCCAGCTCGGGAAGCTGGAGGACGCTGCGCGCCAGCACGACGGTGCCGCCCGCGGTGAGCGGGAGAAAGATCTCGAAGACGGAGATGTCGAAGCTGATGGAGGTGGAGGCGAGCAGCCCCGCGCGCTCCTCCGCCGAAAAGGTGTCCGCGGCCCAGGCGAGCATCGCCACGGCGCTGCGGTGCCGGATCACCACGCCCTTGGGGCGGCCGGTGGAGCCGGAGGTGTAGATCAGGTACGCGGCGTTCTCCGGGTCCACGCCCGACG
>JBEVLE010000271.1:0-13566 GCA_040509335.1 Longimicrobiaceae bacterium | reverse complement strand
CCCCGCAAGGGGGGAGGGGGAGCACGACGACAACGAGGTACAGGTACAGGAAGCCCTCCCCCAGGATCGGGGGAGGGTGGCGAGCCCGAGCGAGCCGGGTGGGGGCGCCTCCGCCGACGCTAGCCCAGCGTCTGCCGAGCACGCCGCTGTTCTCCCCTCCCCCCTTGCGGGGGAGGGGTCGGGGGAGGGGGGTCCAGCCGACACGCCGGAGCACGCGGTCGATCCCGACAACCTCGCGTACGTCATCTACACCTCCGGCTCCACCGGCGCCCCCAAGGGCGTGCTGGCGACGCACCGCGGCCTGTCCAGCTACCTGGACTGGTTCGACCGGGAGGTGCTGGGGGCGGAGGGGTTCGCGCTGCCGCTGGTCTCCCGGCTCACCTTCGACGCGCACGTGCGGCAGCTGTTCCCGCCGCTGCTGCGCGGCGAGCCGGTGTGGGTGCTCCCGGAGGAAACGGCCACGGACCCGGCGGCGCTGCTGGACGCCATCTCCGCGCGCGGGCGGGTGTCCTTCGGCGGGGTGCCCTCGCTGTGGAGCGCCGTGCTGGAGCGGGTGAGCTCCGGCGAGGCGCCCGCGCCCCCGGGGCTCCAGGCGGTGCTGCTGGGGGGCGAGGCGCTCCCGGCCGGGCTGGCGGACCGCACCTTCGCGGCGTTCCCCGGCGTGGCGCTGTGGAACCACTACGGGCCCACCGAGGCCACGGTCAACACCACGGCGGCGCGGGTGGAGCCGGGGCGGGCGCTCGGCATCGGGCGGCCGGTCGCCGACGCGCGCGTGTACCTGCTGGACGCGTACGGCGGCCTGGTCCCGGTGGGCGTCCCGGGCGAGCTGCACGTGGGCGGCGCGGGGGTGGCGCGCGGCTACCTGGGGCGGCCGGAGCTGACCGCGGAAAAGTTCGTCCCCGACCCGTTCCGCGGCGAGCCCGGCGCGCGCATGTACCGCTCCGGCGACCGGGTGCGCCGCCGCGCGGACGGCGAGCTGGAGTGGATGGGGAGGACGGACCAGCAGCTCAAGGTGCGGGGCTTCCGCATCGAGCCGGGCGAGGTGGAGGCCGCGCTCGCCGCGCACCCCCGGGTGCGCGAGGCCGCGGTGGCCGCGCGGCCGGACGCGGCGGGGGAGGCGCGGCTGGTGGGGTACGTGGTGCCGGAGGGCGGCGCCGCGCCCCCCGCCGCCGAGCTGCGCGCCTGGCTGGCGGGGCGGCTCCCCGGGCACATGGTCCCCGACGCCGTGGTGGAGCTGGAGAAGCTTCCTTCGACCCCCAGCGGCAAGGTGGACCGGCGGGCGCTCCCCGCCCCCGTGGGGCCCGCCGCGGGGTCGTACGTGGCGCCCCGCACCCCCACCGAGGAAATCCTGGCCGGGATCTGGGCGGAGATGCTGGAACGGGAGCGCGTGGGGGCGGAAGACGACTTCTTCGCGCTGGGGGGGCACTCGCTGCTCGCCACCCGCGTGGTCACCCGTGTGCGCCAGGCCACCGGCGCCGACCTGTCGCTGCGCGCCATGTTCGAGGCGCGCACCCCGGCCGCGCTCGCCGAGCGCGTGGACGCCCTGCTGCGCGCCGGCGCCGGGCTGGTGCCGCCCCCCATCCGGCACGCCCCCCGCGACGGGCCGCTCCCGCTGTCGTTCGCGCAGCAGCGGCTCTGGTTCATCCAGCGGATGGAGCCGGCGAGCGCCGCCTACAACCTCCCCTTTCCGCTGCGGCTGCGCGGCGCGCTGGACCCGCGGACGCTGCGGCGCGCCCTCACCGAGATCGTGCGGCGCCACGAGGCGCTGCGCACCGTGTTCCGCGACACGGGCGGCGACCCCGAGCAGGTCGTCCTCCCCCCCGCGCCCTTTCCCGTCCCCGCCGTGGACCTGTCGGGGCTGGCGGAGCCGGACCGGGAGCGCGAGGCCGTCCGCGTGGCCGCGCGGGAGATGCTGCGCCCCTTCGACCTGGAGCGCGGCCCGCTGCTGCGCGTGCAGGTGGTGCGCGTGGACGACGCGGAGTGGCTGCTCCTGGGCAACATCCACCACGCCGTGTCCGACGGGTGGAGCACCGGCGTGCTGGTGCGCGAGGTGTCCACCCTGTACGGGGCCTTTTCGCGCGGCGCCCCCTCGCCGCTCCCGGAGCTCCCCCTCCAGTACGCCGACTACGCCGTGTGGCAGCGGGGGTGGCTGCGGGGCGCGACGCTGGAGCGGCAGGTGGACTTCTGGCGGGAGCGGCTGCGCGGGGCCCCGCCGCTGCTGGAGCTGCCGCTGGACCGGCCGCGCCCGGCGCTCCCGGACCTGGCGGGGGGCGACTTCCCCTTCGCGCTCCCCCCGGCGGAGCTGGACGCCCTGCGCGGTCTGGCGCGCCGCGAGGGCGCCACCGTCTTCGTGGTGCTCCTCGCCGCGCTCCAGGCGCTGCTCGCCCGGTCCGGCGCGGGCGACGACGTCCCGGTGGGCACCTCGGCCGCGGGGCGCACGCGGCTGGAGCTGGAGCCGCTGATCGGCTTCTTCGTCAACACGCTGGTGCTGCGCGGCGACCTGTCCGGCGCGCCCACCGGGCGCGAATTGCTGCGCCGCGTCCGGGAGACGCTGCTGGAGGCGCACGCCCACCAGGACCTCCCCTTCGAGCGGGTGGTGGCCGGGCTGCGCCCCGAGCGCTCGCTGGCGTACAACCCGCTCTTCCAGGTCTTCCTCGCCATGGTCAACGTGGACAGCGGCGAGCTGCGGCTGGGCGACGTGGAGATGACCGGGGTCCGCACCGACGCCTACGTCGCCCAGTTCGAGCTGGCGCTGGTGGTGTCCGACCAGCGGGGGCGCGTGTACTCCACCTTTTCGTACCGCAAGGAACTGTTCGACGAGTCCACGGTGGAGCGGCTTTCCGCCCGTCTCCGGCGGCTGGTCGCCGGGATGGCCGCGGACCCCGGGGCGCGGGTGGACGGCATCGACCTGCTCGCGCCGGAGGAGCGCCGCGCCGTGCTGGCCGCCTCGCGCGGCGCGGACGCCGGCCCCGCGCCGGAGCGCACGCTGCACGCGCTCTTCGCCGGGGCCGCGGAGCGAACGCCGGACGCCCCGGCGGTGGAGGTGGAGGGCGGCGGCTCCCTCACCTACGCCGAGCTCCACGCCCGGTCGGACCGCCTGGCCGGCTTCCTGGCGTCGCGCGGCGCGGGGCCGGAGGCGGCGGTGGGCGTGTGCATGCGCTGGAGCCCGGCGATGGTGGCCGCCGTGCTGGGCATCCTCGAGGCCGGCGCCGTCTACCTCCCCCTGGACCCCGGGGACCCCCCGGAGCGCCTGGCGTACGTCATGGGCGACGCCGGCGCCCGCCTCCTCCTGGCGGACGCTTCCACGGAAGGGCGCATCCCGGACGGCCCCTGGGAAACGGTGGTGCTGGACGACGACGGAAGCACGGAGTACGAAGCGTCGTCACTTTCGCACTCGCCGTTTCCCGAAAACGCGGCGTACGTCATCTACACCTCCGGCTCCACCGGCGCGCCCAAGGGCGTCGTCGTGGAGCACCGCGCGGCGGCGGCCCACTCGCTGGCCTTCGCGGAGCTGGCGGGGCTCGGCGCGGGGGACCGGGTGCTCCAGTTCGCTTCCGCCGCGTTCGACGTCTCGCTGGAGCAGCTCTTCCCCACGCTGCTCGCCGGCGCGGCGCTGGTGCTGCGCGGGCCGGAGCAGTGGAGCCCGGAGTCGTTCGGGGAGCGCGCGCGGGCGCTGGGGATCACCGTCGCCAACCTGCCCGTGGCGTACTGGCAGGCCGCGGCGGAGGACACCGAGGGGGGGAAGGATGCCCCCGCCCCGCGCCTGGTGGTGGTGGGCGGCGAGGCGGTGCCCTCCGCGGCGGTGCGCCGCTGGCGGGAGCGCTTCCCCGCGCCGCACCGCCTGCTCAACGGCTACGGCCCCACGGAGGCGGTGGTCACCGCCACCGTGCACGAGCTGCCCGAGCATTTCCCGGGCGACTGGCCCTGGCCGGCGGCGCCCATCGGCGGGCCGCTCCCCGGGCGCGCGGCGTACGTGCTGGACGACGCCGGCGAGCCGGCGGCGGACGGGATCCCCGGCGAGCTGTACCTGGGCGGGCCGACGCTGGCGCGCGGCTACCTGGGGCGGCCGGAGCTCACCGCGGAGCGCTGGCTCCCCGACCCCTTCTCCGGCGTGGCCGGCGCGCGGCTGTACCGCAGCGGCGACCGGGCGCGGCGGGGGCCCGGCGGCGCGCTGGAGTTCCTGGGGCGCACCGACCGGCAGCTCAAGGTGCGCGGCTTCCGCATCGAGCCCGGCGAGGTGGAGGCCGCGCTCCTGCGCCACCCCGCGGTGCGCGAGGCGGCGGTGGTCGCCGCCGGCGAGGGCGCCGCGGCCCGGCTGGTGGCCTACCTGGTCCCCGCGGCGGGGCGGGATGCGCCCGCGGCGGCGGAGCTTCGCGAGGGGCTGCGGGGCGTGCTCCCCGAGCACCTGGTTCCCGCGGCGTTCGTGGCGCTGGAGAGGCTTCCCCTGACGCCCGGCGGCAAGCTGGACCGCAGAAGCCTCCCCGCGCCGGAAGCCGGAATCGCGGCCGCGGAGTACGTGCCGCCCCGCACCCCGGACGAGGAGCGGCTGGCGGCGATCTTCGCCGAGGTGCTGGGGGTGGAGCGCGTGGGCGCCGGGGACCACTTCTTCGACCTGGGCGGGCACTCGCTGCTCGCCACGCGCGTGGTCGCCCGCGTGCACCGCGAGATGGGCGTGGAGGTGCCGGTGCGCGTCCTGTTCGAGGCGCCCACCGTCGCCGCGCTGGCCGCCTGGCTGCAGGACGCCCGCCCCGCGCCGGAGCTGGAGGAGTGGGAGGTGGACGAGGAGTGGGAGCGGCTCGCCGGCCTTTCCGACGACGAGGTGCAGCGGATGCTGGGCGGCGGGTGAGCGGCGGCGGCGCAGCTCCTCACCCCCGCGCGAAATCCGACACGTCGTATTAGATTCCCGGCCCGGGCGGGATCCGCGGCAGCGCGGCTCCGGCGCCCGGCCAAGCTCCATCGGCGGGTCCGGGCGCGTCCCGGACGTGCGGCCCCTCCCGTGTCCCGGGACGGGCCCGCGGCCGTCGCCCCGGTGGTGCGCACCCTTCCAGACACGGACTGCGGCGAGGCGCGTGCCTGCGTCGTTTACAGACACGGGAGAGCCACAGGGTGAAGCTGACCCCCGAACAGCTCGAGAACCTTTCGCCGGCGCGCCGCGCGCTCCTGGAGAAGATGCTGGCCGAGCGGAGCGGCGCGAAGCGCGCCGCCGCCGCGCCGGCCGACATCCCGCGCCGCGCGGGGAGCGGGCCGGTGCCGCTGTCGTTCGCGCAGCAGCGCCTGTGGTTCATCCACCAGCTCGACCCCCGCAGCCCCGCCTACAACATGCCCGCGGGGATGCGGCTCCGCGGCCCGCTGGACCCCCGCTCGCTGCGGCGCGCCCTTGGCGAGATCGTCCGCCGGCACGAGGCGCTGCGCACCGTCTTCGCCGCGTCCGGCGAGGGCGAGCCCGTGCAGGTGGTGCTCCCTCCCGCCCCCGCCCGCCTCCCCGCCGTGGACCTGTCCGGCCTGGCGCCGCGCGACCGCGAGCGGGAAACGGGGCGCCTGGGCGACGCCGAGTCGGCGCACCCCTTCGACCTGGCGCGCGGGCCGCTGCTGCGCTCCGCGCTCCTCGTGCTGGACCCTGCCGACCACGTGGTGCTCTTCACCATGCACCACATCGTCAGCGACGGGTGGAGCATGGGCGTGCTGGTGCGCGAGGTGAGCGAGCTGTACGCCGCCTTCGCCGCCGGGCTCCCCTCGCCGCTCCCCGAGCTGCCGGTGCAGTACGCCGACTTCGCGCTGTGGCAGCGCGAGCACCTGTCGGGCAGGCGCCTGGAGGAGCAGCTGGAGTTCTGGCGGGCGCGCCTGGCGGGAGCCCCCCCGCTGCTGGAGCTCCCGACCGACCGGCCGCGCGGCCCCGTGGAGGACCCCGCCGGCACCCGCCTGGCCTTCGTGCTTTCGCCGGAGCTGTCCGCGGCGGTGCCGGCGCTCGCCCGGAGCGAGGGGGCCACGCTGTTCATGGCGCTGCTCGCGGGCTTGCAGCTCACGCTGTCCCGCTGGTCCGGACAGGACGACGTGGTCGTCGGCAGCCCCATCGCCGGGCGGACACGTGTGGAGCTGGAAGGGCTGATCGGCTTCTTCGTCAACACCCTGGTCCTGCGCACCGACCTGGGCGGCGACCCCACCGCCCGCGAGCTGCTGGCGCGCGTGCGCAGGGGGGTGCTGGAGGCGCAGTCCAACCAGGAATTCCCCTTCGAGCGCCTGGTGGAGGAGGTGCAGCCGGAGCGCACCCTGGCGCACTCCCCGCTCTTCCAGGTCCTCCTCAGCCTCCAGAACGTGGACTCCGGCTCGCTCCAGCTGGGCGCGGGGCTGGAGCTGGAGCCGATCCCCTCCACGCTGGACACGGCCAAGTTCGACCTGAGCTGGACCATGGAGGAGATCGGCGGGGTGGTGGCCGGCGGGGTGTCGTACCGCCGCTCGCTGTGGGAAGGGGCGACCGTGCAGCGCATCGTGGACCACTTCCGCGCGGTGCTCGCCGGGATGGTCGCGCACCCCGACCGGCCGGTCTCGCGCATCGAGCTGCTGACCGGCGCCGAGCGCGAGCAGGTGCTGCGCCGTTGGAACGACACCGCCGCCGACTACCCCGTCCATGGCGGCCTGCGCGCCCTGTTCGAGGCGCAGGCCGACCGCACCCCCGCCGCCGCGGCCGTGGCCTTCGGCGCGGAGTCGCTCACCTACGCCGAGCTGGACCGCCGCGCGGACGCGCTCGCCGCGCGCCTCGTCGCCCTGGGCGCGGGCCCCGACGCGCGCGTGGGCCTGTGCGTGGAGCGCTCCCTGGAGCTCGCCGTCGGCGTCCTGGGCATCCTCAAGGCCGGCGCCGCCTGCGTCCCCATCGACCCCGCGTACCCGCAGGAGCGCGTCGCCTTCATGCTGGAGGACGCCGCCGTCGCCGTGCTGCTGACGCAGGAGAAGCTGGTGGAACGGCTCCCGGCCACCAGCGCGGAGTTGGTGGTGCTGGACGGCGAGGCCGAGAACGACACGTCGGAAAGTGAGGGTCAGGAAGCCCTCCCCCAGAATTGGGGGAGGGTGGCGAGCCTAAGCGAGCCGGGTGGGGGCCTCCCCGACGCCCTCGCCTACGTCATCTACACCTCCGGCTCCACCGGGCGCCCCAAGGGGGTGGCGATGCCGCAGCGCCCGCTGCTCAACCTGCTGGCCTGGCAGCTCCGCGAGTGGAGCGGCCGCCCGGCGGCGCGCACCCTCCAGTTCGCCTCTCTCAGCTTCGACGTGTCGTTCCAGGAGATCCTTTCCACCTGGGCCTCCGGGGGCACGCTGCTGCTGGTGCCGGAGGAGGTGCGCGCCGACATGCCGCGCCTGGCGCGCTTCCTGGCCGAGGAGCACGTGGAGCGCATCTTCCTGCCGTTCATCGCCCTGCAGCACCTGGCGGAGGCCGCGGAGGCGGAGGGGATCGTCCCGGGATCCCTGCGCGAGGTGGTCACGGCGGGGGAGCAGCTGCGGGTGACGGAGCCCATCCGCCGCTGGCTGGGGCGGATGCCGGGGTGCGCCCTGGTGAACCAGTACGGCCCCTCGGAAACGCACGTGGTGACGGCGCTGACGCTGGCCGGCGGGGCGGAGGGGTGGCCGCTGCTGCCGGGCATCGGCGGGCCCATCGCCAACACGCAGTGCTACGTGCTGGACGGGGAGCTGCGCCCGGCGCCGGTGGGGATCCCGGGAGAGCTGTACCTGGGGGGCGACGGAGTGGCGCGGGGCTACCTGGGGCGCCCGGCATTGACGGCGGAGCGGTTCGTTCCGGACCCGTACGGGCCGCGGTCCGGGGGGCGGCTGTACCGGCCGGGGGACCGCGCGCGGTGGCTGGCCGGCGGGGAGCTGGAGTTCCTGGGGCGGACGGACCAGCAGGTCAAGGTGCGGGGCTTCCGCATCGAGCCGGGGGAGGTGGAGGCCGCGCTGGAGGCACACCCGGCGGTGGGCGAGGCGGTGGTGGCCGTGCGGGAGGACGCGCCGGGGGACCGGCGGCTGGTGGCGTACCTGGTGGCCGCGGCGGGGAAGGCGGTGCCCGGCGGGGCGGAGCTGCGGGCGTTCCTGGCGGCGCGCCTCCCGGAGTACATGGTGCCCAACGCGTTCGTGTCGCTCGCGTCGCTTCCCCTCACCCCCAGCGGCAAGATCGACCGCCGCGCGCTCCCCGCGCCCGGCGATGCCGCCGCCGAGGCGGGGTTCGTGGAGCCGCGCACCCCCACCGAGGCCGCGCTGGCCGGGATCTACGCCGCGGTGCTGCGCCGCGAGCAGGTGGGCGCGGAGGACGGCTTCTTCGCGATGGGCGGGCACTCGCTGCTCGCCACGCGAGTGGTGTCGCGGGTGCGCGACGCCTGGGGGGTGGAGCTGCCGCTGCGCGCGCTCTTCGAGGCGCCCACGGTGGCCGCCCTCGCCGCGCGCGTGGACGGCCTGCTGCGCGAGGAAGAGGACGCGTCGGAGGCCCCGCCGGAGGATCTGTCGCCCGATCGGCAGCTCCTGCTGCGCAGGCTGCTCCGCAGGCGCGCCGGGCAGAAGCGCGAAACGGAGCGCGTGCGCCCGCGTGGGACCGGGGGGCCGGTTCCGCTGTCGTTCGCGCAGCAGCGGCTGTGGTTCATCGACCGCATGGAGCCCGGGAGCAGCGCCTACAACCTCCCCAGCGCGCTGCGGCTGCGCGGGCCCCTGGACGGGGCCGTGCTGCGCCGGACGCTGGCCGGGGTGGTGCGCCGCCACGAGTCGCTGCGCACCGTGTTCGCGGAGGCCGCGGACGGGCCCGTGCAGGTGGTCCTCCCCTTCGCCGGGGCGGCGCTCCCCGTGGCCGACCTGTCCGCACTTCCCGGCGAGGCGCGCGAGCGCGAGCTCCTGCGGCTGGCCGCGGACGAGGCGGCGCGCCCCTTCGACCTGGCGCGCGGCCCGCTGCTCCGCTCGCTGCTGGTGCGCCTGGGCGGCGATGACCACGCGGTGCTCTTCAACATGCACCACATCGTCGGCGACGGGTGGAGCAACGGCGTGCTGGTGGGCGAGGTGTCCGCGCTCTACGCCGCCCTCGCCGGGGGTCGTCCCTCGCCGCTCCCGCCGCTGCCGGTGCAGTACCCGGACTACGCGGTGTGGCAGCGCGAGTGGCTGTCCGGCGAGCGGCTGGAGGCGCAGCTCGGCTGGTGGCGGGAGCGGATGGCCGGCGCGCCCCCCGTCCTGGAGCTCCCCACGGACCGGCCGCGCCCGGCGGTGCCGGACCCGCGCGGCGCCACGCTGGGCTTCGAGCTGCCGGCGGAGGTGGCGGCCGGCCTCCGCGAGCTGGCCGCGCGCGAGGGGACCACGCTGTTCGCGGTGCTGCTCGCGGGGTGGCAGGCCGTGCTGGCGCGCTGGTCCGGCCAGGACGACGTCGTCGTGGGGACGCCGGTCGCCGGGCGGACGCGGACCGAGCTGGAGGGGCTGATCGGCTTCTTCGTCAACACGCTGGTGCTGCGGACGGAGCTGGACGGCGACCCGCCGCTGCGGGAGCTGGCGGCGCGGGTGGGCGAAACGACGCTGGACGCCCAGGCGCACCAGGACCTCCCCTTCGAGCGGCTGGTGGAGGAGCTGGCGCCCGAGCGCAGCCTCCAGCACACGCCGCTCTTCCAGGTGCTCTTCACCCTCCAGAACGCGGACGAGGGCGAGCTCCGCCTGGGCGCGGTGGAGATGGAGCCGCTGGGCCCCGCGGAGGGCGCCGCCAAGTTCGACCTGAGCCTGGTCCTCGCGGAGCGGGGCGACCAGGTGGCCGGCGCGCTGCTGTACCGCGCGGCGCTGTGGGAGGAGGCGACGGTCCAGAGGATGGCCGACCACTTCCGCGCCGCGCTCCACGCGCTTGCGGCGGAGCCGGACCGCCACCTGTCCGCCGTGGATCTGCTGGGCGAGGACGAGCGCCGCCTGCTGGTGGACACGTGGAGCCGCTCGGGCGGCGCGGACGCGCCCGCCGCGCGCTGCGTGCACGAGCTGTTCGTGGAGCAGGCGGAGCGCACGCCGGGGGCGGTCGCGCTCGTCGCCGGCGGCGAGGCGACGACCTACGCGGAGCTCCGCCGCCGCTCGGCAGCCCTTGCCCGCCGCCTCGCCGCCCGCGGCGTGGGGCCGGACGCGCGCGTGGGGATCCTGGTGGAGCGCGGCCCGGAGATGGTCGTGGGGCTGCTGGGAGTGCTCATGGCGGGCGGCGCCTACGTGCCGCTGGACCCGCAGTACCCCGCCGAGCGGCTGGCGTACATGCTCGCCGACGCGGGCGTGCGGCTGCTGCTCACGCAGGAGCCGCTGCGCGGCCGGCTGCCGGAGTTCGCGGGCGAGGTCGTCTCGCTCGACGCGGAGGACGACGGGGCGGAGGATGCGGGCGCACTTGCGCACCCGCCGTCTCCCGAGAACCTCGCCTACGTCATCTACACCTCGGGCTCCACGGGGCAGCCCAAGGGGACCGAGGTGCCGCACCGGGCGATTCCCGGCTTCTTCCGCGGCGTGGACTACGCCCGCTGGGACGAGCGGGTCGTCGTCCTCCAGCACTCCTCCGTCTCGTGGGACGTGCTGACGCTGGAATTGTGGCCGGCGCTGCTTTCCGGGGGGACGTGCGTGCTGTACCCGGGGCGGACGTCGGAGCCGGCGGTGCTGGGCGAGCAGGTGCGCGCCCACGGCGTGAACACGCTGTGGCTCACCGCGGCGTACTTCAACGTGGTGGTGGACACCGCGCCGGAGGTGCTGGCGGGCGTCGAACAGCTCCTGGTGGGCGGGGAGGCGGTGAGCGCGCCGCACGCGCGCCGCGCGCTGGAGCTGTACCCGGAGCTGCGGCTGGTCGACGGCTACGGGCCCAGCGAGACCACCGTGTTCGCCGCCTGCTTCCCGGTGCCGGCCGGCTTCGGCGGGCCGTCGCTCCCCATCGGGCGGCCGGTGGGCGACCGGCGCGTGTACCTGCTGGACCGGCACTTCGGCCCGGCGCCGCTGGGCGCCGCGGGCGAGCTGTGCATCGGCGGGCCGGGGGTGGCGCGGGGCTACCTGGGGCGGCCGGGGCTGACGGCCGACAGGTTCGTCCCGGACCCGTTCGGGGAGCCCGGCGCGCGCCTGTACCGCTCGGGCGACCGGGCGCGCTGGCGCGCGGACGGACGGCTGGAGTTCCTGGGCCGCGCCGACTTCCAGGTCAAGATCCGCGGCTTCCGCGTGGAGCCCGGCGAGGTGGAGGCCGTGCTCGCGTCGCACCCGGCGGTGCGCGAGGCCGCGGTGACGGTGCACGAGCGCGCCCCCGGCGACCGGCGCCTGGCCGGCTACGTGACGGCGGCGGAGGGAGCGGCGCCCACCCCCGCGGAGCTGCGCGCCTGGCTGGGCGAGCGGATGCCGGAGCACATGGTGCCGGGCACGATCGTGGTGCTGGACGCGCTCCCCCTGACCCCGCACGGCAAGCTGGACCGCCGGGCGCTCCCCGTGCCGGACGCGGCGGACGACGGCGAGGCGTACGCCGCGCCGCGGACCCCGGCGGAGGAAACGCTGGCGGGGATCTGGGCGGACGTGCTGGGGGCGGAGCGCGTGGGCGTACACGCCGACTTCTTCGCGCTCGGCGGCCACTCGCTGCTGGCGACGCGGGTGACTTCGCGGATCCGGGAAAGCTTCGGGGTGGAGATGCCGGTGCGCGCGCTCTTCGAGTCGCCCACCGTGGCCGCCCTGGCGCCGCGCGTGGAGGCGGCGCTGCGCGCGGGGACCGGCGCGGCGGAGCCGGCGCCGCCCATCGCTCCCGTGCCGCGGGACGGCGCGCTTCCGCTGTCGTTCGCGCAGCAGCGGCTGTGGCTCATCGACCGGATGGAGCCGGGGAGCGCCGCGTACAACATCCCCACGCCGCTGCGGCTGCGGGGCGCGCTGGACGCGCGCGCGCTGCGGCGGGCGCTCGCCGAGATCGTGCGCCGCCACGAGGCGCTGCGCACCGTCTTCGCCGAGGCCGACGGCGAGCCGGTGCAGACGGTCCGCCCGGCGGGCCCCGTCGCGCTCCCCGTGGTGGAGCTGGGCGGCCTTCCCGCCGGGGCGCGCGAGCGCGAGCTGCGCCGCCTCGCCGACGCGGAGGGCGGGCGCCCCTTCGACCTGCGGCGGGGTCCGCTCCTGCGCGCGGCGCTGCTCCGCGCCGGCGACGCCGAGTGGGCGCTGCTCCTCAACGTGCACCACATCGTCAGCGACGGCTGGAGCACCGGCATCCTGGTGGGCGAGTTTTCCGCGCTGTACGGCGCCTTCGCGCGCGGCGAGCCGTCGCCGCTCCCGGAGCCGCGGGTGCAGTACGCGGACTTCGCCGCGTGGCAGCGGGCGTGGCTGTCCGGGGAGCGCCTGGAGGCGCAGCTCGCCTTCTGGCGCGAAAAGCTGAAGGGCGCCCCGCCCGCCCTGGACCTCCCCACGGACGGTCCGCGCCCCGCGGTGCCCGGCGTTCGCGGCGCGACGCTCGGCTTCGCGCTCACGGCGGAGGCTTCGGCGGCGGTCCGCGCGCTGTGCCGCCGCGAGGGGGTGACGCCGTTCATGGCGCTGCTCGCGGCGTGGCAGCTCCTCCTGGCGCGCTACGCCGCCACGGACGACGTGAGCGTGGGCACCGCCATCGCGGGGCGCAACCGGGTGGAGCTGGAGGGGCTGGTGGGCTTCTTCGTCAACACGCTGGTGCTGCGGGCGGAATTGGGCGGCCGGCCCACGGTGCGGGAGGTGCTGCGCCGCGTCCGCGAGGCCACGCTGGGCGCCTTCGCGCACCAGGACGTGCCCTTCGAGCGGCTGGTGGAGGAGCTTGCCCCGGAGCGCTCGCTGCGGCAGGCGCCGCTCTTCCAGGTGATGTTCAGCTTCCAGAACGTGGACGCGGGCTCGCTGGAGCTGGGCGCGCTGGAGCTGGCGCCGCTCGCCTGGAGCGGGGAGGCCGCCAAGTTCGACCTGAGCCTGACCGCGCGCGAGGACGGCGGCCGCTTCGGCGGGTTCGTCACCTTCCGCACGGACCTGTTCGCGCCGGCGACGGTGGAGCGGATGCTGGAGCACTTCGCCACGCTCGCCGCCGCGCTGGCGGACGATCCGGCGCGCCTGGTTGCCGCGCTGCCGCTGATGGACGCCGCGGAGCGCGCCCGCGTGCTGGAGGCCGCGCACGGCCCCACGCGCGCCTACCCGCGCCACCTGTCCATCCACGCCCTCTTCGAGCGCCAGGCCGCCCGCACTCCCGGCGCCGTCGCCGCCGTGTTCGACGGCGGCTCCTGGACCTACGCCGAGTTGGACCGCCGGGCCGCGGATCTCGCGCACGAGCTGGTGCGCCGCCGCCTCGCTCCGGAGACGCGCATCGGGGTGTTCCTGGAGCGCGGTCCGGAGTGGCTGGCGGCGATGCTCGCCGTGCTCAAGGCGGGTGCCGTGTACGTGCCGCTGGATCCCTCGCACCCCGCCGAGCGCACCCGCTGGGTGCTGGAGGACTCGGGCGCGTCGCTGCTGCTGACGTCCGGGGAGCTGCGCGGGCGGGTGCCGGAGTTCGGGGGGGAGATCGTGGTGTGCGACGGGACCCCCCTCCCCCCGACCCCCTCCCCCGCAAGGGGGGAGGGGGAGAACGGCAACGACGCATCG
>JBEVLE010000270.1:0-3508 GCA_040509335.1 Longimicrobiaceae bacterium | reverse complement strand
CATCACGAACGACGGGTGACCGGTCGCATTGCCGAGGTTCAGCAGCCTGCCCTCGGACAGCACGATGATCGACTTGCCGTCGTCGAAGATCCACTGATCGACCTGCGGCTTGATGTTGATCCGCTTCGCGCCGGAGCGCTCGAGCGCGGCGATCTGGATCTCGTCGTCGAAGTGGCCGATGTTGCCCAGGATCGCCTGGTCCTTCATCGCGCGCATGTGTGCCAGCGAGATGATGTCCTTGTTGCCGGTCGCGGTGATGACGATGTCGGCCTCGCCGATGGCGTCCTCGACGGTCTGGACGTCGAAACCGTCCATCAGCGCCTGCAGCGCATTGATCGGGTCGATCTCGGTGACGGTGACGCGGGCGCCCTGGCCGGCCAGCGACTCGGCGCAGCCCTTGCCGACGTCGCCGTAGCCGCAAATCAGCACCTTCTTGCCGCCGATCAGCACGTCGGTGCCGCGGTTGATGCCGTCGATCAGCGAGTGCCGCGTGCCGTACTTGTTGTCGAACTTGGACTTGGTCACCGAGTCGTTGACGTTGATCGCCGGGAACGCCAGCTCGCCTGCGGCGGCGAACTGGTACAGCCGCAGCACGCCGGTGGTGGTCTCCTCGGTGACGCCCTTGACCGACTCGGCGATCTTCGTCCACTTCGTCTTGTCGGTCTCGAACCGCTCGCGCAGCAGGTTCAGGAACACCTTGTACTCGGTCGAGTCGTCGTCTTCACCGGGCGGGACGACGCCGGCCCGCTCGAACTGGGCGCCGCGCAGTACCAGCATGGTGGCGTCACCGCCGTCGTCGAGGATCATGTTGGCCGGCTCGCCGGGCCAGGTCAGCATCTGCTCGGCGGCCCACCAGTACTCCTCCAGCGTCTCGCCCTTCCAGGCGAACACGGGGACGCCCTGGGGCTCGTCGACGGTGCCTTCCTTGCCCACCACCACCGCGGCGGCGGCGTGGTCCTGGGTGCTGAAGATGTTGCAGGAGACCCAGCGCACGTCGGCGCCCAGCTCCACCAGCGTCTCGATGAGCACGGCCGTCTGCACGGTCATGTGCAGCGAGCCCATGATCTTCGCGCCGGCGAGGGGGCTCTTGCCGGCGTACTCGGCGCGGATCGCCATCAGGCCCGGCATCTCGTGCTCGGCGAGGCGGATCTCCTTGCGGCCGAACTCGGCCTCGGCGAGGTCGCGGACCTTGTAGGGGGGGCGCCCCGCCTCGGCGGCGGCGGCGAAGGGGCTGGTCAGCTCGGCGACTGCGCTCACGTTGGGCTCCTTGGATGTACGGTGGAAACGGGCTTCAGAAAGTCGGCTTGGCGGCGCCGGAGCGCCGGCCGGACGCGGCGAACAGCACGGGCCCGGTGGCGTCGGGGTCGGCGGGGAGGGGATGGTGGCGGAACGCCCAGAAGCCGGCGTCCTCGAACCACTTCCCCACCTGCTCGCGCGGGAACCCCTGCCACAGGTGCCCCATCTGGTGCCGGAACTCCTCGCGGTCGTGGGGCATCATGTCGACCACCAGGAGCCGCCCGCCGGGACGGAGGGCGCGGGCGGCCTCCCTGACGGCCGTGGCCGGCTCGGCGAGGTACGGAAAGACCAGGAAGAGGATGGCGGCGTCCAGCTCGCCGTCGTCCAGCGGGAGGCTTTCCACCGTGCCGCGGCGAACCTCCACGTTGTCGGTCCCTTCCAGGCGCTTGCGCGCGGCGGCCAGCATGGCGACCGATTCGTCCACGGCGACGACGCGGCGGACGAAGGGGGCGAGCGATTCGGACATCTGCCCGGTGCCGCACCCCAGGTCGCCCACCGTCCAGTCCGGGTCCACCAGCGCGAGGAGCGCCAGCAGGTCCATGCGGCGCCCGAACAGCTCGGCGCGCAGGCGGTCCCACTCGCCGGCGGCGCTGGAAAAGAACTCCTGAGAGCGGGTGCGCCGTCGGGCGAGCACGCCCTGCACGCGCTGCGCGTCCTGCTCGGCGAATGCGCTGGCGGACACCTGCTCGCGCACCAGGTTCCAGAGGCGTCGGGCCGGCGCGTCCAGGCGGTCGGGGAGCATCCGGTAGCGGCGGCTCGTCCCGTCCGCATGCGACACGACCCAGCCCTCGTCGGCGAGCACCTTGAGGTGCCGGCTGACGGTGGACTGGGGAAGCTGGAGGACGGCGCACAGCTCGGACACCGTGAGCTCGTGCTCCTCCAGGATCAGGAGGAGCCGGCTCCGCGTGGTGTCGGACAGCGCCGACATGCGGTCGAAGATGGTGGGCAGGTTGGTCGTCATTATCATCCGTTGATCCGGATCGAATGATAAATACCCTCCCGGCGGCTGTCAAGCACCAGGGAGGGCAGGGTTTCGCGGCGCCGTTCGCCGCCCGCGAACACGGAGCGGCGCGCCTCCCGGAGAGACGCGCCGCTCCGCGCGCGAGGGGGAATGCCGGATCCCGATCTACCGCACCACCACGCGCTTCTCGACGGTGATGGACACGCCGGCATCCGGGGTGTCCGGCCCCACGCGCCGCCCGCGCAGGCGGACCACGGCCTCGCCCGGCGCGGCGAAGCGGAGGACCGCGGCGTGCGGGAGGAAGCGGAGGATGTCCGGGCAGTCCACCCCGCGCTGGGTGTAGTCGTACGGGGTGACTGTGGCGGCGCCGGCCTGCACGTCCACCTCGGTCTCGCCGGCGCGCTCGCACCCGCCGCCCAGCGTGGTGGCGGACACCTGGAAGTCCACGCCCGCGCGCACCGTGTCCGGGACGACGAGCGCGGCGGGCGGGTCCGTCCGGTACAGGCGAAGGATGCCGACCCTGCGGTCCTCCGGCTCCTGCTCGCTGGGGGACGCCGTGCAGGCCGCCAGCGCCACGGCGAGGGCGCCGGCGGCTGGAAAACGACGGAGGCTCATGGCGGCTCCTGGTCCGGGGTGGAAAGGGGGCGGTAGCACTCCCGCGGTGCCAGGACGACATCGCCGCGGCGACGGTCACCGGGTGCGTGACCGCTCCGGCGGAACCGGCGCGAACGGGCGGCCAAGTTGAAGAGGCGGCGCCACGTGGTTAGCTTTGCGCTGCTCCGCGGGCGCCCTTTTCCGCTCCGCGATGGTCACCCCTCGAAAGCTACCGGCTGCTCCGGCACATGGCCATGGATCCGTATGTGCGCCCGGCCGCGGGCGCTCCCCCCGCCCGGCGCGGCCGCGTCGCGGGAAACACGCAGGGGGTCGTCGTGTTCGGCGCCCTGGTGCTGATCGTGGTCGTGGTAGTCGCGGCGGTGCTGCTGGGCAAGGTGGTGCGCTACAAGTACCCGGACACCTACCACGCCCGCTTCGAGCAGCGGCAGCTGCGCTACGCGGTGGTGCCGCTGGAGATTCGCGACGGCGCACGGGTCACCGCCCGGCTGGCGCCGCGCGACTCGGTGTGGGTGCACAGCCTGGAGAACGGCGACGTGGTGGTGTTCCGCGGCCGCGAGGGGGATGCCGTGCTGGGCTTCGCGCCGGCGGCGGGGCTGTCGCCGGTGAGGCCCGCGCCCGCCCGCTAGGCGGCGGGCG
>JBEVLE010000269.1:0-3801 GCA_040509335.1 Longimicrobiaceae bacterium | reverse complement strand
CCGGCCCGCCGGGGCGGGACCGCCGCCCGCGTCACCGGGCGCGGGCCGGGGTGGTGCGGGACACCGGCTGGGCCGGGACGAGCCGCAGCAGCGCCGCCGGGCTCTCGGCCCGCTTCAGCAGCGCGAAGGCGTCGGCCACGGCGCGGTCCGCCACCGTCACCCGCTGCGCCGCGGCGTTGGCGCCGAACTTGTGCTGCACCACCTCCTGGCCGATGCGGCGCTCGATGAAGGTGCGCGCCCCCTCGTACTGCTCCGGGGTGATCACCAGGTTCGCCGCGCGCAGCCGGTCGTAGAACTCGCGCCGCATCTCCGGCGTGACCGGGAAGTCGGGGCGCAGCGCCGGGTTCTGCCGGCCGTACTCGATGGCGTAGCGGAAGAGCACGTCGTTGAACACCGCCCCGCCCTTTGCCGCCGCGCGGAAGAAGTCCTGCTCCGCCACGGTGGCCGTGTCCGGGCGGACCATCAGGTCCGGGACGATCCCGCCGCCGCCGTAGACGACGCGGCCCGTGGCCGTGCGGTACGGCCGGGTGGTGTCCGACTGCGCGCCCGGGATGGGCGTCCCCTCCTCGTCCACCGCCCCGGTGGCGGCCATGGTGGCCCGCGCGTCGCCCGCCTTTGGCAGGTCCTTCTGGATGGAGCGCCCCACCGGGGTGAACCACTTGGAGGTGGTCACCTTGAGGAAGTTGCCCCCGGAGAGCGGGAAAAGGTCCTGCACCGAGCCCTTGCCGTAGGAGCGCGCGCCGAGCACCACCGCCCGGTCGTGGTCCTGGAGCGCCCCGGCCACGATCTCCGCGGCGCTGGCGCTGTACTCGTCCACCAGCACCACGATGGGCATCTCCGGCGCGATCTCGCCGCCCCGGGCGCGCGCCACCGTGTTGTCGGCCGCGGTGCGGCCGCGGGTCTCCACCACCGCCTGGCCCGGCTTCAGGAACAGCTCGGACACGCCGACGCCCTGGTCCAGCAGCCCGCCCGGGTTCTCGCGCAGGTCGAAGATCAGCTTCTTCATCCCCTGCCCGCGCAGCCGTTCCACGTTCTCGCGGACTTCCTTGGCGGAGGCCCCGCTGAAGATGGACAGGTTCACGTACCCCACCCCGTCGCCCATCATGAAGGCGTAGGGGACGGAGCTGAGGTGGATCTCCTCGCGCGTGATGCTGAAGGGGATGGGCTGCTCGACGCCGATGCGGACGATCTTGACGTTCACCGGGGTCCCGCGGGCGCCGCGGAGCACCTTGACCGCCTGGTCGCTGTTCCACCCCTTGGTGGAGCGCCCCGCGATCTCGATCATGCGGTCGCCGGCGCGCAGCCCCGCCCGCTCCGCCGGGGTCCCCGGGAGCGAGGCGAGCACCGTCACCCAGCCGTCGCGCTCCACGATCTGCGCCCCGATCCCGGCGTACTCGCCGGACATCGTGGTGTAGAACTCGTTGAACTCCTCGGGGGTGAGGAACGAGGTGTGGGGATCGCCCAGCTCCTCGATCATCCCCTCGGTGGCCATCCGGTACAGGTCGCCGCTCTGGGGACGGTCGACGAAGCGCTCGGAGAGCAGGGTCATGACCTCGTCGAAGACGCGGGCCTGCTCGTAGATGTTCTTCTGGTCGGAAACGCCCTGCTGCAGGAGCCACCCGCCGGAAACGAGTGCGACTCCCGCGACCAGGGCGGGCGCGACGACGGTGCGCTTGAGCTTCATTCAGCCTCCGGATGTGCCGTGACCGGGGTGGGGGCCGTCTCCCGGGGCGGGAGCGCCGGTCTCGCGCTTGATAAACCCACTTGCGGGAAAAGTTTCTGGGAACCGGGAGGCCAGCGCGGCGAGCACGCGCCGGTGCACTTCGGCCTCGGCGCCGAGCGCGTCCACCCGCACGATCCCTTCCACCCGGCGCGCCAGTTCCCGGTACCCCGCCGCCACGCGTGCGTGGAAGGCGGCGTCCTCGCGCTCCATGCGGTCCTGCGACTTGCCGGCCTCCTGCTGGCGGCGGGCGCCCTCCTCCGGCTCCAGGTCCAGCAGCAGGGTGGCGTCGGGCGCCGTCCCCCCGGTGGCGAAGCGGTTGCAGGCGCGCACCTCGTCCAGCGGGAGCCCCCGACCCGCGCCCTGGTACGCCAGGGTGGAAAGCTCGAAGCGGTCGGCGATGACCGTCTCGCCGCGCGCCACCGCCGGGCGCACCACCTGCTCCACGAACGCGGCGCGCGCGGCGAGCATCAGGAACAGCTCGCTCCGCGCGGGGACGCCCAGCCCCAGGTCGGCGAGGACGGTTTCCCGCACCCGCTCCCCCAGCGGCGTGGAGCCGGGCTCGCGCGCCACCGTGACCGTGGCGCCGGCGGCGCGCAGCGCGTCGGCGAGCAGGCGCACCTGGGTGGTCTTCCCCGCCCCCTCGACCCCCTCGAAGGCAAGGAACAGGCCGCGGCGGGGGGCCGCGGCGTCGGCGTCCGTCATGGGGCGAAGCGGTGCGGTGGGGAGGTCAGGAAACGGCGGCTGCCGGCTGCATCGGGAGCACGAAGTGGAAGTCGCTCCCGGCGCCGCGGGCGCTCCTCACCCAGATGCGGCCCCCGTGCGCTTCCACGGCCAGCTTGCAGAAGGTGAGGCCAAGCCCGGACGAGCTCTGCCCCGCGGGGACGCTCCCGTACTTGCGGAAGATGACGTCCTGGAACTCGTCGGCGATCCCCGCCCCGTCGTCGGAAACGGTGAAGCGCACACCGCTCTCCTCCTCGGGCTCGGCGCGGAGCCGGATGCGCACCCCGTCGCCGCCGTGGCGCATGGCGTTGCCGATCAGGTTGCCCAGGACGCGGCGGAGCAGGTGCTCGTCGGCGCGCACCGAGACCGCGGGCGAGGCGTCCACCGCCACCGAGGAGCCCCGCCGCTCGGCCGGGAGGCGCCACTCCTCCGCCACCTCGTCCAGCAGGCTCTCCACCTCCAGCTCGCGCAGCTGCAGGCGCACCTCCGACTCCTCCAGCCGGGCGATCTCCAGCAGGTTGTCCACCATGCGCAGCATGTCCTCGCCGCGCTCGCGGGCGTCGCCCAGCAGGCGCACCTGCCGGGGCGACAGCGCCCCCAGGTCGCCCTCCACCGCCAATTCCAGCGTGCCGATGATGGCGGAAAGGGGCGACTTGAGGTCGTGGACGATCATCCGCGTCAGGTCGTCGCGGAGCTGCTCCAGCTCCTGGAGCTTGCGGTACGAGCGCTCCAGCTCGTCGCCCGCGGCCTTGAGCCGCAGGAGCGAGCGGATGCGCGCCAGGAGGAGCGGGCGGTTGAAGGGCTTGGTGAGGAAGTCGTCGCCGCCGGCCTCGATGGCGCGGAGCTTGTCCTCGCTGTCGGAAAGGGCGGTGACGAAGACCACGGGGATCCCGGAGGTGTCCGGGTCGGCCTTGAGCCGGCGGCACACCTCGATTCCGTTCATCCCCGGCATCATCACGTCCAGCAGCACCAGATCCGGCTTGACCTCCTCCATCTTGGCCAGGGCGGCGCGCCCGTCGCGTGCCTCGGCGATGGTGAACCCGCGCGATTCCAGGAACGCGCGAAGGATCTCGACGTTGTCGGTGTTGTCGTCCACCACCAGGATGGTGGCCTTGCTGTCAGCGGCTTCCACGGCCCTATCTCCCTGGCACGGCGTTTCCGGCGCCTCCCCGCCCCGCGACGCGCATGGCCGAGCGGCAAGAAGCAGGCCCGGTACAGGCAAGGCTTTGGGAGGACGGCGTTTATAGGAGCAGGAAGTACGAGCGCGGACGGGGAGGGGGTCCTCTCGATCAGTGCCGGCAGGTAACTGGGGGAGGCACGATCCGCGCTGGCCGTTCGCGTACGCCCCCAGCGGCGGC
>JBEVLE010000268.1:0-4304 GCA_040509335.1 Longimicrobiaceae bacterium | reverse complement strand
CTGGGGGACACGCGCTCCCCCGCCGCGCTGGCCCCGCTGCTGGCGGCGCTGGCGGAGGGCGACGCCGCCCTGCAGGCGGCCGCCCTGCGGGCGCTGGGTGAGCTGGGGGACGCGGGCGGGGCGGCGGCGGTGGAGGCGCGCCTGGACTCGGAGGACCGCGAGCTGCGCCGCGCCGCCGCGGAGGCCTTCCGGCGGGTGGCGCCTCCGGCGGCCGCGGAGCGGCTGGCGGGCGCCCTCCACGACCCGGACTGGCGCATTCGCCTGAGCGCCGTGCGCGCACTGGCAAGACTGGGCGCGGAGGGGAGCGGGGGCGCGCTGCGCGCCGCCCGCGACGCGGACCCCGACCCGCTGGTGCGCCAGGCCGCAGCGGAGGCGCTGGGGGAGGGATGACGGGTCCCACGCTCACGCAGGAGGAGTTCCGCCTCTGGTCGGAGTGGCTGGCCGAGGAGTTCGGCCTCCAGTTCGGGCCGGAGCGCCGCGACACGCTGCGCAACCGGCTGGAGCCGCGCCGCTCGGCGCTGGGCCTGGCGACGTACGAGGATCTGCTCTTCCGGGTCAAGTTCCACCCGGAGCGCGACGTGGAGCGGGAGCGGCTGGTGCCGCACCTCACCAACAACGAGAGCTACTTCTGCCGGGAGCGGGGGACGCTGGCGGCGCTGCGCGGCGAGGTGCTCCCCGCCCTGCGCGAGCGGCTGGGGCCGGCGGGAGAGCTGCGCATCCTGAGCGCGGCGTGCGCCGCCGGGGAGGAGGTGTACACGCTGGCGACGGTGGTGCGGGACACCGGCCTGTTCGCCCCGGGCAAGGTGAAGATCACCGGGGTGGACCTGGACCCCGCCGCCCTGGAGCGCGCCCGCGCCGGCGTGTACACCGAGCACGCCTTTCGCGGGACCGGCCCGGAGTTCCGGGAGCGCTGGTTCCGCGCGGACGGCGACGCCCGCTGGGAGGTGCGCCCCGAGCTGCGCGCCGGGGTGGAGTTCCGCCGCGCCAACCTGGTGGACGACGGCTGGTGGCGGTCCCTTGCCCCCCAGCACGTGGTGCTCTGCCGCAACGTGCTCATCTACTTCGGCGACGAGGCGCTGCGCCGCGCCGCCGAGGGATTGTACCGCGTCCTCCCGTCCGGGGGGTTCCTTTTCCTGGGCCACGCGGAAACGCTGCGCCGCGTCGCCGTCCCCCTGCGGGTGGAGCGCCGCCCCGGTGCGATCTTCTACCGCCGGCCCGAGGAGGAAGGGTGAGAGGGAACAGGGAAGAGGGAACAGGGAACAGCCTGCAACTGCGACGGCCCTCACCCGGCTCGCTTGAGGCTCGCCACCCTCTCCCAATTCTGGGAGAGGGGACAACTGCCGGACGCCAGCAGGGTGCCCGCGTGAGGGATGCGAGCGCGAAGCGGCGAGACCCGCGCAGTTTGCGGGGCTCGCCTCCGTTACGCACGGTCGTATCGTGCGTTACGGAGCCGCAGCCCGACCCCGGCGCAGCCGGGGGCACGCCCGAACCCGCAGCTCGGCCGTCGTCATGACACGCCGCGCCCGCGTGCTGCTGGTGGACGACAGCGCCTTCGTGCGCCGCGCCACGGAACGGATGCTGGAGCCCCTGGAGGGGGTGGAGGTGGCGGGCTACGCCGCCAACGGCGAGGATGCGCTGCGGCTGGTGCACGAGCTGCAGCCGGACCTGGTCATCATGGACCTCAACATGCCCGGAATGGACGGGATGCAGGCGCTGGAGCGGATCATGTCCGAGCGGCCCACCCCCGTCCTCCTGCTCAGCTCCATGACGCGCGAGGGGGCGGAGGTGACGCTGCGCGCCCTGGAGGCGGGAGCGGTGGACTTCGTGGACAAGACGGACGCGGGGACGGTCATGGACATCCACGGGCTGGCCCCCGTGATCCGCGACAAGGTGCGCGCGGTGCTCCGGAGCGCCCACCTGCCTCCCCCCGCCCCGCGGATGGACGCCGCGCCCGCCGCCGCCGTGGGGGCTCCCGGCGCCGCGCCCGTGGCCTCCGCGGGGGCGTACGAGGTGATCGCCATCGGCGCGTCCACCGGGGGGCCGCGGGCGCTGACCGAGGTGATCCCCGCCCTGCCGCTGGGGATGGGCGCGGGCGTGGTGGTGGCGCAGCACATCCCGCCGGGGTTCACGGCGACGCTGGCGGAGCGGCTGGACCAGCGCTCCACCATCCGGGTGCGCGAGGCGCGCGACGGCGACGCCGTCCTCCCGGACCAGGCGCTGGTGGCTCCCGGCGGGCGGCAGATGACCGTGGTGCGCGAGGACGGCGGGCTGCGGGTGCGGGTGTGGGACGACGGGGGCGAGCGGCTTCACCGCCCCTCGGTGGACCTGCTCTTCTCGTCGGTGGCGGAGGCGGCGGGGGCACGCGCGGTGGGGGTGGTGCTCACCGGCATGGGGAGCGACGGGGCCGACGGGCTGGCCCGCATCCGCCGCGCCGGGGGGCGGGCGCTGGTGGAAAGCGCGGAAACGGCGGTGATCGACGGGATGCCGCGGGCGGCGCGCCCCCACGCGGAGCGCAGCCTGGCGCTGGGGCGCATCGCCCCGGCGCTCGCCGAGATGTGCGGAGGCGGGTGATGGCGCGCGTCCTGGTGGTGGACGACCAGCGGATCCCGCGGGTGGCGGTGTCCTCGGCGCTGGCCCAGGCCGGGCACCAGGTGGCGGCCGAGGAGGACGGGCCCGCGGGGATCGAGCGCGCCCGCGCCTGGCGTCCGGACGTGGTCGTGCTGGACGTGCACATGCCGGGGATGGACGGCTTCCAGGTGGTGGAGCAGCTCAAGCTGGACCCGGAGACCGCCCCCATCCCGGTCATCTTCCTGACCGCGGACGCGCCCACCGACGACCTGGTGGTGCGCGGGCTGGAGCTGGGCGCCTACGACTTCCTCAACAAGGGGTGCAGCCGGGCGGAGCTGCTGGCGCGGGTGGGGGCCATGGCGCGGGTCAAGCGCAGCTACGACGAGACGTCGGCGCTGGCCCGCATCTCGGACGTGCTGGTGCAAACGCTGGACCCGGGGGAGCTGGGGTCGCGCCTGGCGGAGGTGGTGTGCCACGCGCTGCGCGCGGACGCGGCGCTGCTGGTGCTCCCCGGGAGCGCCGAGCGCCCGGACGTGCGCGCCGGGGTGGGGATCGCCGCGGACGACCCGCGCTACTACGTGCTGGTGGACCTGCTCCTGGACCACTGCTCCATGGACGAGGCGGGCTCGGGCTCCTTCGTGCTGGAGGACGCGGCGGAGCTGGCGGAGCAGGTGGGGGCGAATTTCCGCGCCGGCGCCGCCACCTGCGTGCGCCGCGCCGGGAGCCGCAGCACGCTGCTGGCCGTGTTCGCGGCCGCGGAAGATGCCTTCCGCCACCCCGGGGACGCGCCGCTGCTGGGGCTGCTGGGGAGACAGGCCACGCTGGCGCTGGACAACGCGCTGCTGCACGCCGAGACGCGCGAGCAGGCGCGGGTGCTGGAGGAGCAGGCCGTCCGCCTGGCGCGCGCCATGTCGGACCGCTCGCGCTTCTTCGCCTCCATGAGCCACGAGCTGCGCACCCCCATCAACGCCATCCTGGGGTACGGCCAGCTCCTCCAGGAGGGCGTCTACGGGCCGCTGGGCGAGAAGCAGCTGGGGGCCGCGGACCGGCTGGTGTCCAGCGGGCGGCACCTGCTGGAGCTGGTCAACGACGTGCTGGACATCTCCAAGCTGGAGGCCGGCAAGCTGGAGGTGCACCCGGAGCCCGTGGAGCTGGCCACCCTGCTGCGCGAGGTGTCCACCACGGTGGAGCTCCAGGCGCGCGACAAGGGGCTGGAGCTGCGGGTGGTGGCGCCGCGCTCGTTCCCGCTGACGACGGACCCGGCGCGCGTCCGCCAGATCGTCCTCAACCTGCTGTCCAACGCGGTCAAGTTCACGGACGCGGGGGAGGTGCGGGTGGAGCTGGAGCGCGTGGGCCGGTGCGTGGAGGTGCGGGTGGCGGACACGGGTCCGGGGATCGCGCCGGAGGACCAGCAGCGGATCTTCGACGAGTTCGAGCAGACGGCGGCGGCGGCTTCTCGTGGAGGGACGGGGCTGGGGCTGGCCATCTCCAAGCGGCTGGCGGCGCTGCTGGGCGGGACGCTTTCTCTCGCCAGCCGGCCGGGTGAGGGCGCCACCTTTACGCTGCGGCTGCCGGCGGAGGGTGCGGGCGAGTGACGTTGAACTGCTGGGTTTGGGCGTGCCCCCGGCTGCGCCGGGGTCGGGCTGCGGCTCCGTAGCAGACGAAACTACCGTCTGCAACGGAGGCGAGCCCCGGCGGAAACTGCCCCGCCGGGTCTCGCCGCTTCGCGCTCGCAT
>JBEVLE010000267.1:0-3039 GCA_040509335.1 Longimicrobiaceae bacterium | reverse complement strand
AGGCGCGCCCGCACGGCGCCGGAGCTCCCCGACGCGGCGGAGGCGACCGCCACCACCCGCGGGCTCCCGACGCGCGCGAGGGCTTCGGCCTGGAGCGCGCGCAGCCAGTCGCGGAGCGCCGGCGTCTGCTCGGCGGCGGCGCCGAACGCGGCGGCGGACTCGGCGTGCCGCCCGGCGGCGCGCAGCACGCTGCCCCTCCGCGCGAGCGCCTCCGCCCGCGAGCGGGCCCCCGGCACGGCGGCGTACCACCGGTACGCGTCCGCGGCCTCGCCCAGGCGCCCGGCCTCCTCGAACCCCCGCCCCAGCAGCAGCCATCCCTCGCCGGCCTCGGCGCGGGCCAGCCACTCCCGCCCCTCCAGGAGGCGGCGGACCTCGCCCCACCCGCCCCACCCCGCGGCCGCCCGGGCCGCCAGCAGCACCGCGGGAGCGGGCGCCGCCGCCGGCTCGTCCACGTGGTCGGCCAGCTCCTTCCACGCGCTCCAGGGACGGCCCGCGGCGAGGGCGGAGCGCGCCTCCTCCATGGCCACCACCAGGCGGGTGCGCGGCAGGGCGTCCACCGGGTCCAGCGCTTCCATCCCCGGGACGGAGGTCAGCCCGGACGCGACTTCCCGCACCTCCGCGGCGGACCACGGGGTGCTCAGGGCGAGGCCCAGTGCGAGCCCCGCCAGGCCGGCTGCGGCGGGGACGGACGGGTGTAGCTTCATTCGATGACCCTTCGGGAACTTCGGCACTTCGGCGGCCGGAACCGTCCCGGCCGGTGGCGGGCGGGGCGCGGGCGCCCCCCGTTCTCCCCGCCGCGAGGAGCACGATCCGTTCCCCCACGGCTCGGAGCGGAGCGGGGGCCGGGAGGTCGCGCGGCGGCGGGGGAGATTGCATGAACCCCATGGGCCGCTTGAGGTTCCACCGCGCCGTCGGTTTCCGGTCCGCGCAAAGATTTCGTGTCCGCGCGGGGTTCGCTCGGGGATTGACAGCCGCCCGCGGAATGGGTTATCGTTCGGTCTCCCTGCGCGGGAGACCCGCCCACTTAGCTCAGTTGGTTAGAGCATCTGACTGTTAATCAGAGGGTCCCAGGTTCGAGTCCTGGAGTGGGCGCTTCGACGTGATGAGGCCCGGCAATCGCTGTGATTGCCGGGCCTCACGCGTTTCCCGGCCACCGGGTCCCGCGTGGGCGGGTGTGGAGCCCATGGGGGATCTGTCCGCTACCTGCGGTGCGGTTGCAACAGTCCGCCGCCCCCCGCCCGTCCCCTCCCGCTCCTCTCCCCCCGGATAAACCGCGGCGCGGCACGCGCTTCCCACGTCCCGCGGGCGGTGCCGGACGGGGCACGTGTAATGCTTGAGGCAGGATGGAACGGCTGCGCAGCCCCGGTCGGTCGGATGGTCGCCCGGGGCGCGTCACGTCAGGCCGGGGCATCGGTGCCCCGGCCCATGCGCGAGCAGCCTCCGGGAGCCCGTTTCAGACTGGGAGCCGGACGCCGCGAGCCAGGATCCGTCCGGAGCCAGCCCGTGTCCACACATGCAATCCCGCTCGTGACCTTGACCGGCACAGACGCGCCGCACCGTGGGAACCCGTCGTGGGGGGCGGGCCGGGAAGCCAACCGGCTCCTCCGCCGCGTCGACGACCGCGTCCTGCCGCTGCTGCTGGCGGGGCGCCCCGGCAACGGCGGGGAGGCCCGCCTCCCCGCGGGGGCCGGCGGCGGGACGGCGACCGCGCTGCTTGGGTACGAGATCGGCGCCGAGCCGGGGGTGCGCGTCACCCCCTGCGACGAGCCGCAGCTGGAGGCCGACGACGCCGCCGTGCTGCTGGAGCTGGGGACGGGCGACGCCATCCTGGTCGCCGGGGCCGCCATCCGGCGCATCCCCCGCGGCGACGGCGGCGACGACCTGCTGATGCGCGCCGCCAGCGGCGCGGCCGCCTGGCGCCGGGAGCGCCTGCGCGAGTGGCGGCAGTTCCGCCTGGCGGAGCAGCTCATCAACTTTTCCGAGCGGCTCAACTCCGCGCGGACGCTGCACGAGGTGTACGAAGCGCTCCTCCAGCACGCCGTGGGCACGGTGGGCGCGTTCACCAGCTTCCTGGTGGTCGCCGAGGACGAGGGGCGCTTCGCCGCCGTGGACCACCCGTCCAAGCCGTGCGAGGCGCGCGCCTTCGCCATCAGCGCGCACCCCCGCCTGCGCCGGCCGGGGCTGATCCAGGCCGCCGAGGCGCAGGGCGACACCGGCTCGCCGCTGGCCGCGCTCGCCCCGCTCTTCGACCGCACGGGCGCCGCCGTGCTCGCCCACGTGCCGGTGGAAAAGGGCGGCGTCCTTTTCCTGGTGGAGCGCCGGGGCGAGCGCCAGTTCGAGCCGGAGGACTGGAGCCTTCTCAGCGTCCTGGTCTCCCAGGCCGAGATCGCCATCGAGCGGGTGCAGCTCTTCGAGCGGGTGCGCGACCTGTCGCTCACCGACCCGCTCACCGGGCTCGCCAACCGCCGGCACATGCAGGTGGTGCTCAAGCACAGCCTGGCCGCGGCGCAGCGGGGCGACGCGCTGTCGCTGGTGATGGTGGACCTGGACGGCTTCAAGGGGATCAACGACGAGTACGGCCACCTGGAGGGCGACCGGGTGCTGCGGCTGGTGGCGGACTGCCTGCGCGAGGAGATCCGCGGCGCCGACCTGGCGGTGCGCTTCGGCGGGGACGAGTTCCTCATCATCCTCCCGGGTACCGACCTCACCGGGGCGCGCTCGCTGATCCGGCGCGTCAAGGAGCGGCTGGACGGGCGGGCGCGGGTGAGCGCGGGCGCCGCCGAGTACCATCCGAGCATGAAGTCCGCGGACGACCTGATCGAGCAGGCGGACCGGGAGCTGTACACGGTCAAGCGGGGGCGGCGGGATCTGCCTTCTGCGTAGGAACGGCCTGGAACTGCGGATCTGGGCGTGCCCCCGGCTGACGCCGGGGTCGGGCTTCGGCTCCGTAGCAAACGATACTACCGTTTGCAACGGAGTCGAGCCCCGGCGGAAACAGCCCCGCCGGGTCTCGCCCCTTCGGGCCGAAATCCCTCACGC
>JBEVLE010000266.1:0-7387 GCA_040509335.1 Longimicrobiaceae bacterium | reverse complement strand
GCGGCATGTCCACCTCCTTTCGGACGATGAATATAGCCGCCGACGACGCATACGTCCCGATATTTGCGTGCACGTGTACTTAGGCTCGCCACCCTCCCCCAATTCTGGGGGAGGGCTTCCTGACCCCCATGTGCGTCGTGTCGTTCTCCCCTCCCCCTTGCGGGGAGGGGCCGGGGGAGGGGGTCGCCGTTGCAGGCTGTCCCCTGTCCCCTATTCCCTGTTCCCTGCCGTTTCCGGCTCGGGCCGAGCCGAGCGGCTCGGGATCTTCACGACACCGCCGACCATCAGCGCGTTCCGCAGGTCGGAGCGGCCCTGGTACGTGCGGTACCTCGCGCTGATCCCCCAGCGGCGACCCGGGCTGACCTCCAGGCCGGTCTCCCAGAAGGCGCCCGCGCGGAGAGGCACGTCCTCCCCGTGGCAGTCGGCGCAGTTGGTGATCGTGCGGGTCACGTGCAGCAGGGCGTACCCCGCGTTGACCCCGGCCGACACGGTGCTCGTTCCGCCCACCGGGAGAGGGGGCGTGCGGAGTCCCAGCGCGAGCGTTCCCACGCCCGCCGCCACCCCCGAGGTCATTTCCCCGTGCGTCGTCTCCTGGGTGAACTCGCGCTCGTCGCTCATCCCCACGATCCCCAGGTCCGTGCTCACGGTCAGCACGCGAAAGGCGGCGAGCCCCAGGCGGAGCTGCGCGCCGTAGGCCCGGGTGCCCGTCCCCGCGTCGCCCGCCGCGCCGTCCGCGACGGCGCTGGTGAGCAGGTCGAACCCGCTCCACTTCTCGATCGCGCCGTCCTTCGGAGCCTGCTGGGCGTCCGCCGCACCTGCTCCGAGCAGCGGCAGACAGATTCCGGCCGTGAACGCGACCACCATGAGCTTGCGCATGAGCTACTTCGCCTTGGGTGTGTTGGAGAAAGAAGCGGCCGCACGTCGCCGCCGCCGGCAGGATGGTAGAACGCCGCCCGCGGCCGGCGCCGCGAGGACACACACAGGACGACGAGCGCGGCGGAAAGTTGCGCTCGCGCGCCAGCCGCCCCGGAAGCGGGAAAAGAGTGGCGAGCCTCGAACGAGCCGGGTGAGGGCCGTAGTTGCAGGCTGTTCCCTGTTCCCTATTCCCTGTTCCCTGCCGTTTCCGGCGTGAAGCCGCGGCAGCGCAGGACGGGGAGGCGCGGGTACTTCGGAAAGGCCGGATCGACCCTGGACAGCTCGCACATGTAGAAGGTGCTCCCCTTGCCGCTGCGGACCACGCGGACGTTGGCGCAGGAGGCGCACAGGCCGGGGGAGGGCTCGGGGGGGGCGAGGTGGCGGCGGAGCGCGTCGTCGCTCACCGGGGCGCCTCCGCCTCCGGGGGAAGCGCCTCGTGCTCGCGGAGCGCGCGCTCGGCCTCCTGCCAGGCGGCCACCGCCGGGGGTGCCGGCGGCGAATCGACGCGGTGGGGGGAGGCGTCCACCACCTGCTGGGTGGGGACGCGGCCCTCCGGGCCCAGGAACAGTCCCTTCACCAGCGCGGCGGCGACCGCGTCGCCCTCGCGCTCGAAGCGCTGGTCCAGGTAGAACCAGCGCTCGTCCCAGCACAGCAGGCGCGTGCGGATGCCGAACTCCTGGAAGGGGAGGAGCGAGCGCCGGTAGCGGACCTGGAGCGAGCCGATCACCGGGTTCCAGCGGCGGCGGCGCAGCGTCCCCAGCACCCCCACGCGGACGATCAGGTCCAGGCGCCCCAGGTCCATCAGCGTCAGGTAGCGCCCGTTGTTCATGTGCAGGTTCACGTACAGGTCGTTGGGCCACACCCGGAAGCGGATCACGGAATCCTCCAGCGGGTGCAGCCGCGGACGCCGGAACGCCGCCACCCCCACCCGCAGGCTGCGGAGCACGGGCATCAAGGCCGGGCGCCCCCCGCGGGATCCGCCGCCGCGCCGAACGGCCGCCTCCCCCGCCCCTCCGGCACCCACGCCGCCACCACCTCGTCCCCGCGCACGCCCCACAGGGCGTCGCTCAGGTTCACCGACACGCACACGTGGTTGGGGACCACCCGCACCCGCTCGCCCACGCGCGGGCGCCAGTCGGTGCCGGACAGGTCCAGCAGCCCGTGCTCCTCGGACACCGCCTTCACGGCCACCTCCGGCCGGTCCAGCAGCGCGCCGTAGCCGCCCCCCTCGGCGCGCAGCTCCTCCTTGGCGAGCGCCTTGGAGCCCGCGTCGACCACCGCCTGCCCGGGGACGGAGGTGCTGACCACCGTGGCGAGCACCGAGTAGGCGCACTCGTCCCAGGCGCAGGCGCCCACCATCGCCGTGGTGCGGTCGTTGAACACGTTGGTGCCGGGGCGCACCTCGGTGATCCCGGCGATCTCGTGCGACCGCCAGAAGGTGGGGGTGGAGCCGCCGCTCACCACGCCCGCCGGGAGCCCGGCGCCCTCCAGCGCCTCCAGGTACGCGGCCAGCCGGTCGGAGACGGCGCGCAGGGCGGACCCCTGCTCGCCGATGGGGCCGCGGACGTGGCCGGGGTAGAACATCACCCCCCGGAACTCCAGCCCCGCGTCCCGCGCCGCGCGCGCCAGCGCGACCGCGTCCTCCGGGGCCTGCACCCCCACCCGCCGCATCCCCGCGTCCACCTCCACCAGCACGCCCACGGCGCGCCCGGCCTCGCGGGCCGCGCGCGCCAGCCCCTCCGCGGCCTCCTTTGAGTCCAGTCCAACGGATAGGCGGACCCGCCCGGGGAGCGCCATGAGCCGCGCCAGCTTGGAGGCCCCGAAGGGCGGGTACGCCAGCAGCACGTCGTCCGCCACGGCGGCCATGACCTCCGCCTCGCGCGGCGTGGCGACCGTGACGCCCACGGCACCCGCGCGCAGCTGCTCGGCGGCCAATTCCGGCGTCTTGTGCGTCTTCACGTGCGGGCGCCAGGCCAGCCCGTGCGCGCGGGTGTACTCGGCCGCGCGGCGCAGGTTGGCGCGCATGCGGTCCACGTCCACCAGCGCGGCGGGCGTTTCCAGCTGGTCCAGCGACTCGGGCTCGGTCATGGTGCGGGCTCGGGGTACCCGGCGGACGCGTCTCGGGGAGCACGGAAAATCGCACCCGCGGTCGGTGGCGGGCAAGCTCGGGAGCGCGCGAAAACACTTGTGACGCCGCGGCGGCGCGCCTACGTTTGGGCCCACGCGGCCCGCGCTTCCCCGCCAGCCTCCCCTCGCATGTCCCTGATCTCCGCCTTCGGCGGACGCTACCTGGACCACTCCTTCACCACCCGCTTCGGCGCCCGGGTCCGCATCCTGGAGCGCCCCGGACGCTGGATGGAGCCGCGTGCGCTCGCCGCCGTGGTGGAGGACCTGCGCGCCGTGGTCCGCAGCTCGCTCAGCAAGGAGGCGCTGGAGTACGGCGTGGTCACCGGCGACCCCGACCGGCTGGACCGCGCCATCCTCACCCTGGTCTACGGCGAGGAGGACGGCCGCCCGGTCGCCTTCAACGCGCTCAGCATCATGGACTGCGAGCTGCGCGGCAGGCCCACCGAGGTGCTGCACCTGGGGCTGGTGATGGTGGACCCGGGGTACCGGTCGCGCGGGCTGAGCGCGATCCTGTACGGTCTCACCAGCTTCCTGGTGTTCGCGCGGCGGCGGATGCGGCCCATGTGGATCAGCAACGTCACCCAGGTCCCGGCCATCGTGGGGATGGTGAGCGAGTCGTTCGACCGCGTCTTCCCCGCCCCGGACCCCGCCAGCCGCCGCAGCTTCGACCACCTGTCGCTGGCGCGGCAGATCCTTGCCCGGCACCGCCACGTGTTCGGCGTGGGGCCGGAGGCGGGGTTCGACGAGGAGCGCTTCGTCATCACCAACGCGTACACCGGCGGCTCCGACAACCTCAAGAAGACCTTCGCCGAGGCGCCGAAGCACCGTTCCCCGCCCCCCAACGAGATGTGCGAGCGGGAACTGGACTACGATCGCGGCGACGACTTCCTCCAGCTGGGGCAGTTCACGCTGGGGGCCGCGCGCGAGCACTTCACCCGCTTCCGCTCGGTCCTTTCCCCCGCGGGGCTGGCGACCAACTTCGTCTTCCTCCTCCTGGACGCGCTGGTGGCGCCGCTGCTCCAGTGGTTCGATCCCTCGCGCCCGATGGGCGACCTCCGCCCCTGGAAGGAGACCCCCGCATGAGCGCTCCCGCCCCGCCGGCCCCCCCGGCGTTCGACTACGCCGAGATGACCACCCGCAACGCCGGCTTCGTGACCGACGCGGAGCAGGCCGCGCTGCGCGCCGCCCCCGTGTTCGTCTGCGGGGTGGGAGGGATGGGCGGCGCCGCGGTGCAGGCGCTGGCGCGCGCCGGGATGGAGCGGCTGGCGATCGCGGACATGGACCGCTTCGAGGTGTCCAACCTCAACCGCCAGGTCTTCGCCGACATGGCGAACGTCGGCACGGGAAAGGTGGAGGCCACGGTGGCGCGGCTTGCCGCCATCAACCCCGGGCTGCGCCCGCGCACCTACGGCCGGGAGTGGACGGAGCGGCTGGACGAGATCCTGGCCGAGCACCGCATCGTGGTCAACGGCATGGACGACCTGGCGGCGGGGATCCACCTGTACCGCAGGGCGCGCGAGCACGGGGCCACCGTCATCGACGCCTACACCTCGCCGCTCCCCTCCGTCACCGTGGTGCGCCCCGGCGACCCGCGCCCCGAGGAGCGGCTGGGCTTCCCCACCGTGGGCAAGCCCTGGGACGCGCTCACCCCCGCGGACGCGGACGGGTGCAAGCTGGCGGAGGCGACGTACGTGATGGTGCACTCCAGCTCGGCGGAGCACATCGACCTGGGCTTCGCCGGGGAGATGCTGGCCGGGAAGCGGAGCCGCCCCTCCTTCGCGCCCATGGTGATCCTCACCGGCAACCTGATGGCGTTCGAGGTGGTGAAGCTGGCGCTGGGCCGCCCTTCCGGGGTGGACTTCCGCGGCGCCTTCTTCAACCCGTGGACCTTCCGCACCGAGCACCCGCGCTCCGCGGCGGTGGCGTGGCTGCGCGAGCAGGTGGTGCGGCGGAAGATCCGGGAGCTGGTGAATGGAGGCTGACGCCGTCGGCATCGACGTGCTGGTCACCTGGCTGGGCGCCACGGGCGCGCTCAGCTACCTGGTGCACATCGTCCGCGACCCCAGCCGCAGCCCGCTGGAGCGGCGCGCCGTGCTCCTGCTGGGGGTTCTCGCCGCGCTCCTGCTGGTGCGCGGCTTCGCCTGGCTGCGCATGGACGACGACGTGCTGCGGCGCGCGACCTTCGCGGCGGCCACCCTGCTCCCGCTGGCGATGCTGCTGTTCGTGGAGGGGCTGCTGCGGCGCCACCTCCCCCTCCCCGCCAAATTGCTGGCCGCGGGGAGCAGCGCGCTCTTCTTCGCGCTCAACCTGGCCCCGGAGGCGGTCCGCGACCCGGCGATCTCCCGCGCCTTCCCGGTGGCGCTGGTGGGCGTGATGGCGATGCTCGGCGCCTTCCTGCTGGCGCGCCGCCGCGACACCCTGTCGCCCGCCGAGAACCGGCTGATCGCCGGGTGCCTGCTGGCGGTGCTCGTGGGGCTGCCGCTCGCCGCGAGCGACTTCCGGCTGGAGCTGGGCTTTCCCTCGCAGCGCTGGGGCGCCGTGGGCGTGCTGCTGTTCGTCTACACGCTCACGCGCATGGCCCGCGCGCCGGAGGGAGCCGGCGGCGCGGCGTCCGACTTCGGGTGGATCGCCGCGAAGGCGCTGCTGCTGGCCACGCTGGCGGCGCTGCTCTGGCCCGGCGGCGCGGCGGCGTGGGGGCGCGCGCTGCCGCTGGCCGTGGCGCTGGTGCTGCTGTTCGCGGTGTGGGAGCGGCTGCGCGCCCTTGGCGCCGCGGAGGGCGAGGCGGGGCTGCTGCGCTGGCTGGCGCGCGCCCCCACCGACTCGCTGGACGCCTTCGCCGCCTGGCTGCGGCGCTACCCGCTCACCGAGCAGCACCTGATCCTGGGCCCCGACGAGCTGCGCGCCTACCGCGCGGAAAGCCTGGCGCGCCTCTTCGGGGGCGGCTCCGCGCTGTGCTCGGCGGCGCGGCTGCGGCGCCTGCGCGCCGGCGCGCCGCGCGAGGAGCTGGACGCGGCCGAACAGATGGCGGACGTGCTGGAGCGCTACGAGATGACGCACGCCTGCCTGCTGGGCGCGGAGCCGCTGCGGCTCCTGCTGGTGCACCTCCCGGAGATCACCGGCAACCGCGACGCGGAATTGGAGCTGGAGGTGATCGGCCACCAGGCGAGCCTCGCCCTGGCGCGGGAGACGGCGCGTGCTTGAGCTCCGCGACGACGATTTCGAGGCGTTCTTCCAGGTCCCCTTCCGCGTGTACCCGCCCACGTCGCCGTACGTGTCCCCCATGAAGGCGGACGTGGAGCGCTTCCTCCGCCTGGACGCGAACCCGCTGTGGAAGCACGAGGGCGCGCGCCGCGTGCTCACCGCGCACCGCGGCGGCGCGCCGGTGGGGCGCATCGTGGCGCACGTGCACCACGCCTCCAACCGGCGGCACGGCTGGCGGCGCGGCTACTTCGGCTTCCTGGACTGCGCGGACGACCCGGAGGTGGCGGCGCTCCTCCTGGGCGAGGCGGAGGCGTTCGCGCGCTCGCACGATTGCGACGAGGTGATGGGCAACTTCAACCTCACCGCCATGCAGCAGGTGGGGGTGGTCACGGACGGCTTCGACGCGGCGCCCTACACCGACCAGCACTTCAACCCACCGCACGTCCCCCGCCTGCTGGAAGCCTGCGGCTACGCGCCGGAGTTCCCCATGAGCACCTGGGAGGTGGACCTGCGCGCCTTCCAGCCGGAAACGCTGCTGGGCGACGCGGCGCGCGAGCGCCTGGCGGACCCTTCGCTCCGCTGGGAAACGCTGCGGGCCCGCGACTTCGGCCGCATCCTGGGCGACATCCGGGTGGTCCTCAACGACGGCTTCGACCGCAACCCCATGTTCGTCCCGCTCACGCCGGAAGAGATGGAGTTCCAGGCAAAGGACATGGCGACCATCCTGGACCCGCGCATCGCCGCGCTCGTCCACGACGGCGAGGGCCCGGCGGGGACGGTGGTGTGCATCCCCGACCTCAACCCGCTGCTCCGGGCGATGAAGTCGCGCTACGGGCTGCTCACCCCCTGGCACTTCCTGCGCTTCCGGCTGACGCGCAGGCGCGCCGTCATCATCCTGTACTCGGTCGCCGCCCGCATGCAGGGGCGCGGGCTCAACGCGGCGATGCTGTATCGCGTCACCACGGCGCTCAGGGCGGCGGGGTACACGCACCTGGGGATCACCTGGATCGCGGACGTGAACCAGGCAAGCCTGCGCCAGGTGCAGAAGATGGGCGCGCGGCGGCTGCACCGCGCGCACCTGTTCCGCAGGGCGCTCGCGTGAGCGCCGTGGAGCTCGCCCCGGAGGTGCAGCGGGCGCTCGCGG
>JBEVLE010000265.1:0-4880 GCA_040509335.1 Longimicrobiaceae bacterium | reverse complement strand
AGCCCTCCCCCAGAATTGGGGGAGGGAGGCGAGCCTCAAGCGACCCGGGTGGGGGCGCTGCGTCGGCGCATGACGCAAAACAGCCCTCCCCCGGCGGGCCGGGGGAGGGCTGAGGTCCGGCGGGTCCGGCGTGCGGGCTAGTTGATGCCCTCGGTGGTGTCGCCCTGCGCGAGGTCCTCGCGGGCGTCCTCGGCGGACTCGGCGGCGTTCTCGGTGTCGCCCTCGCGGGCTTCCTCGACCGCTTCCTGGGCATGGTCCTCGGCGTTGTCGTCGCAGGCGGCGGCGGTCCCCGAGATGGTGATGGCGGCGAGCACGGCAAGCAGTCGCTTGGACATTTTTAGATCTCCAGTTGAGTTTGATGAGCGATACTGATCCTGGAATTGGCAAGAACGCGGCCAGCACGTCCGGACGCCCCCGCGACGCGTCGCGGGAGTGGTTCCGGCGCGCCCTGGAAGTCACCCCCGGCGGGGTGAACTCCCCGGTCCGCGCCTTCAGCGCGGTGGGCGGGGAGCCGTTCTTCGTGGCGCGCGGCGAGGGGGCGCGCATCTGGGACGTGGACGGCAACGAATACCTGGACTACGTGCTTTCCTGGGGGCCGCTGGTCTTCGGGCACGCGCACCCCGCGCTGGTGGACGCGGTGCGCGACGCCGCGCTCCGCGGCACCTCGTACGGGGCGCCCACCCCCGCCGAGGTGGAGCTCGCCGAGCTGGTGCGCGACTTCGTGCCGTCCATGGAGCACGTGCGCTTCGTCAACAGCGGCACCGAGGCCACCATGTCCGCGGTGCGGCTGGCGCGCGGCTTCACCGGGCGCCCCATGATCCTCAAGTTCGAGGGGTGCTACCACGGGCACGGCGACTCCTTCCTGGTCAAGGCCGGCTCCGGCGTCGCCACCCTGGGGCTCCCCAACTCTCCCGGCGTCCCCGAGGAATTGTCGCGGCTCACCCTCACCGCGCCCTTCAACGACGCGGGGGCGGTCGCCGAAGCGTTCCGGGCCCACCCGGGGCGGATCGCCGCGGTGATCCTGGAGCCCGTGGTCGGCAACGCCGGCTTCCTCGCCCCGGCGGACGGCTTCCTCGCCGAGCTGCGGCGCATTACCGAGGAGGACGGCGCGCTGCTCGTCTTCGACGAGGTGATGACCGGCTTCCGCGTCGCGCCCGGCGGGGCGCAGGAGCGCTTCGGCGTGCGCCCCGACCTCACCACGCTGGGCAAGGTGATCGGCGGGGGACTCCCGGTGGGCGCGTACGGCGGCCGCCGCGACGTCATGGAGCACGTCGCCCCGCTGGGCCCCGTCTACCAGGCGGGCACCCTGTCCGGAAACCCGCTGGCCATGGCCGCCGGGCTGGCGCAGCTCCGCCTGCTCCGCGAGCAGGACCCGTACGCGCAGCTGGAGCGCCGCACCGCGCGGCTGGTGGAGGGGCTCCTGGCAAACGCCGCCGAGGCCGGCGTCCCGGCCACCGGCGGCCACTTCGGCTCCATGTGGGGGACCTTCTTCGCCGAGGGCCCGGTGCGCGACTTCGCCGACGCCAGGCGCACCGACGTCGCCCTCTTCCGCCGCTACTTCCACGAGTGCCTGGCGCGCGGAGTGTTCTTTGCACCCTCCGCCTTCGAGGCAGGCTTTCTTTCCACCGCGCACACCGAATCGGATGTCGAGGAGACCATCGGCCGGGCCCGGGAGGCGCTCCGTGCCGCGCTGGCGTAGCCCGCTCGCGGCCGCCGCGCTCGCCCTGGGCGCCTGCGTCCCGGCGACGCGGCCGGCGCCGGCGCCCGCGCCCGTGCCGCCCCCCGCCGCGCCGCCGGCCATCGTCATCCCGGCCGATCCGCCCGCCGCGCCCGTGGTGGAGGTGGACGAGATCGACTCGTCGCCGCCGGTGCGCGTGGGGATCCTGGTGGACACCCCGCGCGTGGAGATCTCCTCCACCTCCGGGCTGGAGATCACCGGCGCCGGGGGCGACCGCCCGCTGGGCCGGGCCCTGGCGGGCGAGCGGCTCGTGGTCACCTCCGGCTCCGGGGGGACGCTGCGCGTGGCGGGATCCACCGGCGCCGAGGTCGCGTCCGGGCAGGGGCCGCTGGTGTTCCGCGCCGTCGGGGGCGGGCTGCTTTCGCTGGGCGGGCGGCCGTACCGCGGCGACGCCCTCGTCCAGGCGCGCCCCGGGGGGCGGGTGACCGCCGTCAACGTCGTCGACATGGAAACCTACCTGCTGGGCGTCGTCCCGCGGGAGATCGGCAAGGTGGGGCCCGAGCTGCTGGAGGCCGCGAAGGCCCAGGCGGTGGCCGCGCGCACCTACGCGGTCAAGTACCTGGGCCGCCGCCGCGAGCTGGGCTTCGACGTGTACGCCACGGTGGCGGACCAGGTGTACGGCGGCGCCGGCGACGAGCACGACCCCGTCACCCAGGCCGTCCGCTCCACCGCCGGCGAGATCCTTTCCTTCGACGGGCGCCCCATCGAGGCGTACTACCACTCCACCTGCGCCGGGCAGACCGCCGCCATCGACGAGGTGTGGAACGAGCGCCCCGTTCCATACCTGGTTTCCGTGCGCGACGTGGACCCGGCCAGCGGCGAGGCCTTCGACCGTTCCTCCAGCCGCTTCCGCTGGACGCAGCGCTGGACCGCCGAGCAGATCAACACCGTCCTGGGCCGCACCCTGCGCGACTCCGTGCGGGGCGGCGGCGCCGTGGGGCAGCTGCGCGACATGCGCGTGCTGGAGCGCACCCCTTCCGGGCGGGTGCGCGCCATGCGCATCGAGACCACCGGCGGGAACTTCACCGTGGGCAGGGACCGCGTCCGCTGGATCCTGCTCACCCCCGCGGGCGCCGCGCTCAACAGCTCCAAGTTCGACGTGGAGGTGCTCCGCGGCGCCGACGGGCGCGTCACCGAGGTGGTGGCGAGCGGTGGCGGCTGGGGGCACGGCATCGGCATGTGCCAGGTGGGAGCCATGGGCCGCGCCCGCGCCGGACAGGACTACCGCGCCATCCTGGCGGCCTACTACCCGGGAACGCGGCTCCGCGACCTGTACTGACCCGCGTCCCCAGACCCACGACCGAGCGACGATGCGCCGATTCCTGCTGCCCGCACTGCTCGTCCTCCTCGCCCCGGCCGCCCCCCTCGGGGCGCAGAGCCTGGAGGACTACGACTACGAGAACCTGGAGTTCCGCGGCGTGGGGCTCGAGCTGGGCCACCTGTGGCCGGCCCGCGTGGAGCCCACCCTCGCCTTCGGCATCCGCGCCGACCTGGGCTTCCTGGGGCCCCGGGTGCGCATCGTTCCGCGCGCCTCGTTCTGGTCGTCGCGGTTGCGCGACGAGCAGGTGAGCGAGCTGCGCGAGAACCTGCTTGGGCTGTGCCGCGACGACGGCGCCGACTGCCTGTCCGAGCTAGGCGAGATCCGCGTCAGCGACCTCACCCTGGGCGCCGACGCGCACTACACCTTCCCCACCGACCTGGTGGCGGAGCCGTACGCCGGCCTGGGGGCCTCGCTCCACCTCCTGAACGGGCGCGGCGACCTGATCAACGGCACCTTCGTGGAAGACCTGCTGGACGCCATCGCCCCCGGCGTGGACCTGGTGGGCGGGGTGGAGCTCCCGCTCGGCGGCGCGCTGCGGCTCTTCGCCGAGGCGCGGGGGACGCTGTCCAGCGACGTCCGCTACCTTGGGGTGAGCGCCGGGGGGAGCTGGCTCTTCCCGGCCGGCCCCGCCGCACGCACCCCGGCCCGCGGAGGCACCCGATGAGCCCCAACCGTCCCCCGGTGCGCGTCGCCGTGCTCGGCACCGGCAAGATCGCCCAGGTGGTGCACCTTCCCATCCTCCACCGCATGCGCGGGGTGGAGCTGGCCGCCGTGGTGGACACCGACCGCGCAAAGGCGCGCGCCATCTCGGGGCGCTTCGGCGTGACCACCGCCCTCACCCAGGAGCAGGTGTGGATGGACGAGTCCATCCAGGCGGTGGTGATCTGCACCCCCAGCCACCTGCACGAGGAGCACGTGGTGCAGGCGCTCCAGGCCGGCAAGTACGTGCTCTGCGAGAAGCCGCTCGCCCTCACCGCCGAGGGCGTGGAGCGCATCCTGGCGCAGGAGGGCGCCGACAACCGGCTCCAGGTGGCCATGAACCAGCGCTTCCGGCCGGACGCCGTGGCGCTCAAGACCTTCGTTTCCGGCGGCGAGCTGGGCGAGGTGTTCTACCTCAAGGCCGGGTGGCTGAACCGCGGCACCGCGCGCGCCCGCCGCAGCTGGCGGCAGCGGCGCGAGCAGGGCGGGGGGGCGCTCATGGACCTGGGGGTACAGATGCTGGACCTCGCCCTCTGGCTCCTCGACTACCCCGAGGCGGAGCGCGTCACCGCGCACACCCACCGCGAGCCGGACTCCGAGGTGGAGGAGTCGGCCGCGCTGATGCTGCGGCTGGCCGGCGACCGCACGGTGGGGCTGGAGGTCACCTCCAACCTGCGCGCCGAGCGCGATCGCCAGTTCCTGCACCTGATGGCCGCGGAGGGCTCCGGCTCGCTGTCCCCGCTCGCCGTCTTCAAGGAGATGGAGAGCGGGCTGGTCAACGTCACCCCGCCGCTCCCCCCCGGCCGGGAAAACATCTTCACCGCCTCGTACCGGCAGGAACTGCAGTTCTTCGTGGACGTGGTCCGCGGCGAGCGCGAGGCGGAGCTTCCGCGGGAGCACGTGGCGCTCATGCGCATCCTCGCCGCGGCGTACAGGTCCGCGGAGGAGCGTCGCGAGGTGGCGCTGTAACGACTTTTTGCTGCGGAGTTGGGCGTGCCCCCGGCTGGCGCCGGGGTCGGGCTTCGGCTCCGTAACGCACGAAACAACCGTGCGTAACGGAGTCGAGCCCCGGCGGAAACAGCCCCGCCGGGTCTCGCCCCTTCGGGCCGAAATCCCTCACGC
>JBEVLE010000264.1:0-17851 GCA_040509335.1 Longimicrobiaceae bacterium | reverse complement strand
GGGCGCGCCCGCCGCCGGCGCCGTGCCGAACCCCCGGCGCTCCATCGCCCCCCAGTCGCGGCGGCCGCGCAGGTACTTCCACAGCCCCTGGAGCCGCCAGGCGACGGTGGCCTGCCGGTAGCCCAGGTTCTCGAAGAGCGTCCACAGCACCAGCAGCGCCCGGTCGCGCATGCGGTCGTAGCGGTGGAAGCTGAGCTCCTCCAGCACCAGCGTGAACGCCGTCAGCACGGCGCCCAGCCCGTACGCCGCCAGGAAGAAGAGCGCCGCGAACGGCCAGTCCACCGCCCCCACCGCGAGCCCCAGCACCATCCCCAGGAGCCCCACCGCCTCCACCAGCGGCGCCAGCAGCTCCACCAGCACGAAGTACGGGAACACCACCATCCCCAGCGCCCCGTAGCGCGGGGCCAGCATGATGCGGCGGTGCCGCCAGAGCACGTCGGCGAGGCCGCGGTGCCAGCGGTCGCGCTGCCGCCCCAGCACCCGCAGCGTTTCCGGCGCCTCCGTCCACGCCACCGGGTCCGGGACGAACTCGATGCGGCGCGGCCCGCCCCGCTCGTAGCCCAGGCGCCGCAGCCGCAGCACCATCTCCATGTCCTCGCCCACCGTGTCGTGCAGGTAGCCGCCCGCGCCCAGCATCGCGTCGCGGCGGAAAAGGCCGAAGGCGCCCGAGATGATCAGGTTGCCGCCCAGCCGGTTCCACCCCAGCCGCCCGAACAGGAAGGCGCGCAGGTACTCCACCACCTGGAAGCCGGGGACGGGGCGGTGCGGCGCGCGGGCCTGCACCACGCGCCCTCCCTTGACCACCGCCTGGTTGGCGATGCGGATGGTGCCGCCCGCCGCCACCACCCCCTCCGAGCGCAGGAAGGGGCGCACCAGGCGCTGCAGGGCGTCCGGCTCGATCAGCGTGTCCGCGTCGATCGCGCACACCAGCTCGCCGGTGGCCAGGTTGAGGCCGGCGTTGAGCGCGTCCGCCTTGCCCCCGTTCACCTTGTCCGCCACCAGCAGGTTGGGGTGCGTGCGCGAGCGGTACAGCCCGCGGACCGGCTGGTGCGACATCCACCGCGGGTAGATGGGGTGCACGGGGACCAGCTGGAACTGCTCCGTGAGCACCCGGACGGTGTCGTCCCTGGAGCCGTCGTTGACGACGACCACCTCCAGGTCCGGGTAGTACAGCGCCAGCAGCCCGCGCACGCTCTCGCCGATGGTGGCGGCCTCGTTGTACGCCGGGGCGAGCATGCTGATGCGCGGCGCCACGCGGGAGCCCAGCAGCCGCCAGCGCCCCTCGCCGCGCACCGACAGCACGTACTCGCGCATCTCCAGCGAGGCGCTGCACAGCAGGACCAGGTACCAGCCGTTGACGGCCAGGAAGTAGACCAGGATCGCCCACTCCAGCCGCACCAGCACCAGGTGCAGGAGGTCGGCGGTCACGGGGCGCCTCCCGCGCCGCCGGGGAGGTCCAGGACCTGGCGGGCCATGTCGGCGGCGAAGGGGTCCGCGTCGGCGAGGGCGCGGCGGAGGAGGAGCTGCCCGGGGCCGCCCAGCCCGCGCAGCGCCAGCCCGGAGGCGCGCCGCACCTCCCAGGCGCGGTCGCGCAGCAGCCGGGCCACCGCGGGGCCGGCGGGCCAGTGGCCCATGGCGCCCAGGGAGCGCACCGCCGCTTCGCGGACCCCCGGCTCGGGGTCGTCCAGCAGCCCCGTGAGCACGTCCACCCCGGCGGCGCCCCCGGCCGCGCCCACCAGCTCGGCGGCGCGGGCGCGCACCCCCGGGTGGCCGTGCGTGCACAGCCACAGCGCGGCGGGGAGGAAGCGCGCGTCCGCCACCCCCGCGGCCACCCGCAGCGCGGGGGCGAGCGCGGGGCCGCGGCTCTTTTCCAGGAATTCCAGGAGGGGGGCGGAAACGGCGGGGCCCATGCGGATCAGCGAGTCCTGCACCGAGAAGCGGGCCAGCCCCGAGGGGTCGGCGAGGCGGTCCAGGAGGAGCCGGACCACGGCGGGGTCCGGGTGGGCGGCGGCCCATTCCGCGGCGTCGGCGCGCACGGCGGGGTGCGGGTCGTCCAGCAGCGGGGGGACCACGGCCTCCCCCGCGCCCATCGCCGCGAGGAGGCGCACGCCGCGCAGGCGCCGCCACCAGAAGCGGCTCCCGCACATCGCCTCGGCGGCGGCGAGGAGCCCCAGCTGGCGGGCCACCCCCACCAGCCGCGTCCGCCGCTCCCCGGTCAGGCTGGGGCCCAGCTCCACCACCAGCCGAACCAGGAGCCGCGTGCGCACGGCGCCGAGCGCCTCCAGGTCGGCGCGCGCGGGGACCGGGGCGTCCAGCAGCGTGCGGAGCGCCGCGCGGCCCCGGTCCAGCCGCCGCGCGCTCCCCCGCCGCGCCCCCGCCAGCCAGGCCCCGTGCCCGAAGAGCACGGCCACGGCCCCGGCGAAGAGCGCCGCGAGCGCCAGCAGCGCGGCCTGGAGGAGCCCCGTGGAGATCACGTGGGGCGCCGGGTGCCCAGCGCGCGGCGGATGCGCTGCAGCAGCACCGGGATGCTGAACGGCTTGGCCACGTGGTCGAAGGCGTCCAGCTCCAGCGTCTTCAGCGTTTCCGCCTCGCTGGAGCGGGCGGTGAGCATCACCACCCGGGTGCGCGCCAGCACCCCGGCGGCGCCCAGGGCGCGCAGCACCCCCACCCCGTCCAGCCCGGGGAGGTCCACGTCCAGCAGCACCACCCTGGCGCGCAGCGCCGGCTGCTCGCCGGCCAGCGCCTCCACAGCCGCCTCGCCGTCCTGCAGCCACTGCGTGCGGAAGCCGCGCGTTTCCAGCGCGTGCAGCAGGAGCCCGGCGAGCGCCGCGTCGTCGTCCACCAGCAGCACGTCCACCGTGGGGGCGTCGGGCTGCGCGTCCGGGCTCCACCCCGCCGCGCACACCCGGGCCCGTCCCTCCTCCTTGGCCTGGTACAGCGCCTGGTCGGCCAGGCGGTACAGGTCGGGGAGCTCGCGGCCGTCGCGCGGGAACTCGGCGATCCCGGCGCTGAAGGTCACCGAGAACTCCTCGCCGTCCGGCCCGTCGAAGCGCTCCTGCGAGAAGCGCCCCAGCACCTGCGTGAGCCGCTGCACCCCCGCGCCCTTTTCCATCCCGAACATCCCGATCACGAACTCCTCGCCGCCCCAGCGCGCCACCACGTCCTCCGCCCGGAAGGAGCGCAGCAGGAGCCGGGCGATGCGCTGCAGCACCTCGTCGCCGGCGGCGTGGCCGGCGCGGTCGTTGACCGCCTTGAAGTGGTCCAGGTCGATGACCGCCAGCGAAAAGGGCTGCTCCTTGCGCGCCGCCAGGCGGAGGAAGTGCTGCGCCACCTCCTCGGACTTGCGCCGGTTGGCGAGCCCCGTGAGCGGATCGGTCTCGGCGAGGGTGCGGTGCAGCTGCACCCGGTCCAGCCGGTTGGTGAGGCGCGTGACCAGCTCCGGCCCCACGAACGGCTTGGTGACGAAGTCGTCCGCGCCCGCCGCGAACACCCGCTGCACCGTGTCGGCGTCGGTGCGGGCCGTCAGGAAGAGCACCGGGATGCCGGTCCAGCGCGGGTCGGCGCGGACCACGCGGCACAATTCCAGCCCGCCCAGGTGCGGCATGTCCACGTCCAGCACCAGCACGTCCGGCGCGGTCTGCTCCAGCGTCTCCCAGAAGCGCAGCGGGTCGTCCAGCGTGGTCACGCGGATGCCGCGCGGCTCCAGCAGGGCGCGCACCGCGCCCAGCACCGCCGGGTCGTCGTCCACCGCCAGCAGGTGGGTGTCCGCCGGGGTGCGCTCGCGCAGCACCCCCGCCACCGCGTCCACCGCCTGCCGGGGGGCCACCGGCTTCTGCAGGAAGCCGCGCCCGCCGCGCCGCGCCACCTCCACCCGGTCGGTGAAGTCGGTGCGGGCGGTGAGGACCACCGCGGGGATGGGGGGCTCGCGGCGCGACAGCTCGGCCAGGAAGTCCAGCCCGACGGGGAGGCTTTCCTCCAGCGACAGGTCCAGGAGCACCACGTCCGGGCGCTGCCGGGTGAGCACCCGCCGCGCCTGGGACACGCCCGCCGCCACCTCCGCGCGGAACTGCCGGCCGCCCGCCTCGATCGCCAGGCGGTCCGCCATGTCGCGGTCGGCGTCCACCACCAGCAGGAAGGGGCGGTCGTCCGTGGCGTGCGTGCGCGCGGGCTCGGGCGCGGGGGCCGGGCCGCGCTCCAGCTCGGCGCGCAGCGCCACCGCCAGCTCGCTGAGCCGCAGCGCCTGCGCGGGGGCGGGCGCGTCGCCGGCCAGGATCCCCTCCGCCTCGCGCGCCAGCCGCGACGCGTCCGCGAAGCCGAATGACCCCGCGGCCCCGGCCAGCTTGTGCGCCTCGCGCTCGGCGCCGCGGCGCGTCTCGTCGTCCAGCTTCCCCTCCAGCAGGGCGAGCGCCGCGTTCTCCACCGCGTCCACGCGCGCGAAGATGGTGTCGCGGAACTTGTCCCACAGCGCCGCCACCGCCGCCCCCAGCTGCGCGGCCGGGGACTCGGCCGGCTCCGGGAGCGGGTCCACGCCCAGGATGGCCGCCACGTGCCGGAGCAGCTCGTCGCGGTCCAGCGGGTGGTACAGGAGGTGGTTGACCCCCAGCGTGCCCACCAGCGTCTGCGCCGCGTCGGCGTCCAGGCGCCCGCGCGCGCAGAAGAGCACGGGGATGGAGCGCCCCTCGGGGAACACGCGCACGCTGCGGAGCGCGTCGACGGCGGGGAGGTCGGTGATCCCGGCGTCCAGCACCAGCAGCGACCAGCCGCGGCCGGTGAGGGCGCCCAGGACGGCGCGGCCGCCCTCCACGGACTGCACGGGAACGCCGGGAAGCCGCCCCGCGAGCCATTCGACTACGGGGGCGGGAAGGCCGGCTACGAGGACTCCGGACAATGGACCTGCTGCTTTGCGGAGGGCGGGGTCAGGCGTCCCAGCCCAGCGCGCCGGAGACGTCGCGGGCCAGGGTGAGCGGGTCGAAGGGCTTGGACAGCACGCCCGCCACGCCCAGCAGCGCGAAGCGCTCCAGGTCGGCGGAGCGGGTCTTGGCGGTGAGCAGCAGCACGGGGATGGCGCTGGTCGCGGCGTTGGCCTGGAGCGCGCGGAACGTCGCCGGGCCGTCCATCTCCGGCATCATCACGTCCAGAAGGATGGCGTCGGGGTGCTCGGCGGCGGCGCGCCGCACGGCTTCCTCGCCGCAGGTGGCGGGGAGCACTTCCCAGCCGCCCACCATCTCCAGGCTGAGCTGGGCCACCTCGCGGACGTCGTCCTCGTCGTCTACCAGCAGGATGCGCTTCACGGGCTTTGTCGTTCTTCGTGGCGAGGATCGTTACGGCAACGGCTTACGGCTACGGCTGGCTTGGGCGTGCCCCCGGCTGCGCCGGGGTCGGGCTTCGGCTCCGTAAGCGAGCAAACAACGCTCGCTAACGGAGTCGAGCCCCGGCGGAAACTGCCCCGCCGGGTCTCGCCCCTTCGGGCCGAAATCCCTCACGCAACTGCTTGCCCGTTCTCAGTATCCCGCAGTTGCCCCCTCTCCCAGAGTTGGGAGAGGGTGGCGAGCCTCAAGCGAGCCGGGTGAGGACCCGGCCGGGTTCGCGCTTCTCTTTGGGATATCGAAAGATAGGCTGGGGCCAGGAAGCGTCAATCCCCGAGCGGCGGACCCCGGAGAGTGCCTTTTTCGCGCGCCGGAGGGCGGCGGAAAGCGTTCAGCGGCAGGCGATTCGGACACGCGGACGGGGCCCGCGCGGGAGTGCGCGGGCCCCGTTTCGATCTCGCTGCATGTTCCCATTCGGGAACCGACGGCGGGAGTCCCGCGGATGCGATGGCGATCCGGTGGCGAGCCGCCCGGTCAGGTGGCGGCCAGCAGCAGCCGCAGCGCCGCCGTGTCGGTCTTGGAGGCGTGGCGCGGGTCGCGGGGGATGCGCGGCAGGGTGCGCAGCTCGTCCACGGGGATGGGGCCCAGGCGCTCCAGGATCGCGGCGCGCGTCGCCTCGTCCAGGCGGCCGCCCTCGGTTTCCACGCACAGCACGGCGCGCGTGCCGAGCGCCGCGTCGGGGAGGCCCAGGTAGGCGGCGTGGCGCACCCCGGGCGCGTCCAGCGCCCGCACCTCGGCGGGGGTGCTCCACCAGGTTTCGCCGGCGCGCACCACGCGCTGGCCCACGCGGCCCATCAGCCACAGGCGGCCGTCGGCGTCCAGGCGCGCGGCGTCGCCGGTGCGGTGCCAGACCCGCGTGCCGTCGCGCACCTTGTTCTCGCGGTCGGCGGCGGGGTCGTCCAGGTACCCGGCGAGCACGTGGTCCCCCGCGACGGCCACCTCGCCGGTCTCGCCCGGGGCGGCGTCCCACTCCGCCCAGCCGCGCGGCCCCAGCTCCACGGGGCCGTCGTGCGGGCGCAGGATGCGCAGCGCGATCTCCGGCACCGGCGCGCCCACGCAGATCCCTTCCCCGCCCCGCTCCATCGCCGCCAGCATCGCCCGCGCCCGGGTCCCCGCCACCGGCTCGGCCTCGGTGCTGCCGTACACCACGTGGGCCTCGCCCGCCGTGGTGTCCGCCAGCAGCCGCGCGAGCGGCGGGTACACCGGGGCGCCGCCCGTCCACAGGGCGCGCAGGGGGAGCACCGCCCCCCGCTCCGCGCACCACCCGGCGAGCCGCCCGTAGAACGCCGGCGAGCCGCTTGAGGTGGTGACGCCCTCCGCGCGCACCTGGGCGAGGATCGTTTCCGGGTCGATCTCCGCCGGGCGCCGCGGGTCGAAGTCCGGGATCACGCTCGTCGTCCCGCCCGCCAGGTTGTTGAGGACGAACACCGGGAGCGTCGGCATGTCCACGTCCTCCTCCGCCAGCCGCAGGTGCGCGGCGAGGGCGCGGTGCTGCGCCCACAGGAAGCCGTGCGAGCGGGCGGCGCCCTTGGGACGGCCCGTGCTCCCGGTGGTGAAGGTGACCAGCGCGGGATCCTCGGGGCGGACGGCGGCGGCGGGTCCGGCGGCGCCCGGGCGCTCGTGGCGCGCCAGGCGGGGCCAGCGGCGCCCGGCGATCCACTTCACCGGCACGGCGCGCACCGCGGGGCTGAGAAAGCGCAGGAGATGGGCGCGCGGCGAGGCGACGAAGGCCTTCGGGCGGGCGGCGGCCACGGCGGCGTCCAGGCGCTCGCGGCCGGCCCACGCATCCAGGAACACGGCGACGCCGCCGGCGTGCAGCGTCGCCAGCAGCGCCACGTACAGGTCGATGGACATGGGGACGAAGAGCAGCACCCGGTCCCCCGCCCCGATCCCCGCCCCCCGCATCCCCGCCGACAGCGCCGCCACCCGCTCCGCCAGCCCCCCGAAGGTGATGCGCCGCGGCCGCCCGCCAGCGTATTCGACGATCGCCGCGCGCCCCGGGTGCAGCGCGGCCCGCTCCGCCAGCCGCGCGGCGACGTTCGGGTTCCCCCCGTCCTCCGGGCTCACGGCGTCCATTCGTACAGCGCGTAGCGGCGGAACGGCTCGCCGCGCAGGCGCCCGGAGATGTGCGTGGAAGCGTTGTCCACCTGCATCAGCGCGTGCACCACCGACGGCGCGCCGCGCCCCTGCGCGACGCGGTGCACCTCCGCCGACAGGCGCCCGCCCAGGCCCAGCCCGCGCGCCTCCGGCGCGGTCGCCAGCGTCTTCAGGACCACGCGCAGGCCGCGGGGGCGCGGCGCGCCGCCGGACCGGGCCGGGGCGGCGTGGATGGTGTCCGGCACGCGGTCGAACGGGTCCGGGAAGGCGAACACGAAGGCGAGCAGCCGGCCGTCCGCGCCGCGGGCGAGGCGCACCAGCTCCGGGTCCAGGAGCGGCTTCACCCGCAGGTACGCCGCGGCGAACTCCGCGAAGCCGATGGGCGAGTAGAACAGGTTGTCCGCGAACGCCGCCGCGCTCAGGTCGAAGATCTCCCGCAGCGCGTCGTCGAAGCGCGCCGGGTCCAGCGGCGCGATGCGGATCCCGTCCGGGAGGGGGGCGGCGGACGGCCCCGGCACGGCCGAGGGGGCGTCCGGCGCGAGCGGGGCGGCGCGGCTCTCGTACTCCGCGGCCACGGCCCAGCCGGCGGCGAGGAAGTGCGCGGGGTAGTCGGGCGGGTTGACCGGCTCCGTCAGGAACGGCGTCGGCGCGGGCTCGCCGGGGCCCGGGGGGAGGGCGAGGCGGTAGCGCTTCCAGGTGCTGCCGTTCATCGGGCCCAGCACGCGCGCGGCGCCGCGCTCCGCGAGCATCTCCCCCGCCCGGGCGAGCAGGACCGCGCCCGCCGCGCCGTCCAGCGCCTCGTACCACCCCACCATCCCGGACGGTCCCGGCGCGCCGTGCAGCTCCGGCGCCATCGCCATCGCCAGCCGCGCGACGGGCCGCCCCGCGCCGTACGCCACCAGGCACTCCGCGCCCGCCGGCACCTCGTCGTCCGGGGCCGGGTACACGATCGCCTCGCGCACCGCGGCGAAGTCGGCCATGCGCGGGTTGGGGGCGGTGAAGCGCTCGATCCGGAAGGTCATGGCGAGTCGGCGGAAGAGGGTCGGGCCGCGTCAGCGCGCGGTGAGGACGCGCAGGAGCACCGGCAGGACCACGGCCAGCGCCGCGAGCGTGGCAAGCATCTGCAGGCGCAGCTCCCAGGCGGCGCCCCGCGGCACCCGCGGCGCCCAGCGCAGCGCCGAGTACGCCCCGAAGGCGAGCAGCGCCGTCGCCGCCGCCGAGGCCGCCGCTTCCGGGCGCGGCCCCCGCGTCCACACCGCGATCCCCCACGGCACCACGGCGAGCACGCCCAGCGCCGCCGCCCGCAGCCGGTTGGCAAGGTGCACCGCGTCCGGGCCGGACTCCCGCCAGGTGAGCGCCAGCATCGCCAGGTGCCCCGCCAGCACCCCCACGTAGGGGCCGTACAGCGGGTCCGTGTCGCGCAGCACGGGTCCGGCGGAGGGAAGCAGCGTTTCCAGCGCGTTGTTGAGCACCACCAGCGCGGCCGCGACCACCGTGCTGTAGAACACCGCCGACACCTGGTAGTCGCCCCGGGGCGCCCGCCCGCCGCGCACGTAGTGGCGGAACACCCACACCAGCCCCGCCAGCGCCGCCGCCGGGGCCGCCAGCCACTCCGGCCCGCCCAGCGAGTACGCACCGTAGAAGAAGAGCGTCGCGCACATGGCCCCGCTCACCGTCAGCACCCGCGAGCGCAGCGCCACCCACGACACCACCGCGATCAACAGGATCTGGGCCGCCAGCTGCTCGGCGATCCACTCCGCGCTGCGCGGCGTCATCTTCACCAGCAGGAAGTACGTCGTGAGCGGCACCACAAGGTTGTCGCTCCCGAACAGGCACACCGCCTCGAAGAAGGTGACGATCAGCGCCACCTGGATCGCCACCAGCACGCTCGCCGCGCGCGGGGTGTCCGTCAGCAGCAGCAGCGGCAGGTGCACGCCCAGGAACGTCGCCAGGAAGAACACCGCCGAGCCTTCCAGGCTGCGCCGGTCCCCGCCCTCCACCGAAAAGGTGAGCCGCCCGTAGTGCGTCCCCACCAGCGCCGCCACCGTGTCCGAGACCACCAGCGCCAGGATGGACACCAGGTAGAACACCGGCGTGCGCCCCGCGACCACGAAGAGCAGGTAGATGGCGAGCGGGTAGTACAGCCCGCCCTCCGACCTTCGCTCCACCCCGTGGACGCTGTGGAGGATCCCCACCCGGCGCGTCCCCCACAGGATCCCGCCGAACGCCGCTCCCAGCGCCAGCACCGTCCAGTGCGACGCGAAGATCCAGGGAAAGCCCGCCGCGATCACGCCGCCGCCCGTGTGCACCGCCTTGCGGGTCCACTCCACCGGCGGCCGCGCCAGCTTCCTCCACAGCTCCGCCGCGCCGAAGAGCAGCAGGAAGAGCGGAGCCACCAGCGCCGCCCGCGCCGTTTCACCCTCCAGCGTTCCGGGTGGAGGGAGCGCCGAGTAGAGGTCGGGCAGAGTCACGGACGAACTGCTTTTTTACGGGCGGGTTCGGGCGTGCCCCCGCTGGCGCGGGGTCGGGCTTCGGCTCCGTAACGCACGATAAAACTGTGCGTAACGGAGTCGAGCCCGCGCAAACAGCCGCGCGGTCTCGCCCCTTCGGGCCGAAATCCCTCACGCGGGGCTCGCGCTGGCGTCCGCGGGGAGCCCCCACCCGGCTCGCTTAGGCTCGCCACCCTCCCCCAATTCTGGGGGAGGGCTGCCTGTCCTTCTGCCTGTAGCGTGTCGTTGCCGTGCTCCCCCTCCCCCCTTGCGGGGGAGGGGGTCGGGGGGAGGGGGGTCCCGCGGGCCGCCCTCACGTCACCTCGTCCAGGTGGAACGCCGAGTAGAACCACGCCCGGTCCCGCGCGTGAAGCGCCTTCGCGTCCGCCTCCAGGCGGCGCACGCGGCCGGCCTCGGCGTCGGGGCGGGCGCGGCGGGCCATCATGTTCCAGTAGGCCAGGCGCGCGCCGGGCGCCGCGCGGTCCACCAGCGCGGCGTAGACGCGGGCGTGCTCGGCGCCGTCCATGTACTCGAACACGTCCGACAGGTTGAAGCCGTGGAAGGGACCGTCCGTGGTTTCCACGCCGCCGCGCACCAGGCGCACGCGGTCCAGCCGCGCGCGGATGGCGTCGAAGTGCTCCGGGCGCAGGTAGCGCGGGAGCGCCTCCGGCGGGTACGTCCCCGTCATGATGTAGGCGCAGTACGGGTTGGACCGCACCGGCAGCTCGGTCAGCGCGTAGCGGGTGCGCGCCAGGATGCGGTCGCCGGTGGACACGCCGCCCACGTGGTCGAAGAGCGCCGGGTCGCGCCCCAGCCGCCCCATCACCGCGCGGCTGAAGAACAGCCGGAACATCCCCCGCCAGCGCCACGTGTCCCACTCGCGCGCGTAGAAGGCGCGCTGCTCCTCGACCGTGCGCGGCGCGCGCAGAGCGCGGATGGTGCGCCCGGAGTGCACCAGCGGCAGCACCCGGCGGCGGAAGGCGCGCAGGTAGCGCTCGAACTTGCCCGCGTGAACCACGCCGCCCGCCACCGTCCCGGGGTGCGCGTCCCAGAAGCCGCGCGCTTCCGGCGACAGGTCGCCGCGGAGGCGGCGGTACGTGTCCGCGCGCCCGGCGGACTCCGCCACGCCCAGGAAGGCGAGCACGTCCGCGTGCTCCAGGCGGCGGAAGGCGGCCACGCGCAATTCCACGCAGGCGAGCTGCGCGGGGTTCAGGTCCACCGCCACCACCTCCGCCGGGTCCAGCGTCAGCAGGGCGAGCGCGTTGTCGCCCGCCGAGGCCACCGAAAGCAGGCGCCCGCCGGCCGCCGCGGGGGCCAGCGCTTCGCACAGCAGGTCCGCGTCCTCCCACACGCTTGCGTAGCGGATGAAGTCCCACGCCGCGCGGTCGCGCCCGCTGCGCTCAGCCGCCATGGGCCTCCGCGCGCTCCAGGCGCTTCACCAGTCCGGTGGCGCCGTCCATCTCCACCAGCTCGCCGTCCGCCAGCGTCCCCATCAGCCCGGGGATGCCCACGATGCAGGGGAGCCCCATCTCCCGCGCGACGATCGCCGAGTGGCTGAGCAGGCTGCCGCGCTGCACCAGCAGCCCCGACGCCGGAGGAAAGAGCAGCGTCCACCCCGGGTCGGTGCGCTCCGCAACCAGGATGCGCCCGTCCAGCTCGCCCGCCTCGCGCGGGTCCGTGACCACGCGCACCCGCGCGCGCACCACGCCGGGGCAGCAGCCGGTGCCCGCGAGCGTCGCCGCGTCCGCGTCCACCGCGGGCCCCGCCGCGCCCAGCGCGGCCCAGGACAGCGAGGGCGGGCCGTACGTTTCGAAGCGCTCCGGGGGCGCGGGCCCCCGCTCGTACGCCGCGAACTCCGCCCTGCGCTGCTCCACCAGCGCGCGCAGGTCGCCCGCCGTGGAGGTGCCGTCCAGCGTGCCGAACACCTCCTCCACCCGCAGCCAGAACACGTCGCGCGGCTCGCGCAGCAGCCCCGCCCCCGCCAGCCGCGCCCCGATGCCCACGAAGATGCGCCGCACCACGCCGAACACGCGGGTGCGCTCGAAGCGCAGGTTCTCGCGGTCGCGCACCCGCTCCCGCGTGCGCCGCAGCACGCCCATGAACACGCCGCGGCGCGGGCCGCCGAGCGACGCGCGCACGCGGGCCTCCGCCGCGCGGCGGATCTCCCGCTCGCGCTCGCGGCCGGCGTCCGGATCCGTCATCCCGGAGCGCAGGTAGCTGCGGACCATCTGCACCAGGAAGTCCGGGCTCTCGCCCAGCGTCACCGTTTCCAGCTTCAGCTCGTTGGTGCAGCGGTCGCCGAACCGTTCCAGGTACGCGCGCATCGCCTCCCGCAGCGGGCGCAGCGCGCCCGCCGAGTCGATCTCGCGCCACAGGGCGCGGTCGTCGGCCTCGCGGTCGAAGGCGGCGCGCAGCGCCGGGTCCGCCGCCACGTCGCGGGCCAGCGCCATGACGCGCCGGGCGGGCTCCGTGGAGATGATCCCGCCCTCGCCGGCCAGCAGGTCGTTGACCAGCGTGGGCGGCGAGCCGGGGAGCCACCTCTCGGTCAGGCGGCCCAGCACGCCGAACCAGATCATGGCGAAGAAGTCGTTGACCAGCGGCGTCTGCCAGTGGCGCAGCAGCTCCTCCTCCAGCCGCCGGTACAGCGCCAGCAGCGCGTCCGCGTCCCACGCCGCGAAGTCCTCGCGCGCCAGCGGCGCCAGCGCCGCGTCCACCCGCGCGTGGAAGGCGGGGACCTCGCGCGCCAGGCCGCGGTTCGCCGACGCCAGCTTGCGCAGCATCCGCGCGACGCGCAGCGCGTCCCTGGCGGGCGAGGCGGCGCGGGGCGCCGGGGGCGGGTCGTCCAGCTTCTCGCGCACCCCCATCATCCGCTCCATGAAGGCGCGGTTCAGGGCGAAGCCCGGCAGCAGCGCCAGCGTGCGGTACCAGTTGAGCAGGTTGTAGTAGACGCGCCCGCGCACCAGCCCCAGCATGTTGGCGAACACGTGCCGGTTGCGCTCCACCAGCGCGTCCTCCACCCCCACCATCCCGCAGAACTGGCGGTACACGTCCTCGTACACGCTGCGCGCGAAGCTGAAGGTCAGCGGCGTGGTCACGCCCGCGTAGCTTTCCACGATGTTGCTGTTGTCCCAGATGCGCCGCTCCCCCGTCCGCGGCGCCGCGGACGGGTCGGACTGCGTGTCGGGGGACGGCGGGCCCAGCGTGGTGATGGGGCGCGCCTGGAGGATGAACAGTGCGCGCGGATCGCCGTCCGCCGGGGCGAGCGCCCACTCCACGTCCTGCGGCGCGCCCAGGGCCCGCTCCAGCTCGCGCAGCGTCGCCGCGACGGCCCGCACCTCGCCGTCCGCCAGCGACGGCGCGTCGCGCAGCGCCTCGTCCACCGGGACCATCTCCGTTCCCGCGGGAGCCGCGCGCACGGCGCGGTCCTTGTGCGCGAGCACCGCCCGCACCTCGTCGTCCCCGCCGTCACGGGCCACGGCGTGGAAGGTGTCCGCGTCCAGCTCGCCGCTCACCAGCCCCTCCCCCAGCCCGTAGACCGCGCTCACCACCACCGTGTCGCGCCGTCCGGTCACCGGGTCCGCCGAAAAGCCGACGCCCGACACCTCCGGCTCCACCAGCGCCTGGAGGACCACCGCCATGCGCACGCCGGCCGCGCCGTACGCGAGCGCGTGCGCGCTGAAGGCGGACGCCCACACCGCGCGGACCGCGTCGGCGACCGCCCCCGCGTCGTCCGACGGGACGCCGAGCACGGTGTCGAACTGGCCGGCGAAGGAGGCCGCCGCGCCGTCCTCCGAGGTGGCGGAGGAGCGCACCGCCAGGCGGGCGCCGGCGAGCCCGGCGGCGCGGAGCGCGCCGGCCAGCTCGGCCAGCAGGTCCGCGGGGAGCGCGCGGGAAGCGACTTCGGCGCGGACGGCTTCCACCTCGTCCGGCGTCGCCGGGAGGTCGCGGCCGGCGAGCGCGGCGGCCTCGAACGCGTCCGCAGCGACCACGACCCAGCGGGGGACGCGCACGCCGGTCGCGGCGAGCCGGGCCAGGTTGTACGCCTTGCCGCCCACCACGGCGGGGCCCGCGGCCTCCGCCTCCGCGGGCGACAGCACCCGGCGGGCTCCCGCGGCGTCAGCCGCCAAGCCGCCCTCCCAGCCAGCGCGCCACGAAGGGCCCCGCGCCCAGCAGCAGGTACATGGCGATCGTCCACGCCCCGGCCGCCGTCTCGATCCCCCGCGCCGAGCGGGCGTCGGGGGCGCGCAGGAAGCGCAGCGCGGGCGCCGCCGCCGCCAGCGCCGCCCCCGCGAGGAGCGCCGCCGCGACCCCGCCGATCCCCACGTGGCGCGCGGCGAGCCAGGCGGTGAGCGCCGTCGCGGCGAGCGTCGCCAGCCACACCAGCGGCGCGCGGCGCGTCCCCCAGGCGGAGGTGTAGGTGTCCACGCCCTCGCGCTCGCCGCCCGGCGCGCGGATCTTCCGGCCGATCTCGATGACGATGCCGTTGAGGAAGGTGACCAGCAGGAACAGGCCCAGGCCGGCGGGGGCGTCCGCGCCCTCGGCCAGCCAGTCCAGCCCCGTGGTGTACCCGTCGATCATGGGCATGATCGCCATGTGGGTGACCAGGTACGCCGCCATGTGGGCGCGCAGCCAGCGCGGCACGAAGAACTCCCGGGTCATCAGCGCCGCCCACGCCGCCACCGCCAGGATCGCCCACAGCAGGACGGGCGCGGCGAGCGCGTTGAGGAGCACGACCAGCGCCATGGCCCCGCCGCCCACGGCGCGCAGCTCGGCGAGCGACACCAGCCCGCGGGGGACGGGGAGCTCCGGGCGGAAGCGGCGGTCCACCTCCGCGTCCTTGTGCTCGTCCAGCACGCGGAGCATGAAGAAGAACACCAGCGCCGTGAACGCACCCACCAGGAAGCGGCCCGCGGGGACGAACCCCGGCGCCCCGCGGGCCAGCCGCGAGTACGCCGCGGCCGAGAAGGTGAACACCGCGATCAGCGGCACGTACGCCGCCAGCGGGAAGCGCTCGGCCTGGTAGGTGGCCAGGCGGCGCGGGAGCGACGCGCCGCCGCCCGAACGCGGCTCCACCCGCTACCCCTTCATGCGCCCCAGGCGCTCGTGCGCCGAGGCGAAGTCGCCCGCGCACAGCGCCCCCACGATGGAGATCTCCCCGCCGAGCACCGTGGCCGCGCAGATCTCCGCGAACTTGGAGGCGCGCCCGTCGCCCAGGCAGTCCATCATGCGCAGGCACTCCTGCGCGGTGGGGAGCCGGGTCCCGCCGCCCACCGTGCCCACGATCAGGTTGGGGAGGGTGACGGCGCAGTACAGGCCGCCCGCGTCGGTGAGCTCCATGCGGGTGACCCCGACGCTCGCCTCGCTGACGCACGCCACGTCCTGTCCGCACGCCAGGAAGAGCGCCGCGATGCCGTTGGCCACGTGCCCGCTGACGCCGATGGAGCCCGTCTGCACCCCGCCCACGAACGACAGGCGCCAGTACTCGGCCATGCGCTCCGGGGTGGTGCGCAGCCCCCGCTCCACCAGCGCGCGGGGGAGCACCACCTCCGCCATGGTGTTGCGGCCGCGCGTCTGCAGGAAGCTGAGGGCGTTGGCCTTCTTGTCGCCCGACATGTTGGACTCCAGGTACCACGAGCGCGGCTGCACCGGCGTCCCCTCCAGGATGGCCTCGCACACCGCCGCCGTGCAGAAGGTCACCATGTTCTGCCCCGCCGCGTCTCCCGTGTGGAAGGCGCAGATCAGGTACACGTGGTTCGCCTCCACGTGCGTCATCACGTCCAGCAGCCGCCCGTGGCGGGTGCGCGACTCCGCCACCTCGCGGAAGCGCTCCACCTGGTCCACCGCCCACGCCGCGAACAGGATCGCCTCCGAGATGGTCTCGAACACGAACACCGGCGCGCGCTGCACCTGCTCCGTGGTCACCATCGCCGCCGCCCCGCCGGCCATGGTGATCAGCCGCGCCCCGCGGCCGTAGCTCGCCACCAGCGCCCCCTCCGAGGTGGCGAGCGGGACGTAGAAGTCGCCGTGCGCGTGGAGCCCGTTGACGCGCAGCGGCCCCACCACGCCGGTGGGGACCTGCGTCATCCCCACGTACGACTCGATGCACCCCTGCAGCGCCTCCGGCTCCGCGGACGGCTCGCGCCCCGCGAGCACGGGGACGGCGATGCCGCGCGCCTCCAGGAAGGCGACGCGCGCTTCCCGCGCCTCCGCCGTCCACGAGAACGGGTGGGGGAGGCCGGCGGGGACCGCCCTTTCGGACGGAGGGGTGGACGCGAGGCGTCCCTGGAGTGCTTCGGGCGCGGCGCCGCGGCTCAGGCGCTCCGCGATCTCCCGGGCACGTTCGGTGGGGATCGGCATCGCGAAAATGTAGGGGTGCGCGCCGCGGGGTGCAAAGATCGCGGCGCTGGGGACACGCCCGCGCACCCGGGCCGGCTCGTTCCTGGCAAAAAAAGAGCGGGCCGGCGGGAAAGCTCCCATCGGCCCGCGACCGCCCGCTTCCGCCCGGGGGTCAGCCCTGCAGCTTGCGCTCCACCGTTTCCACGCCGGCCGGCGTGATCCGGTACTGCTTCCGCGCCTGCTTGGTGCTCCCCATCTTCTTTTCCTGCACCATCAGCGGACGGTCGGGGCGCATGTTCGCCTCGATCGCGCGGGTGATGTTGCTGATGGCCAGCCCGTTGCGCTTCAGCTCGGAGTTGATCGCCTGGCTGGTCACCGTGTCCTCGCCGCGGGCGCGGGTCAGGTAGTACGCCCCCAGGAGCGCCTTGTCGGACATGGTGGTGGGCGACCAGCGGGTGAGGAGCGAGGCCAGGTCGCCGGCATCCTCCCGGCCTCCGGACGAGGCGTCGGCGCGGGGGCGGCCGCGCGCGCGCTGCCCCGAGGAGCCGCCGGACGGCGCCGCCTCCGACGAGCCGAAGGCACGCTCCAGCAGGATGTCCCGGGCCTTCTCCTTGAGGACCGGGTCGTAGCTCGAGATCGCGGTGTTGATCTCGTCGAGCAGCTCCTTCGCGTCCGAAATGTCGCTCATTGCGCACTCCTCGCTTGCCCTCGCCGCGCGTGCAGCCTGGAGATGCACCCGTGCGGAGCCCGCCGGATCGGGGTGGAAACGCGAACAACGGTAATGTGTGTGAAGTTCATATAATGTTCCCGGAGAGCGCCGTCAAGTACGCTCGAAGCGCCTCGTCCCCGAAGGCCACCAGCACCACGCGCTCTGGAATGGGGTTATCCCCAAGGAAGCGCAGCACTTCGCGGACGGCGATCCCCGCCGCGCGCTGCACCGGGAAGCGGTACACGCCGGTGCTGATCGCCGGGAAGGCGACCGTGCGAAGTCCGTGCTTCGCAGCAAGCTGCAACGAATTGCGGTAGCAGCTTTGCAGCAGCTCGTCCTCCCCCGCCCCGCCGCCCTGCCACACGGGCCCCACGGTATGAATTATATGACGGGCAGGGAGGCGGTGTCCCAATGTGAGCTTCGCCTCGCCCACCCGGCAGCCGCCCAGCATCCGGCACTCCTGCACCAGCCCGGGGCCCGCCGCGCGGTGGATGGCGCCGTCCACGCCGCCGCCGCCCAGCAGCGAGGTGTTGGCGGCGTTGACGATCGCGTCCACCTTGAGCTTGGTGATGTCCGCCTGCACGACCTCGATGCGGTCGCGGGGGTCGGGCGCGGGTCCGGTGCTCATCTCCATCCTGTCGTCGTGCGGGAGGTGGCTGGCGTGCATGGCGGGCTGTAGCAGAGTCTGCGCCATGGGGTCGGACGGCTTTGAACTGCTACGGCGGGTTCGGGCGTGCCCCCGGCTGGCGCCGGGGTCGGGCTTCGGCTCCGTAACGCACGAAACAACCGTGCGTAACGGAGTCGAGCCCCGGCGGAAACAGCCCCGCCGGGTCTCGCCCCTTCGGGCCGAAATC
>JBEVLE010000263.1:0-3003 GCA_040509335.1 Longimicrobiaceae bacterium | reverse complement strand
GGAGCCAGGCCAAACGGCCGGCCTGTCTCCCTGCGCCGGAGTGAGCCTCACGCAAAATGCCGCGTGAGTCTCCCTCCGTCAAAGATCATATGGGTACGACGTAACTACCCACGACAGAAAACCCTCCCCCGGAATCGGGGGAGGGTGGCGAGCCTCGAGCGAGCCCGGGGGGGGCCGTTTTGCCGGCTATTCCCTGTTCCCTGTTCCCTGTTCCCTGTTCCCTGTTCCCTGTTCCCTGTTCCCTGCCGTCACACCGCCGGCACGTAGAAGAACGACTTGCGCCGCCGGATCTTGCCGTCCTCGATCTCGTAGGTGTCGGCGAACTCCACGTCGATGTCGGAGCCGTCGCGGTGCTTGCCGACGAAGCGGCCCCAGCAGGCGCCGAAGGCGTCGTCCACCAGCACGGCGGTGAGGTGGTGCTTGCCGCTGGCGATGACGCGCTCCTCGCGGTAGAACCGGAGCAGGCGCTCCATCCCGGAGAACGCCTCGTAGCCGGGGCGCTCGTACACGATCTCGGGGTGGCAGACGTCGTGGAGGCGGTCGAACTCGCGCGAGTCGATCGCGTCGAACAGGTCGTGCACCAGCGTGTTCGCGGTGGCGGGCATCGTTTCTCTCCGGGTCAGGCGGGCTGGGCGACGGCGAGGGGGCGGACGCGCTCGGGCTGCGGGTGCACGTGGTCCAGCCACCCCCACGTGTCCTCGGCCTCGCCGCGGGCGATGGCGAAGTAGCGGTGCTGGATCTCGGTGGTGATGGGGCCGCGCTTCCCCGCCCCGACCACCAGGCGGTCCACCGAGCGGATGGGGGTGATCTCGGCGGCGGTGCCGGTGAAGAACAGCTCGTCGGCCACGTACAGGACCTCGCGGGGGAGGACCTGCTCGCGCACCTCGTAGCCCATGTCGCGGGCGATGGTGATGACGGAGTCGCGGGTGATCCCGGGAAGGATGGCGCAGGTCACGGGCGGGGTGTAGAGGACCCCGTCGCGGATGACGAACAGGTTCTCGGCGGAGCCCTCGCTCAGGTAGCCGTTCACGTCCAGCCCGATCCCCTCGGCGTAGCCGTTGGTCTTGGCCTCGCGGCTGATGAGCTGCGACGACAGGTACGTCCCCCCGGCCTTCGCCATGGAAGGGATGGTGTCCGGGGCCACCCGGCGCCACGACGAGACGCACACGTCCACGCCGTTCTCCAGCCCCTCCTCGCCGAGGTACGCGCCCCACTCGAAGGCGCCCACCATCATCTCCACCGGGTGCCCGATGGGGTTGGTCCCCAGCTCGCCCACGCCCAGCCACGCCAGCGGCCGCAGGTACGCGCCCGCGAGGTCGTTGACGCGGATCACCTCGCGGCACGCCTCCCGGACGCTGGCCTCGTCGAACGGGAGGTCCATGCGGAAGATGCGCGCGGAGTCGCTGAGCCGGCGGATGTGCTCGCGGAGCCGGAAGACGGCGGGGCCCCTGGAGGTGGGATAGCAGCGGATCCCCTCGAAGATCGAGGCGCCCATGTGCAGGCCGTACGTCATGACGTGCACCGTGGCGTTTTCCCAGGGCACCATCTCGCCGTTGAACCAGATCCAGCGGGTGGGGAGAAGAGGCATCTGCGTACCTGCGACTGGGGAGCGGGAAAGCACCGCCGGGGGCGGCGGAGCGGCTGCGCGGCACCGGCCAGGAAAGCGCGCACGAGGGAATGCGCTCGTTCGTGGCGTATTTTATTCGCAAGCTATACGTCCGGGCCGGGCGGCGTCAAGGATCTCCCGGCGCGGGGCGCGGGCGGCGGTGACGGAGGCCGGGAATCACCCGGCGGCGCGGCCCCTCAGGCGCCGGGGAGCGCGGGAGCGGGCGTCGCGGGCGCGGCGGGCTCGGGCGTCGCCTCGGACGCAGACGGGCCGGGGACGCGGACGGTGTCGCGCACCGGCCGCCCGGCCGCGGGGATGCGCAGGGTGTCCGCCGGCTCCCGCGCCGCGCTGTCGCGCCGGGCGGGCGACGGCGCGGATGGGGCGCGCCCGGCGGGGACGCGCAGGGTGTCGCGCGGGCCCGTCACGCGTGGCGTGGGCGTGGGCTCCGGGAAGGGCACCGGCGCGGAGGAGTCGGGCGCGGGGACGCGGGGCGCCTCGCGCGGGGCGGGGCGCTCGCGGGCGGGCGGCGCGTCCGGCACGGGGAGGATTTCGCGGAGGTCCGCGTTGCCGTCGGTGCGCTTGATCCCGATGCGCTCCCAGGTGCGCTCGTCGTCCCGCGCCGCGGCCCGCTGCGGCGCCGCGCGGCGCCCCGCCTGGTTGAGCGGCACCACCTGCGAGTCCACCACCACCCACGCCGCCCGCTCCCCGCCGGACGCCGAGTCGGCGCTGCGCGAGTACACCAGGATCCCCTCGCCGCGCGGGTTGGGCGCCGCGACCAGCCCCGCGGAGTCGGCGTTCCCCCCGCCCTGCTGGATCCACCGGCTGACGCTCTCCACCTCGCTGGTGTACACCGCCGCCGCGCCCGGCGCCTCGTCCGCGCGCGCCGCGGCGTCGTCCCCGCCTCCGCACGCGGCGAGCGCGGCGAGGAGAGCGGGGAGGAGCCGGATGGAGGTGCGTGGCGTGTGCATGGAAGGCTCCCGGGTCGGGGCGGACGGAGCCGGGCGCCCGCGGGCACCCGGCCGATCGTCCCCATCGTTTTGCAAGCCCGGGGCCAGGGGAGAACTGCACCGGCGGTGCGCTCCGGGGAGGTCCGGGTATGGGGTCGGCCGGGGGCGGCTGCTCCGTCGGTGCGATACCCGAAGGGACTCGCAGAGCACTCGCCCTCGCTCCGTGCGAGGGCGGGATCACGCTGGCTTCGAACACCTGTCACCTATGTCTCCGGTCTATACACTTGCGGGGGAGGGGGCCGGGGGGAGGGGGCCTGTCGCGTGAGGGATTTCGGCCCGAAGGGGCGAGACCCGGCGGCAGTTTGCCGGGGCTCGACTCCGTTACGCACAGTTTTATCGTGCGTTACGGAGCCGAAGCCCGACCCCGGCGCCAGCCGGGGGCACGCCCAA
>JBEVLE010000262.1:0-12745 GCA_040509335.1 Longimicrobiaceae bacterium | reverse complement strand
CGCGCCGCTGGTCGCCGGGGTGATCCGCAAGCTGCTGTACGGCACCCCGCCGGCCCGGTAGCGGCGAGGGCCCACACCCGGCACGCGTTAGGCTCGCCAACCAATCCCAATACTGGGAGAGGGGGCAACTGCTCGATCCACAGAACGGGCAAGCAGTTGCGTGAGGGATTACGGCCCGGAGGGGCGAGACCCGGCGGGGCCGTTTCCGCCGGGGCTCGACTCCGTTAGCGAGCGTTGTTTGCTCGCTTACGGAGCCGAAGCCCGACCCCGGCGCCAGCCGGGGGCACGCCCGAACCGGCAGTTCACGCCGTAATCAGCAGCCCGACACGCACAGGTTGCTCAGCGCGCCCAGGTCCGCCTCGATGCCGGCGAGCCGGCTGGAGTACGTGGTGGTGTAGTCGGTGCCGGGGCCGCCCCACATGACGCCGTGCAGCTGCACGTCGTTGTTGGCGACCCACACGTACACCGGCGAGCCGCTGTCGCCGCCCTCGGACCAGACCTTGGAGATGTCCTGGCAGCGCAGCACGCCGATGGTGACGCACGAGTTGGTGACCAGGCCGTAGGTGGACCCGCTCGTCCGGCCCGTCTTGTCCAGGTAGCTGTTCACCGGGAGCGAGCCGGTGTAGCGGCTCACGATGCGGAAGTCGCCGATGATGGTGGTGCCGGCGTTCATGCCCGTGGCCCAGTTGGTCCGCGCGATCAGGCCGCGGCCCACGGCGCGCGTGCCATTGTTGCTGATGTAGGCCGCGTCGGCCTGGCGGCAGGAGGCGACGCCGCTGACGCAGGCCCACATGCCGCGGTCGGCGACCTCGTTGCCGATCTGGTTGCCGGCCGCGACGGTGTTCTGGTAGATGGCGATGCCGTCGTTGGCGTACTGGGTCCCGGTGCAGTGCGCGTTGGTGACGAAGACCGTCGCGCCCGTGGAGTTGCGCGTGGCCGGGAAGCCCAGGGTGCACAGGTACTGCCCGAACGCGATCTGGATGCCGCCCTTGAGGGTGGACTGCCAGTCGCGGAGCGAGGCACGGACCTGCGGCTTGGCCTGGTTCTGCACGGCGACCGCGGCGGCCGGGATCCCCAGGCGCGCCGCCTCGGCGCGCACGGCCCCGCCCGCGGCGGCGTCCGCCACGCCCAGCAGCACGCGGTTCTCCACCTCGTCCACGTCCACCAGGAACACGTCGTCGCGCGTGGACATCAGCGGGGTGAGCGCCTCCGCCCAGTCCTTGAGCTGGCCGAAGTCGTACGTCGCGCGGATGAACTCCGGCTGCGCCGCCGCGGACGCGTGCCGGCCGTGGCGGGCGCGGATGAACTCCTGCGCGAGGTAGCGCTGCGCCGCGCCGCGCTGGGACGGATCCACCAGCCTGACCACGGGGGTGCCGTCCGCCTTGAGGTAGAAGCCGGCGAACCCGGGCACCTCGGCGCGCGACGCACGAGCGTACTCGTCGTCCGGGGTGCGGAACGACTGCGGCGCGGCGGCGGCGCGCGCGGACGCGTCGCTCGGCTGGGGCCCGAGCGGCGCGTCGGACTGTTCGCACGCTGCGGTGACCAGCAGTGCGAGAACCACGGCGGGAACGGAACGGGTGTGCCTCATGACTTCCTCTGCGCAAAGGATCCCGAGGGCGCGGCCAAATGACCGCATAAGTTCCGACAGTATATGCTCGGCGCAGGCGCCGCGCAAGAGCGGTCATTCCGGCCTGCTCCCGGCGTGGAACTGCGGCTCGTGAGTTGCCATCCGTGGGGGGCGCTCCGATCTTCCGGGGCACCTGCCGGGAGTGGGAGCTACCCCCCTCCCACGCGTTTCTTCGGGACGGACGAAGGCCACGAGGTACACGGATGTCACGCATGGAAGCGGCGGGGGTGGACGGGGAAGGGATCGACGGCGCGCTGGGCGCGGAGGCGACGGGGCCGGTGCCGCCCTGGGGGTGGACGGAAACGGCGCTGGCGCTGATGGTGTTCGTGTGGGGGGTGAACTTCTCGGTGGTGAAGCTCGCGCTGGAGGCGTTCGACCCGCTGGCGTTCAACGCGCTGCGCTACCCCATCGCCTCGGCGTTCGTGTTCGTGGTGCTGCGCGCGCAGGGGCCGCTGGAGCTCCCCGAGCGCCGCGACTGGCCGCGGATCCTGGCGCTGGGGGTGCTGGGGAACGTGGTGTACCAGATGGCGTTCATCCTGGGGCTGGACCGCACCCTGGCCGGCCACGCCAGCCTGATCCTGGCGCTGACGCCGGTGTTCACCGCCATCCTGTCGGCGGTGACGGGGCACGAGCGCCCGGGCCCGCGCACCTGGATGGGCGCGGGGCTGGCGGCCGCGGGGGTGGCGCTGGTGACGGGGAGCGCGCTGACGCTGGGGAGCGGGAGCAAGCGCGCGCTGGCGGGCGACCTGATCCTGCTGGGCGCTTCCTTTGCCTGGGCGCTCTACACCGTGGGCGCGCGCCCCGTGGTGCAGAAGTACGGCTCGGTGCGGACCACGGCGTGGACGCTGTGGGTGGGGACGCTGGGGCTGGTGGCGCTGGGGACCCCCGGCCTGCTGGGCCAGGACTGGGGCGCGGTGGGCGCGGGGGCGTGGGGCGGGCTGTTCTTTTCGGCCGTCCTGTCCATCGGGCTGGCGTACCTGATCTGGTACCGCGGCGTGGAGCGGATCGGCAACACGCGCACGGCGATCTTTTCCAACCTCACGCCGCTGGTCGCGCTGGCCGTCGGCGCGCTGTGGCTGGGCGAGCGCCCGGGTCCGCTGGCGCTGGTGGGCGTGGCGGTGACGCTTTCCGGCGTGGTCCTGGTGCGCGCGGACCCGGGGCGCTGAAGGTACGGATTCGACGGCGGGTTCGGGCGTGCCCCCGGCGGGGCGCCGGGGTGGGCGCTGACGTCCGCGGGGGCCCCCACCCGGCTCGCTTAGGCTCGCCACCCTCCCCCAATGCGGGGGGAGGGCTGCCTGACCCTCGGACCGGTCGTGTCGTGCTCCCCCTTCCCTCGCTTGCGGGGGAAGGGGGCCGGGGGGATGGGGGGTGCCGTTGCCGTTCCCGCAGTATCCCCCAGAAGCTGTTCGGAGGGAGACTCACGCGGCCGTTTGCGTGAGGCTCACTCCGGCGCAGGGAGACTCGCCGGTTGTTTGGCGAGGCTCCCGGAGCCCGGGTAGGAAACAGGCCGGCAGTTTGGCCTGGTTCCGTAGCGGCCCGCCTCGACACGTCACAACGAAAATCGGGGCCGCCCCGAAGGACGACCCCGCTCGACAGAACCAGCCCGGGAGCGTCAGGCCACGATCACACGCGCGTGTGGCGGCGCCCGGCGATCATCCGGTACAGGAACAGCAGGATCAGCGCGCCGACGATGGAGCCGATCAGCCCCGCGGTGTTGTCGCCGTCCCCGCCGCGGCCCAGCATGTTGGCCAGCAGCCCGCCCACGAACGAGCCCGCGATCCCGAGCAGGATGGTCACGATGATCCCGCCCGGATCCCGCCCCGGCATGATGAGCTTCGCGATCGCGCCGGCGATCAGGCCGATGATGAGCATCCAGATGAATTCCATGGGTCCCTCGGCTCTCTCGGGTGAGTTTCATCACTCTGGCCGCCCCTGCGGCCGTCGCCCGGCAGAAGTGCAAGAGGAATGCCGAGTTGCCGGGCCGCGCAGCGGCGCTACTCGTCCGGGCGGACGGACCCGCGCATCCGCTTGACCTCGGAGCGGCGCTTCTTGGACTGGAGGCGCACCTCGCGGGAGGCGCGGGTGGGGCGGGTCTTCCTGCGCGGCTTGGGGACGTGCAGCGCGGCGCGCACCAGCTCCACGAAGCGCTCCACGGCCGCCTCGCGGTTCTGGTGCTGGCTGCGGTGCTCGCTGGCGGCCAGGCGCAGCACGCCCTCGCCGTCGATGCGGTTGGCGAGCTTGTCCAGCACGCGGGCGCGCTGCTCCTCGCTGAGCGAGGGGGAGCCCGCCACGCTCCAGGTGAGCTCCACCCTGGTGGACGAGGTGTTGACGTGCTGCCCCCCCGGACCCCCGGAGCGCGACGCGCGGAAGTCCAGCTCCGCGCGAGGCACCCACAGGTCGTCCGTGACGGCGAGGAGCGCTTCTCCGCTCATACCCCCTTTCCCGCCCCCCTTCTCAGCGCACCCGCAGGATGCCGACGTCGAACACGATGGTTGCGTTCCCCGGGATGATCACGGCCCCGGTGTTCGGGTCCTTTGCGCCGGCGCTGCCGTAGCCCAGCGACGGCGGGACGATGAGGCGGCGCGTGGCGCCCTCGCGCATCCCCACGATTCCCTGCGAGAAGCCGGCGATGACCAGGCCCGCGGGAATGTCGACGACGGTGGCCCCCCGGTCGAACACCTGCCCGTTGGGGAAGAAGCCGACGTAGCAGACTTCCACGGTGTTGGTGTTCTGGACGACGTCGCCCTCGGCGGTGTCGCCCGCAATCCCGGCGATGTACTTGAGGCCGTTCTGGCCGGGGATGGTGTCGCCGGTGATCTGGGGCGTGGGGGTGGCGTTGACGCCGCAGGCGTAGCTCGGGTCGGGCGCGGTGGAGTCGAGGCAGCCCGCCAGGGCCGCGGCGGAGGCGGCCACCAGGGTCAGGCGGAGCGTGTTCTTGGTCATGCCAGGTTGCTTCCCGGGAGTCGTGGGCGCGGTTGCTCACCGCAGGAGCCACTGCCAATATAGTGCCTCGGCGCCGCCGCGGCACACCGCTCGCATGGGCGCGCCGCACCGTATCCGCTCACCCCACGCACGCTGGAGCCTGCTCATGGAGCCTCGCCACTACCACCTGATCGGCATCGGGGGGACCGCGATGGGCTCCCTGGCGGGCCTGCTCCGCGCCGCGGGCCACACCGTGACGGGGTCGGACGAGAACGTGTACCCGCCCATGTCCACGCAGCTCCGCGAGCTGGGAATCCCCTTCCGCGAGGGGTACTCGCCGGACAACCTGGAGCCCCGCCCGGACATGGTGGTGGTGGGCAACGCCATCTCCCGCGGCAACCCGGAGCTGGAGGAGGTGCTCAACCGCAAGATCCCGTACACCTCCGCGGCGGTGACGGTCAAGGAGGAGTTCATCCGCGGGCGGCACTCGCTGGCGGTGGCGGGGACGCACGGCAAGACCACCACCACCTCCATCCTGGCCTGGATCCTGGAGTGCGCGGGGCTGAACCCGTCGTTCCTCATCGGCGGGGTGGCGGAGAACTTCGGGACCTCCTTCCGCCTCACGGATTCCGGCTACTTCGTGGTGGAGGCGGACGAGTACGACACGGCGTACTTCGACAAGGGCCCCAAGATGTGGCACTACCTGCCGGACACGGCGATCGTGAACAACATCGAGTTCGACCACGCGGACATCTACCGCGACGAGGAGGCGTACCGCTTCGCCTTCGCGCGCTTCGTCAACCTGGTCCCCTCCGCCGGGACGCTGGTCGCGGGGTGGGACTCGCCGATCGTGCGGGAGCTGGCGGCGCGCTCCTTCGCCCCGGTGCAGTCCTTCGGCGACGCGGGGGCGGATGGGGGCGGGCACCCGCGCTGGAGGGCGCTGAACGCGGAGTTCGGGCCGGAGGGGTCGCGCTTCGACGTGGTGCACGACGGCGAGCCCTGGGGGCGGGTGGAAACGCCGCTGGCGGGCTCCTTCAACGTGCGCAACTGCCTGGCGGCGATCGCGGCGGCGGAGTCGGTGGGGGCGGACCGGGACGGGGTGCGCCTGGGGCTGCGCACCTTCCGCAGCGTCCGCCGGCGCATGGAGGTGCGCGGCGAGGTGGGGGGGGTGGCGGTGATCGACGACTTCGCCCACCACCCCACGGCGGTTCGCGAGACCATCGAGGCGGTGCGCCAGAAGTACGCGGGGCGGCGGGTGGTGGCGATCTTCGAGCCGCGCAGCTACACGGCGCAGCGGCGCGAATTCCAGGCGCCGTACGAGCAGGCCTTCGCGGGGGCGGACGCGGTGGTGCTGGCGGGGCTCTTCCACCCGGAGCGCTACACGGAGGAAACGGCCATCGACCCCAACCGGATGGTGGAGGCCTGGCGGGCGCAGGGGAAGCCGGCGCACTTCATCCCCGCCCCGGACGACATCGTGGCGCACCTGGCGCCGGAGCTGCGCGAGGGGGACGTGGTGCTGGTGATGTCCAACGGCGGCTTCGGGGGGATCCACGACAAGCTGCTGGGCGCCCTGCGGGACCGCGAGGGCGGCGCGCGATGAAGCTCCTGGTGCTGGGCGGCACGCAGTTCGTGGGGCGGCACCTGGTGGCGTCGGCGCTGGAGCGCGGGCACGAGGTGACGCTCTTTCACCGCGGCGAGCACGGGGCGCACCTGTTCCCGGAGGTGGAGCGGGTCCGCGGCGACCGCGGGCGCGACCTGGGCGCGCTCGCCGGCCGCCGCTGGGACGCGGTGCTGGACACCTCGGCGTACGTGCCGCGGGTGGCGCGCATCTCGGCGGAGGCGCTGCGGGACGCGGCGGAGCTGTACCTGTTCGTTTCCACCATCTCGGTGTACGCGCCGGGCGCGCCGCTCCCCCTGCGCGAGGACTCGCCGCTGGCGGAGCTGGAGGACCCGGACACGGAGGAGGTGGACGGCGGCACGTACGGGGGGCTCAAGGTGCTGTGCGAGCGGGCGGTGGAGGCGGCCTTCCCCGGGCGGGCGCTGGTGGTGCGGCCGGGGCTGATCGTGGGCCCCGACGACTACACGGACCGCTTTCCCTACTGGCCCCGCCGCGTGGCGGAGGGCGGCGAGGTGCTGGCCCCCGGCGACCCCGGGCGCACCTGGCAGTTCGTGGACGTGCGCGACCTGGGCGGGTGGATGGTGCGCATGGTGGAGGCGGGGCGCACGGGCCGCTTCAACGCGGACGGCCCGCGCGGCGCCCGGACCATCGGCGAGGTGCTGGAAAGCTGCGCGCGGGTGAGCGGGAGCGGCGCGGAGCTCACCTGGGTGCCGGAGGAGTTCCTGCTGGAGCAGGGGGTGGAGCCGTGGACGGAGCTTCCCTTCTGGTTCCCGGAGGACGATGCGGCGCTGCGCGGCGCCTACGACGTGGCGGTGGACCGCGCCGTGGAGGCGGGGCTCGCCTCCCGGCCGCTGGCGGACACCATCCGCGACACGCTGGAGTGGGACCGCGCCCGCCCGGAGGAGGAGCGGGGGAAGAAGGCCGGGATTTCGCGCGAGCGGGAGCGCGAGGTGCTGGACGCCTGGCACCGGGCGCGGCGATGAAGATCCTGTTCCTGGGCGGCACCCGCTTCCTGGGCCGGCACGCGGTGCAGGCGGCGCTGGCCCGCGGGCACGAGGTGACGCTCTTCAACCGCGGCGAGAGCGGGCCGGGGCTGTTCCCGGAGGCCGAGCACCTGGCGGGCGACCGCACCGCGGACCTTTCCGCCCTGCGCGGCCGCCGCTGGGACGCGGTGGTGGACACCTCCGCCTACCTGCCGCGGGTGGCGCGCATGGCGGCGGAGGCGCTGGCGGACTCGGCGGAGCGCTACCTGTTCGTGTCCTCGATCGCGGTGTACCGCGTCGACGTGCCGCGGGCGATCGGCGACGACTCCCCCACCGTCGAGCTGGAGGACCCGGACACGGAGGAGGTGACCCCCCGCAGCTTCGGCGGCATGAAGCTGCTGTGCGAGCGGGCGGTGGAGGCGGCCTTCCCGGGGCGGGCCACGATCGTGCGGCCGGGGCTGCTGGTGGGGCCGTACGACGACCTGGGGCGCTTCCGCTACTGGCTGCTGCGCATCGCGGAGGGCGGGGAGGTGCTGGCGCCGGGGGAGCCGGAGCGCCCCTGGCAGCTCATGGACGCGCGCGACCTGGCGGGGTGGATGGTGCGGATGCTGGAGGACGGGACCGCGGGGACCTTCCTGGCCCCCGGCCCGTACCTGGAGTGGACGGCCGGGCAGGTGCTGGAAGCCTGCCGCGAGGCGAGCGGGAGCGACGCGCGCTTCACCTGGGTGGAAGACGTGTTCCTGTGGGAGCACGGGGTGCGCCCCTGGGTGGGGCTCCCCTTCTGGGTCGCTCCGCCGCCGGACCCCTGGCCGGACCCGCACCGGGTGCCGGTGGACCGCTCGGTGGCCGCCGGCCTGACGTTCCGCCCGCTGGAGGAGACGGTGCGCGACTCGCTGGCGTACGAGCTGTCCCGCCCGGACGCGGAAACGATCGTGGACGAGCCGGTGGGGATCACGCGGGAGCACGAGCGCGAGGTGCTGGAGGCCTGGCACCGGGCGGAGTAGCCGGGGAGCCGGAATCGGGGCCGGCTCCGCGACACGCGTCCCTGCCGCGCGCGCTTAGCTCCTGCCACGCGGAGACGGCGGAAATCCGCTCGCGGGACGCCCCGGACCGGCCTGTCGGGAAGGGGGTGCCGCACCCCTTCCGGGGCGGGGCCCGGGGCGTGTAACATCCGGGTGTCTACGGAGCGTGCACACCCCTGGGAAGAGCGTGGGATGAGCGAGGATCAGGAAGCCCGCATGGCGGAGGTCCTGGAGATGGTGAACCAGGCCATGGACCAGCTGGACCAGGCGGTGGGCAAGGCCACGCGCCTCCCCATCCGCGAGCGGCTGATCATCCGCGACCACATCCTCCCGCCGCGGAACCACCTGCGCAGCGCCATCCACGCGCTGGGCCGCCGGCTGGACGAGCACCACGCCCCGGTGCCGCGCACGGAGTAGCGCGCCCGCCGGCGCGGCTCACCGGGTCGTCACCTCCCCCATCCGCACCACCTCGAAGTCCCTTCCCCGCACGCGCCGCAGCGTGGCGAGCTCGTCGTCGCTCCAGCGCGGGTCGGGGGCGCCGCTCACGTACCAGGCGCTCCCGTTGTCGGCCAGCAGCATCCCGTACTTCTTCATCGCCACCAGCACGGCCCGCGCGGCCGGCGGAAAGCCCGCGACGTCGTAGTCGGCGCGCAGGCGCACGCGCATGCCCATGGGCGGCAGCGCGGCGTCGGTGCGCGTGCTGGCGAAGTGGCGGGCGGGGTGGACGTACGCGCGCCGCGTGGCCGGGCAGGTGAAGCGCAGCGCGTGCCGGATCTCGCCGCGCTCCACGGCCTCGTCGTAGCGCACCAGGCCGGGGAACACGGGGAGCCCCGCGGCGTCCGCGGAGGTCCACCCGGCGGGGCGCAGCTCGTTGCTCCGCAGGTCGAAGACGGCGCCGGAGCCGGCGCGCCAGCTCGCGCCGCCGTTCTGCGGGTGCGCGTCGAACAGCTCGTACAATTTCCAGTTGTCGCGGTCCACCACGACGACGTGCCGGTCGCCGGTGCCGGCCGGGCCGCCCTCCACGGGGGCGTCCGCGGGCACCGGGTAGGGGCCGGGGTCGCTCTCGTCGGCGTAGCCGAAGGTCACCGGCACGCGCGCCTGGCCGCCGGACACCACCACGTAGGGGATCCCGTTGGGGGCGCCGTTCCAGGTGGTGCCGAAGTCGGGGTGCAGCGTGCGGTCGGCGCCGCAGCTCGCGATCAGCGTGGCGGAGGCGGGGTCCACCGGGTCGGCGGACACGTCGCGGTTCCAGGGGTTGTCGTCGGGGAAGGGGCGCCGGCCCCCCAGCGAGGCCCCGGGGCCGAGCCCCGCCTCCCCGCCGCCGTCCTCGCCGCCGGAGCCGGTGGGGGCCCCGCCCGCGCACGCCGCCAGCGCCGCCGCCAGCAGCGCGGCCGTCCACGTTCGCTTCATGCCGTCCTCTCGTGGGTCGTGTTCACCGGAAGACGGCGTGGGCTGCAACCCGGGTGCCGGCGGAAGGCCGCGGCGCAAACGGCTGCCGGCACGGGGCTTGAGGGTCCTCCGGCGAGCGGGGTGCGGCGGGCGATGCGGAAATCGTTTCCGGACGTGGCGGCGCCCTGCACGATGCGGCTGGATGCGGCGGGGCGGGCGCGCTACTATGAGAGCGCTTTTTTCTCGCCGGGGTGGCCACGTCCGCGGGGGACGGGGCCGGCGGCACGGACCGGAGGAGCGTGATGACCGAGGCGGTCTGCTGGGAGTGCGGGCGCTCCACCAAGCGCGACGACGGGCTCTGCAAGCGGTGCGCGAAGGAGCTGGACGCCGCGTCCCGCTCGCGCGCCCCCGCCGACGTCTGCACCAACTGCGGCTACCACGGCCCGGGAACCCGGGCCAAGCGGGGCGGGTGGCGTGCCGAGGCGGCGCTCTACCTGCTGCTCGTGGTCCCCGGGATCGCCTACTCGGTCTGGCGGCGGACGCACCTGCCGGTGGTGTGCCGGCGCTGCGGCAGCCCGCACATCGTCCCGGACGACACGCCGGAGGGGCAGCGGATCCTGGCGCGCGTCGCCCGCGAGGACGCCGAGCTGGGGGTGGACGACCCGGAGGAGTAGCGGACGCCAGTGCGAGCCCCGCGTGAGGGATTTCGGCCCGAAGGGTCGAGACCCGGCGGCAGTTTGCCGGGGCTCGACTCCGTTACGCACGGTTGTTTCGTGCGTTACGGAGCCGAAGCCCGACCCCGGCGCCAGCCGGGGGCACGCCCAACCCCGCCGTATGCAGTCACGAAGGAGGTCGCGGACGAACCCGGTGCGTGGGCGTCGCCTGGAGCGGGTCGTCGGGCCAGTAGTGCCTGGGGTAGCGGCCCTTGAGATCCTTCTTGACCTCGAAGTAGGTGCCGCTCCAGAAGCTCGCCAGGTCGCGGGTCACCTGCACCGGCCGGCCCGCGGGCGAAAGCAGGTGGAGGGTGAGCGGCACGCGCCCCCCGGCGACGCGCGGGGTTTCCGTCATCCCGAACACCTCCTGGAGGCGCACGGCGAGCACCGGCGCGTCCGGGTCGGAGTAGTCCACGGGGATGCGGGAGCCGCTGGGCACCTGCACGTGCGACGGGGCAAGCGCGTCCAGCGCGGCGCGGCGCTCCCAGGGGAGCCGGTCCAGCAGGATCCCGCCGGGGTCCAGGCGGCGCACCTCGTCCATGCGCCGCAGCCCGTACAGGCGCGGGCCCAGCCACTCGGGGAGCGTGGCGAGGAGCGCGTCGTCGGAGGCGTCCGGCCAGGCGGGATCGTGGTGGTGCAGGAACACGAGCCGCTCGCGGAGTCGCTGCGCGTCCCGGGACCAGGGCAGCGAGGCGATCCCGGCGCGGGCGATGCCGTCCAGGAGCGCGGCGGCCACGGCCCCGGGGTCCGGGTCGGGGAGCGGGGCGTCGCGCAGCACCAGCGCGCCCAGCCGCTCCCGGCGGCGCGCCCGCACGGAGCCGGTGTCGGCGTCCCAGGCGACGCTCGCCTCCGTTTCGGTCTGATCGGCGAAGTGGGCGGACAGCTCCTCCTCGGCCAGCGGGGCCGCCAGGTACACGCGGCTCTCGCGCCCCTGTCCGTCCAGCTCGGCGGCCACCAGGTACGGGGCGTCGGCGAGCGCCTGCGCGCCCTCCAGCACGGCGCCGCGGCCGCCCCGCAGCAGGAAGCGCCCCGGCTGCCCCGGACGCTTCTGCGCGATGCGGTCCGGGTAGGCGAAGGCCAGCAGCAGCCCGGCCGATTCGGCCTCGTCGGCCGGGCGGGGGGCGCCGGCCCGGATCCGCAGCGCGTCGCGCCAGTGGCGGGCGGCGTCGCGGGCGCGGTGGAGCGTGCCGGCGTCCACGCGCTGGCCGCGGTGGCTCCCCCCGCCCCGGGGGGCGCGGAGCGCTTCCAGGCGCAGGCGCAGGTCGGCGTCGGGGATGCCGCCGCCCTCGCCGCGGAAGGGGTCGCGCTCTTCCAGGAGGGCGGCGAGATCGCAGGCCAGGGCGCCGAGGCCCAGCTCGGCGCCGCGCAGGAGCATGTGCGCCAGGCGCGGGTGGGTGCCCAGCGCGGCCATGCGCCGCCCGTGCGGGGTGGCGGCGCCGACGGCGTCCAGCGCGCCCAGCTGCGCCAGCAGCCCGCGCGCCTGCCCGAAGGCGGCGGTGGGGGGCGGGTCCAGCCAGCGCAGCTCCGCCGGGTCGGAGATCCCCCAGGCGGCGAGCTCCAGCGCGAGCGGCGCCAGGTCGGCGGCCAGGATCTCCGGCGTGGCGTGGGGCACCAGCCCGTGCTGCTCGGCCTCGGTCCACAGGCGGTAGCACACCCCCGGCCCCACGCGCCCCGCCCGCCCGCGGCGCTGCTCGGCGGAGGCGCGCGTCACCGGCACCGTTTCCAGCCGCGTCATCCCGGTGCGCGGCGAAAAGCGGGGGACGCGCATCACCCCGCTGTCCACCACCACGCGCACTCCCTCGATGGTCAGGCTGGTCTCGGCGATGGAGGTGGCGAGCACCACCCGGCGCTCGCCCGGCGGCGAGGGCTCGATGGCGCGGTCCTGCGCCTCCTGCGGCAGGTTGCCGTAGAGCGGGGCGACGCGCACGCCCGGCCCGGGGCCGGCCTCGCGCAGGCGCTCCTCCACGCGGCGGATCTCCGCCTGGCCGGGGAGGAACACCAGCACGTCGCCCGGCTCGCGCTCCAGCGCCTCCAGGGTGGCGCGCGCCACCCGCGCGTCCAGCCACCCCTCGGCGGGGCGGGGGAGGTAGCGGGTTGCCACGGGGTGGGCGCGGCCCTCGCTGGTGACCACGGGGGCGCCGCCCAGGAGCGCTGCGACCGCCGCCCCGTCCAGGGTGGCGGACATCACCAGGATGCGCAGGTCGTCGCGCAGCAGCGCCTGCGACTGGAGCGCCAGGGCGAGTCCCAGGTCGGCGTGCAGCGAGCGCTCGTGGAACTCGTCGAACACCACCAGCCCCACGCCCTCCAGCGCCGGGTCGGACTGGAGCATGCGGGCCAGCACCCCCTCGGTCACCACCTCCAGGCGCGTCCGCGGTCCCACCCGCGTGTCCATGCGCACCCGGTGGCCCACGGTGTCGCCCACCCGCTCGCCCAGCGCCGCGGCCATGCGCCGGGCGGCGGCGCGCGCCGCC
>JBEVLE010000261.1:0-4407 GCA_040509335.1 Longimicrobiaceae bacterium | reverse complement strand
CGGAGTCCGGGCGGCGCTTCCTCATCTATGCCCTTCAGGGCCGCCGGTGGCGGCCACGCCGTGAGGGTCGACTCGTCCGCCCGTGCGTGCCGGCGGACGGGGCGCCGCGTCGGGTCAGGAGCGGACCGCGACCGGGGCGTCCGCGGCGGCGGCGCGCTCGGCGGAAACGACGATCGCGTCCAGCTCGCAGGGACGGGCAGCGTCGCCGCACAGGACCGCCGGAGCCTCCTGGGCCGCGGTGCGCGCCGGAAGCGGAGCGACGCGGTCGGCGGGGCGGTCGGCGCAGGCGGAGATCAAGAGGCCCACGGCGAGGGCGGCGGCATAAGACGCAAGACGAGACATGATTTTCCTTTCGGATCGGGTGAAACGTGACCTGCGGGGCACTACGCTTCCTTCACCCGATTGGATTCAGCAAAACCGCAAAAGGTTGTCAACCACGGAAACTCCCCGTGGCCCCAAGATGCCCAGTGCCCGGCTGCAATTCTGTTAAGCATATGCAATCGCATGCGCTTACGAAAATCTCAAGAAACACACGAAGTCACGCATTTCGGCGCGGCTGAACAACGACCGGCGGGAGCAGGGGAGAGGGCTAGCGTGCTTCGGCGGGCTCAGGGCAGGTGGTCGGCCGGCGCCGGGGGGTGAGGGGGCCCGCCCGTGCGGACGCCAGCGCCACCCCTGCGTGAGGGATTTCGGGCCCGCAGGGGCGAGACCGCGCGGCTGTTTGCGCGGGCTCGACTCCGTTACGCACAGTTTTATCGTGCGTTACGGAGCCGAAGCCCGACCCCGGCGCCAGCCGGGGGCACGCCCAACCCACGCCCTTTCAACCAGTGCCGATGATCTCACCGGTCGTGGATCGTCCAGTCGAAGTACAGCTCCTGGAAGTCCGCGCGCGCCATGAACTCGCGCCACGCCTCGTCGGGCACGCCGGCGGGCTTCTCGGGCCGGGCCACGTCCGTCTGGAACACCCGCCCCTGCGCCTTTTCGAGGAGCGCCCTGCGGATGGACGGCAGCGGGTGGTGCCACGGAGGATCGTTGTCGTCGGCGGCCCACTGGCTGACGGCGGTGATCATCGCCGTGAACTCGCCCGCGTACTCGCCCCGGGCCATCCACGCCAGGTTGGGGTGCGGGTCGTCGGCGCGGCCGTCCAGGGTGGCGCCGTGGCTGCCGTGGTGCCCCACCTTGTACAGCACCGTTCGCCCCAGCAGGTCGCGCGCGGTCACCGCGGCGCCGTTCTCCCGCCACTCGCAGCGCGGCCACGACACCCAGCTGCCGCGCCGGGCGTCGCCCACGAAGAGCAGCACCTTGCGGGTCCGGGGGAGCTCGAAGGCGAGCACCAGGCTGGTGTTGTCGACGCCGGTGTTCAGCGCGAGCGCCAGCGCCTCCGCCGAGCGCAGCCACTCGTCGCCGATGCGGCGCCAGGCGGCGTCGGGCGGCACCTCCACGCCGTCGCGGTCGTCCACGCCGTCGCCCTCGCGCCCGTAGTGCCGGACGAAAAAGGACCCGGGGTCGTCCAGCGCCCGCTCCAGGGGGACGCAGTGGCGGCCGCCGAACGGCGCGCCGCTCCTGCCGGCGGCGGAAACGGCGGCGTGGAAGGAAAGCCCCCGCGCCTGGCTCCCCCGCGGGAACGCCTCGTCGCCCACCGGGTCCTCGTCGCGGAGCAGCCGCTCGTCGCGCGGGGGGCCCAGCACGTAGGCGCGCACCCCCGCGGAGCCGGCGACCACGCGGGGGCGCTCTCCGGGCGACAGGTAGCGGACCCCCCGCCCGGCCCGCGCCTTGTCCCTGACCAGCTTCATCGCCCGCTCGTTGACGGAGCGCGCCGCGTCGCCGGCCGCCAGCCGCTCGCCCGCCGCCGCGAGGTCGCCGAGCCGCGGGAGCTCCCCCCCGCCCCCCAGCTCCACCCCCAGCAGGGCGTCCACCCGGTGCAGGACGGGGTCCTGGTCGTCCACGGCATCCGCGAGCATCCGCCGCGCGCCGATCAGCCCCAGCAGCGCGTCGCGGCGGCGCCTGCGCAGCTCGCCGGCCAGCTCGTCGGCGGGGTCCTCGGTCCACGCCATCCACGCCTCGTCGATCCGGAACCGCGCGAACGGGTTCGACCCTTCCTTCCAGAAGCCGTTGACGTGGTCCCGGTGCCCGTGGGTGACCACCGCCAGGTCCAGGCGCCAGCGGGTGGCCTCGCCGATGTGCCTCACCACGTCGTCGATCCTGGCGCCGCCCAGGTACGCGGGCGAGCCCGGCTCGCAGCCGCAGTCCACCAGCACGTACACGGGGTCGCCGCCCCCCTCCCGCGGCAGCGCGAGGAGGAAGCAGTCGCCGTGGCCCTGCCGGTACATGCGGACGGTCACGCCGTCGTCGGGCGGCCGGAGCCGGGGCACGGTCACTCCTCCTCCGTCCGGTGCAGCAGGGCGAAGGGCTCGTCGCGCCGGGCGGCGCCCAGCCGCCCCAGGCTCCCCGGGAGCCCCGCGTCGAACGCGTTGCCGGCGGCGCCCGTCTCGCCGGCATGGAACCGCCGCACCCGCTCCAGCTCGTCGTCGTCGTCCACCGGGGCGGCGGTGCGGATCACGCGCCGCACCTCGGCCGTCGCCGGGTCCATGAGCACGGTGCACCCCGCGCGGAGCACGAAGTCGTGCGGCCAGTCGTCCGGCGAGCGCTCGCCGCGGTCCACGCTCGCCTGCACCTCCCGGTCGAAGTAGCCCAGCCGCCGCTGCGTGACCTCGATCACCAGGTCCGTGCGGGTGCCGCCGCTCACCGTGCGCCGCGCCGTGGGTCGCACCGAGTGCACCTCCACCGCCGGCTCGCCCCGCCGGTCGCGGGCCACGGTGGGCGGCGCGGCCGGGTCCACCACCAGGCCGAAGAGCCGGGCGTAGTGGCGCCCCGCGGGATCGCTGTCGCGCAGCCACTCCCGGAATCGCGCGCGCACCGGCCCGAGCGCCTTCCACACCCGGTACCGGCTGCTTTCCAGGTCCCAGCCACGCGTGGCCGACGCCGCGAGCTCCCGGAGCCGGTGCCGGGCGTCCGCGCCGGGGGCGTCGCCGGGATCCGGCCCGTCGAGGTCCCGGAGCAGGTCGTCGCCGCGGGGCCACGCCAGGGCGTCGCTCCCCAGGCCGGTGACTCCGCGCGGGTGGATCCCCCACTCGCGGAAGCTCTCGATGAACACGATGCGGAAGCCCGCCGCGTCCTCGGGCGCGTAGTCCACGTCGGCGGTGATCACCGCGCGCAGGAAGTCGCCGAAGGTGATGTCCACCGGGGGGCAGTAGTCGATGGCGCGGATGCACATCTGCAGCACGCGCTCGGCGTACTTGGCCGCCTCCGCGGCCAGCCGCCGCGCCAGGTCGGGGTGGATGTCGCCCGCCGGCAGCGTCCCGGTGCCCTGGGTTGCGATGCGGAACAGGTCCGCGGTGCGCGCGCGGTAGATGAGGAGGAAGGCGCGGAACACCGCGGCCACCAGCACCGAGCCGCGCGCGTGCGGCCCCCGCGCCTCCCGCAGGGCGCGGGGGTCGGGGCGCCGCGGCTTCCACGCGCCGGTCTCCGGGTCGGTCTCGCCCAGCGCGTCGCGCAGCGCCGAGCCGCGCCCGGTGGCCTGCCCGAACTGGTGGGCGAGCTGCGCCAGCAGGCTTTCCGTGTGCAGGTCGCCCCGCGTCCTGCGGACCTGGCTTTCCAGCACCGCCGGGTAGGAGAAGTGCTGGAACAGCGCCACGATGTCCGCGAACGCCTCGTGGAAGGCGTGCACGTGGGGGTTGCTGGGCTCGTTGAAGCGCGGGTGCACCCCGTCCAGCAGCGCGTGCGTCACCTCGTGCGCGACCACGTCGTGCGACAGGCAGGTGAACACCAGCGTCCCCGGCGCGGCGTGCCCGTCGCCGGAGTCCACGGGAAAGTACCCGAAGAGCAGCGCCTTGCGCGCGGGGCTGTAGTACGCGTTGCGGTCGCGCACGGCGTGCGGGTAGATGCGCAGCCGCCGCACGAACTGCGCGCGGTATTCGCCGCGCTCCGTCCGGATGCGGTGGTCGGCCCACAGGGCGACGCGCCCCAGCGCCCGCTCGAAGCTGCGGATGGTGGTCATCGCCACCGCGTACACCATCTGCTGGTGGAAGCGGGGGTCCGACTCGGACGGGGAGAGCCCGTCCTGCGCCAGCACGTGGCGGTGGTTCAGGTCCACCGGCGGATACGCCACGCCGCTCGCCGGGTCGCAGTCCACGACCTCCACGTACTCGCCCACCGGCCCCGGGGCCAGCTCCTCCTCCCAGGGCACGCTCACGGTGATCTCGCCGATGGTGGCGGTGTCCAGGCGGCTCGCCAGGCTGGGGTCGAACGCCAGGATCCGCAGGCGACGCGAGACGGGCGGCAGGGTCATCCTTCGCGCTCCCGCGGCAGGAGGTGGATGCGCGGCACCGCGGCTCCCGGCGCGCCCCG
>JBEVLE010000260.1:0-34209 GCA_040509335.1 Longimicrobiaceae bacterium | reverse complement strand
TTTGGGCGTGCCCCCGGCTGGCGCCGGGGTCGGGCTTCGGCTCCGTAGCAGACGAAACGACCGTCTGCAACGGAGTCGAGCCCGCGCAAACAGCCGCGCGGTCTCGCCCCTTCGGGCCGAAATCCCTCACGCGGAGCCCCGGCGTGGGGCGGGGGGTCATGCGTACCCCCACGGCACGAACACCCAGAGCGCGGCCAGCTCCGCGGCCTCGGCCAGGGCGCCGCACACGGCGCCCGAGACCCCGCCGAAGCGCCGGGCCAGCCACTCGCCGGCGAGCAGCGCCGCGGCGGCGCCCGCGATCACCACCATCGCCAGGCGCAGCGGGTCGCCCGACGTGCCGACGAGCGGGAGGACCACGGCCATGAGCACGCCCGTGGCGGTCCACAGCCGCCCGTGGCCGGCGACCGCGGCGCCCGTGGCGTCCACGCGCGCGGCGGGGTGCGCGCGGAGCGCGTGCACCATGGCCCAGCGCGCGACCGGGGCCGCCAGCAGCGGCGCGATGGGGGTGGCGTACACCAGCGCCGTCCACTTGCCCAGCAGCAGCAGTCCAATGCCGACGACGCCATGGGCGCCCAATCGGGGGTCGCGGAGGATCCCCAGCCGCCGCTCGCGCGTGGCGGCCGCGCTCGCCAGCGGCGGCGCGAAGGCCGCGTCGCAGCACTCCGCCCATCCCGCCAGGTGCCGCGCCCCGGTCGCCAGCACCCACGCCGCGAGCGCCACCGTCGCGATGGGGACCGGCGGGAGCGGGAGGAGGAGCGCCAGCGCCGGCAGGGTCCCCACCAGCAGCCCCACCAGCGGGTAGAACGCCGTCGCCGCGCGCAGTTCCTCCGGCGCGGCCGCGCCGCGCAGCGGAACGCGCACCGGGGTGAGCGTCGCCACGGCGAGCAGGAAGGGGCGGACGGCGAGCAGGAAAGGCAAGTGCGAAAGTGCGTGAGTGCGAACGTGGTCGTCCGGTGCACGCGCAGCGTGCGGCGTCCCCGGCGACCCGCCGTCGCCGATGACGCAAACCGTTGGCCGCCGTTGCGGTTTCCTCCCCCATATGCAGCGAAGGGAGACTCACGCGGCGGTTTGCGTGAGGCTCCCGAAGCCGGAGCGGAGACAGCCGGGCAGTTTCGGCTGGCTCCGCGACCCGCGTAGGAAACAGGCCGGCTGTTTGGCCTGGTTCCGGAGCGGCCCCACACCGTGGACCCGCCCCTCCACCGAAAGAGAACTTAGAGGTCCGCCGTGAGACGCAGCCGGAGCGCGCGCCCGGGCAGGTTGAAGCCCCGCACCTCGTAGTAGTTCTCGTCGGTCAGGTTGTCGACGAGCACCGATAGCGCGAAACGGTCGGCCAGGCGCACCGTGGACACCAGGTCCAGCGTCATGAACGCCGGGTACTCGATGTCGGAGATGCGCGAGAAGTCGGTGAAGTCCTGGTCGGTGCGCCCGCCCACGTACCGCCCGGTGAGGCGGGTGCTGAAGCGGCGCAGGTCGTCCCACTCCACCCCGTAGTTGACGGTGGCGCCGGCGACGTTGCGGATCTGCTGCTCGGCGTCGTCGCCGAAGACCAGCGCCCCGGCGACCTCCTCCGGGCGGAAGTCGGTGCGGCCGGCGAAGCGCGAGGCGTCCACCTGCACGCCGCGCGCGGTCTCCTCGCGCTCCAGGTAGTGGGTGGCGTTGGCGAACAGGCGCAGCGAGTAGCTGCGGGCGGCGAGGGCGCCCAGGTCCCACCCCAGCCGCCACTCCACCCCCGACATGCGCGCCCGGTTGGCGTTGACGTAGGTGCTCACCGAGCCCACCGGGTCGCCGCCGGCGGTGACCGGCCGCGCCCCCGCGGGGAAGCTGGCGCGCACCGAGCTGATGCGGTCCTCCACGCGGGTGTCGAAGTACGTCACGTCGGCGTCCAGCCCCAGGGAGCGGCGCTCGATGCCGGCGCCCACGTCCCAGGTGACGGAGCTTTCCGGGTCCAGGTCGGGGTTGCCCACGGTGATGCTGGCGACGCCGCCGGCGCCGCGCTGCACCGACAGCCCGGCGCGGCCGAAGGCGTTGGGGGCGACGAAGGCGCGGCCCACGGTGCCGTGCAGGCGGAGTCCCGGCGCGGCGGCGTACTGGAGCCCGGCGCTGGGGTTGAAGACGGTGAAGGTCTCCTCGTCCGGCTGCCAGTCGGGGCGCAGCGGGGTTTCGCGGATCTCCAGCGCCACCCGGTCGAAGCGGCCGCCGACGGTGCCGCTCAGCCGGCCGCCGGGGAGCGCCAAGCGGGCCTCCGCGAAGGCGGCGGCGGAGCGGGTGGCGGCGTCGGGGGAGTAGGGCGCGGAGGGCTGCGCCTCGCCCGTGAAGACGCCCGACGTTTCCCCCGCGAAGTGGTAGTCGACGCCCACCGTGAGCGCCTGCGCGCCGAAGCGCGCGACGTCCTGGAGCTGCACGCCGCGCGTCGCGGTTTCGCTGGTGAAGCTGACGTACGGGTCCGCGGCGTAGGTGTCGAAGAAGTCGGTGGTCTCGCTCGCGGCGTAGGCGCGCAGCAGGGGTGTGTGGATCCCCCATGCGCCGGACAGGCCGACGTCGCCGCTCCGGCGCTCCAGGTTCTTGCGCTGCCCGGGGTCGCCGTCCACGTACAGGTCGCCGGGGGTTTCCGCGTCGTCGGCCCCGAAGGCCTCGCCGCGCACGTCCACGCGGAACGCGTCGCCCAGGCGCAGGCCCAGGCGGGCGTTGCCGGCGCCGTAGGTGTAGCGGGTGTTGGGCCGCAGCGCGCCGTCGCCGCGCTCGGGTACGGCCTCGCTCTCGGTGGGGGAAAGCAGCTTGGTGGCCTCGGTGCTCCCCACCCAGCCGCGGAACAGGTTGCCCTCGCCCACGCGGTAGTCGGCGCCGCGCGAAAAGCGCGCGAGCCCGAAGTCGGCGTCCAGCCGGCTCGTCAGGCTGCCGCCGGCGCGGGCGGACAGGTCCAGCGTTTCCCAGCTCCCGTACGCCAGCGAGGCGCTGCCGCCCAGCCCGCCGGTGGAGCGGCGGGTGATCAGGTTGACGGCGCCGCCCATGGCGCTGGAGCCGTACAGCGACGAGGCGGGCCCCTTGAGCACCTCGATGCGCTCGATGGAATTGAGGTCGACGGTGGCCAGGTTGGTGGCGCCGGCCGGCCGCCCGTCCACCAGGAGAAGCGTGTGCTTGGCGATGCCGCTGAACTCCGGGCGGAAGCCGCGGATGCCGATGCCGGAAAGCAGCCCGGGGTACTGGATCACGTCCAGCGCGGCCTGCTTCTTCAGCACGTCGGCCAGCTCGTCGGCGGGGGTGCGCTCCAGGTCGCGCCGGCCGATCACCTCGATCTTCTGCGGCAGCTCGGTGCGCAGCGCCGGGTAGCGCTTGGTGGTCACCACCACCGTGTCCAGCGTCGCGGCGCGCGGCTCCTGCTGCGCCCGGGCGGCGCCGGGGAGCGCCGCGGCCACCGCCAGCGCCCCGGCCACCCCGGCGGCGGTGCGCGTTCCTGTCGTTCTCATGGTATCGGCTCGTCCTTGCGGCCCCGTGGGCCCTCGGTGGGTTGTCGATTCTCGTCCGTGTCCGTGCCGCACGCCCCGGCGGCGAGCGGCACCACCTGCGGCGCGCCCGTGTCCGGGCCCGGGCCCGGGTGCGCCACGATGCGTGCGGGCCAGCGGTAAACCCGCTGCACCATCTCCGCGGTGAGCACCTCCGGGGGCGTCCCCTCGGCGGCGATCCGCCCGCGGTCCAGCACCACCAGCCGGTCCGCGTAGCGGGCGGCCAGGTTGAGGTTGTGGGTCACCAGGAGCACGGTGGTCCCCGCGTGCCCCAGGTCGCGCAGCAGCTCGAAGATCGCCATCTCGTGGGCGAGGTCGAGCGCGGCGGTGGGCTCGTCCAGCGCCAGCGTCCCCGGCTCCTGCGCCAGCGCGCGGGCGATGCGGGCGCGCTGCCGCTCCCCGCCGGAAAGCGTCCCCACGGGGCGGTCGGCGAGCTCCTCCACGTCGGCGCGGCGCATGGCCCCGGCGATGGCGCGCCGGTCGGCCTCGCCCTCGCGGCGGAAGGCGCCCAGGTACGGGTAGCGCCCCATCGCCACCAGCTCGCGCGCCGTCATGGGAAACGGCGACTCCTCCTCCTGCGGCACCGCGCCCACCTCGCGCGCCAGCGCCGCCCGCGGCCACTCCCCCACGCGCCGCCCCGCGAACTTCACCGTCCCCGCCGTGGGCACGAGCGTCCCCAGCAGCAGCCGCAGCAGCGTGCTCTTGCCCGATCCGTTGGGCCCCAGCACCGCCGTACATGCCCCCGCGGGGATCTCCAGCGCCACCCCGTCCAGCGCCGCCCGGGCCGCCCCTGGGTAGCGAAACGTCACCCCCTCGCAGCTCCACGCGCTCACGCCGCCGACCTCCGCCGCAGCAGCCACACGAAGAACGGCACCCCCACGAACGCCGTGACCACGCCCACCGGCAGCTCGGTGGGCGCCGCGGCCACGCGGGCCAGCGCGTCGGCGAGGACCACGAAGGTGGCGCCCAGCAGCACCGAGGCGGGGAGGAGAAAGCGGTGGTCGCCGCCCCACAGCAGGCGCACCACGTGGGGGATCACCAGCCCCACGAAGCCGATCACCCCGGAGGCGGCCACGGCGGCGGCGGTCACCAGCGAGGCGGCGGTGTAGGCGAGCAGCTTGGTGCGCTCCACCCGCGTCCCCAGGTACGCCGCCGTTTCCTCGCCCACGGACAGCAGGTTGAGGGGGCGCGCCAGGGCGAACAGGAGACCCAGCCCGGGGACGAGGTACGCGGCCAGGAGCGCGTCGCCGCGCCAGGTGGCGCCGGCGAAGCTCCCCATCATCCAGAAGATGGCGGAGCGGAAGGAGTCCGCGTCCGCGAAGGTGAGGGTGAGCAGGATGACGGCGTTGAAGAACGACCCGGCCACCACCCCCGCCAGCAGGAGCACGCGGGTGTCCAGCGCGCGCCCCGCCGACGCGGCGATCCGGAACACCAGCAGCACCGCCAGCACCGCCCCGGCGAAGGCGGCCACGGACACCGGCGCGGCGGATGCGGCCAGCCCGCCCGCCGCCACGGCGACCACCGCCCCCACCGCCGCGCCCCCGGCCACGCCCATCACGTACGGGTCCGCCAGCGGGTTGCGGAGCAGCGCCTGGAAGACGGCGCCGCTGGCGGCCAGCGCCCCGCCCACCAGCGCCGCCAGCAGCGAGCGCGGCAGGCGCAGCCGCCGCACGATGGCGACCGTGGTGGGGTCGCCGATTCCCCGCACGGCGTCCACGATCTCGCGCGCCGTCAGGGGGACGGCGCCCACGCGCACCGCCAGCAGCAGGGCGGCGGCGAGCGCGGCGGCCAGCAGCACGAGGCGCAGCGCGGGCCTCATCGGGGGGCCGCGTCCGGGTGCAGCCGGTCGCGGAGCGTCCGCGCGGCCTCGCCCAGCCGGGGGCCGGGGCGGTTCATCAGCTCCGAGTCGATGGTGACGACGCGCCCCTCGCGCATGGCGCGCAGCTCGCGCCACCCGGGGGAGCGGCGCAGGCGGTCCACGTCGTGGGCGCCGCCCTTTTCGCCCTGCGGGAGCACCACGAAGTCCGGCTGCCGGCGGACGATCTCCTCCAGCGCCACGTTGGGCCACTCCCCCGCCACGTCGGCGAACACGTTGCGGCCCCCCGCCACCCCCAGCACCTGGGAGATGAAGGTCCCCGCCCCGGCCGTCATGGGCGGGTCGTTCCACACCAGGAAGAACACGGTCGGCTGGGGTCTGCCGGCCACCGACGCCCGCACCTCCGCCAGCTCGCTCCGCAGCCCGGCGGCAAGCGAGTCGGCGGCGGCCGCGCGCCCCGTCAGCCGCCCCAGGCTGGCTACGGTGCGGAACACGCCCACGGTGTCGTCCACCTCCACCGCGAACACGGGGATCCCCAGCTCCTCCAGGCGCCGCGTGGCCCGGTCGCCCTTGGTCTCCCACCCCAGCACCAGGTCCGGGCGCAGCGCCGCCACGGCCTCGATGGAGGGCGTCATCCCGCCGCCCACCGAGGGGAGCGAGTCGACCCCCGGGCCGTGGTCGAAGTCGGTGCGCCCCACCAGCCGGTCGCCGGCGCCCAGCGCCAGCAGCACCTCCGTGGCGCTGGGGATCAGGGAAACCACGCGGCGGGCGGGCCGGGGGAGCCGGACGGTGCGCCCGGCGTCGTCCACCAGCGTGACGGCGCTGTCCGCGGGGGGGGCGGCGGCGCGCGCGGGGGCGTCCCCGCCGCCGCAGGCGGGGAGGAGGAGGAGGAGGGCCAGCAGGGGGAGGAAGCCTCCCCGGGCGCGGCGGCGCCGGTTCGCGAGCGACAAAAAAACCCGTCCTTCCCATGGGTTCGGGGAGGGAACGGGTGCGAAACGGGCGCGCGGGCCCACGGGGGACACGGACGGCTCCGGAACGGACCCCGCTCCCCTCCCGCGAGGGGGCTGCATGCGGGAGCGAGGGGGCCGGTCTCCTGGCTCGAGGCAGCTTCGCTCGCCTTCCCGGGCGCCTCGCGGGCTCCCAGTGGCTTGGACGGAGGACGGGTCCTCCGCTGAGCGGGCCGGACCGGCGCACGGTGTGCCGGGCCTCTTACAGTGGCGGGGCCGCGCCGGATTCACACCGGCTTCCGAAAGGCCCCCTTCGCGTATGTGGCACGCAAGGTAGCCGCGTCCCGCGGGGATGACAAGGCGGACGCTCCACCGTCCTCCCCCGGGGTCGCTCCCCGCTCCCCGCGCAAATCCCTGCGGGGAAACGTCCTGGCACCGCCCTTGCCCCTCCCCGCCGGATTCCGACACCAGACGAGGAGGCACCACATGAAGGGAACGCGACTTTCCACGCTCGCCGCCGCGGCGGCGCTGCTGGCGGCGCTCTCGGCCGGTCCGCTGGACGCCCAGGGCAAGGGGAACGGCAACGGCGACAAGGGCAAGGAGCAGTCCGGCCAGGCCCGCGGCGGCGGAGGGGGCCAGGCGCGGGGCCAGGGCTCCAAGGCGCGCCCGGCGACGGCGGCGTCCGGCTCGTCCTCGCGCGCCGCCCGCTCCGGCACCACCGTCCGCACCAGCGGAAGCGGACAGGCCAGGGCGGCCACCGCACGCTCCACCACCACCAAGACGCGGACGACCACGGCGCGCTCGTCCACGCGGACGCGCACGGCCCCGGCCGTCCAGTGGGACCGCGACTACGACCGGCGCGCCGACCGCGCCTGGAGCTGGGGCGACGAGCGCTACCGGCTGAGCACCCGCCGGCACCGCGACGTGCCCCCGGGGTGGTGCAACGGCGTGGGGAACCCGCACAACACCGTCGCCAACTGCGGCTGGAGCCGGAGCCGCTACGACTCCCGCAGCGGCGTGTACCGCGACGACGGCGGGATCTGGCGCGACGGCGACTCGCGCTACGGCTCGTACTCCGAGGCGCACGACGCCTTCCACCGGCACCAGGACGCCCTGTGCCGCGACCGTGCGGACGACCGGCCCTTCGACCCGGCGTACCAGCTGCAGGTGAGCCGGGAGTGCTCGGCGGAGCACGACCGCTGGCACGACCGGTACGATCCCAATGCCGATCCGTCGCTGATCCGGGTTCGGCTGCCCATCTGATTTTACGGCAGGGTCGGGCGTGCCCCCGGCTGGCGCCGGGGTCGGGCTTCGGCTCCGTAACGCAGCAAACGACGCTGCGTAACGGAGTCGAGCCCCGGCAAACTGCCGCCGGGTCTCGCCCCTCCGGGCCGAAATCCCTCACGCGGGGCTCGCGCTGGCGTCCGCGGGGGCCCCCACCCGGCTCGCTTGAGGCTCGCCACCCTCCCCCAATTCTGGGGGAGGGCTTCCTGACCCTCGCCGCCCGTCGTGTCGTTCTCCCCTCCCCCTTGCGGGGAGGGGCCGGGGGAGGGGGCCCGCCGTTGCAGGCTGTCCCCTGTCCCCTGTCCCCTGTCCCCTCTCTGCTGTCTGGTGCGCCGCGGGGCGCGCGCGTATTCTGTCCGCACTCACAAACGCACGTCTCCCGCAGCGCGACGATCCCATGCTCGCACGCTTCCGGCACCCCCTCCTCGCGCTGGCGCTGGCCTGCGCGGCGGCCCCGGCACCGCTCGCCGCGCAGCAGCGCGCCGCGGCGGTGCCCACCCCGCAGAGCGTCCTCGGCTTCCGCCCCGGCGAGTCGGGGCGGCTGGCCGAGTGGCGGCAGATCGTGGACTACTTCGGGCGGCTGGACCGCGCCTCGGGGCGGGTGCGGGTGGACACCATCGGGCGGACGGTGGAGGGGCGCCCCATGATCCTGGCGACCATCACCTCCCCCGCCAACATGGCGCGCCTGGAGCAGATCCGCCGCGCCCAGGCGCGCATCGCCGACCCGCGCGGCCTGTCGCAGCCGGAGCTCGACCGGCTGGTGCGCGCGCAGCCCGGGGTGGTGTTCATCGGCGCCTCGCTGCACGGCAACGAGATCATGGCCACGCAGATGTCCATGGAGCTGGCGCACGACCTGGCCGTCGACGCGGAGCTGGGCCGCGCGCTGGAGGACGTGGTGGTGCTGCTGGTGCCGGGGATGAACCCGGACGGGCTGGACATCACCCGCGACTGGTGGCTGCGCACCCGCGAGACCCCGGCGTCCGGCGCGCCCATGCCGTGGATGTACCACCACTACGTGGGGCACGACAACAACCGCGACTTCTTCATGGTCACCCAGCCGGAAACGGAGGCGGTGACGCGGGTGCTGTACGAGCGCTGGTTCCCCGAGGTCGTCTACGACGTGCACCAGATGGGGAACCGCGGGGCGCGCCTCTTCATCCCGCCCTTCGACGACCCGCTCAACCCCAACGTGGACCCGCTCATCGTCCGCATGACCAACGTGGTGGGGACGCAGATGGCGCTGGACCTCACCGCCGCCGGCAAGACCGGGGTGTCGCACCAGGAAACCTTCGACCTGTGGTGGCACGGCGGCGGCCGCACCGTCCCCGCCCGCCACAACATGGTGGGGATCCTTTCCGAGGCGGCCAGCGCCAACTACGGCGACCCCATCGTCCAGAGGCCGGACTCGCTGCGGCAGCCGCAGGCGGGCTCCATGTTCCCGGAAGCGTGGGCGGGCGGAGAGTGGCGCCCGCGCGACATCGTGGAGTACGAGCTGATCGCCGCCAAGTCGCTGGTGAGGCTGGTGCACCGCCAGCGCGAGGACTTCGTTGGCAACATGGCCGCGCTGGCGCAGAAGCAGGTGCGCGCGGGGCGCCGGGGCGGGCCCTTCGCCTACGTGTTCCCGGCGGAGCAGCGCGATCCCGGCTCCGCCGCCGAGCTGCTGCGCACCCTGCGCAAGGCCGGCGTGGAGGTGCACGAGGCGCGCGTCCCCTTCACGGCGGGCGGCGAGACCTACCCGGCGGGGACGCGCGTGGTCCTGCTGGAGCAACCCTTCCGCGCGCACGTCGTGGACCTGCTGGAGCCGCAGCGCTACCCGGACAGGCGCCGCTACCCCGGCGGCCCGCCCGACGTCCCCTACGACGTGGCCGGCTGGAGCCTGGGGATGCAGATGGGCGTGGAGGTGCGCGAGGTGGCGCAGCCCTTCGCGACCGAGGCGCTGGCCAAGGCCGACTCCATCCGCGTGCGCCCCGGCACCGTGGTCGCCGCCGGCCCGGCGTACGCGCTGGATCCCCGCATGAACGCCACCCACCGCGCCGTGCACGAGGCGCTGCGCGACGGGGGCCGGGTCTCGTTCCTCACGGAGCCCCTCGCCGTGGCCGGCGGCGCGAGGTGGCCGGCGGGGACGCCCGTGGTCTCCGGGGTGGCCGGGCTCCCGGGACGGGTGGCGCGCTGGAGCGGCGAGTGGGGCGTGGACGCCGTCGGGGTGGGGGAGCCGGCCGCCGGGGCGCGGCTGGAGCGGCTGCGGGTGGGGCTGTACAAGCCGTGGACCGCCAACATGGACGAGGGGTGGACGCGGTGGGTGTTCGAGCGCTGGGGGGTGCCCTTCGACACCCTGCACGACGCGCAGGTGCGCGCCGGGGGGCTCGGCGCCCGCTACGACGCTATCGTGATCCCCTCGGAATCGTACCGCGAGCTGATGCAGGGGCCGCGGCGGGCGCACCCGGACTACGCGGGCGGGCTGGGCGAGGCGGGATCGGCGGCGCTGAAGCGCTTCGTGGAGGAGGGGGGGACGCTGGTGCTGCTGGACGAGGCGGTGGCCTTCGGGATCCGCGAGCTGGGCGTGCAGGTGCGCGACGTCAACGCCGCGCAGGACACCGCCGACGTGAAGCGCTGGTACGCGCCGGGGTCGCTGCTGCGGGTGCGCTGGGACACGTCGCACCCGGTTGCATGGGGGATGCCGGAGGAGTCGGCCATCAACTATGCGCGCAGCCCGGTGCTGGAGGTGCTTCCCGGGGCGCGCGGGGTCGCGGTGGTGGCGCGCTACCCGGAGCGGGGGATCCTCCTGAGCGGGTACGCGCAGGGCGAGGATCGGATCGCGGGCAAGGCGGCGGTGGTGGAGGCGCAGGTGGGGCGGGGGCGGGTGGTGATGTTCGGGTTCCGGCCGCAGTACCGGGCCCAGGCGCACGAGACGTTCAAGCCGTTCTTCAACTCGCTCTATAGAAGATAGGCCGTTGGCCTGTACCCGAGAGCTGAAAAGGCCCCGACGCCGATCCGGTGTCGGGGCCTTTCTTTTCAAAGCGCACGGTACAAAGGCGGAGAAGGCCTGCCGATGCCGTGTCGCGCGGACAGCGCTTGTCGTGGAACAGCACGTAGTGGCGGATTCGGCCGACGTTGGCCTGTTCGGTCCTCTGACCCAGGTGCCGGATTCGTACTGTCCCCTTTCGGCAGCGCAGCCGGCTGGCATCAGGCAGCTTGGCGGAAGCCGGGACGCGTCACTGCTACGGGGTTGAGGCTTCCGCAGCGGGTTCGCACCCCGACGATTGGGGCGTCAGGCCGACTCCGGATCGCACGCGAGGATCTGGATCTACCGGCAGTCAGACGGGGATGTCACAATCCCGAAGCGCGGCGCGTTCATTCCATGCATGGGTTGGAGGCGGGGCACGACTACCTGGTCGGGCCACGCGGCCGCATGTCCGGGGATCGTCACGCGTGCGCTCGCCGCCGCCGCTGGCCGACGTCGAGCGCCCTCGACTCCATCCCCTCACCGACGATCCGCACCATGTCACTGTCCAAGCGATTCCCGACCGTTGCTGTCCTGACCCTGCTGGTCTGCGTCGCGTGCGGCACGCCGCCGGGTGAGATCACCGAACCCGGACCGGATGCAGCCGCGGCGGCGCGCGACTCGGCCTTCGTTGCCGCGCTCCGCGCGCAGCTCGCGGCCGACACGGAGGCCGGCCAGTTCTCCGGCGCCGTGCTCGTCACCCGTGACGGGCGCACGCTGTTCGAGGGCGCCTACGGCTTCGCGGATCGGGAGCGGCGGGTCCCGAACACGCTGCTCACGCAGTTCCGCGTCGGGTCGATGTACAAGATGGTGACCGCGGTCGCGACGCTGCAGCTCGTGCAGGCCGGGACGCTGCGCCTGGACGCGCCGCTCGGCACGTACCTCCCGGACTACCCGAACGCGGACGTGGCGTCGAAGGTGACGCCTCACCACCTGCTCACGCACACCGGCGGCACGGGCGACATCTTCGGGCCGCTGTTCACGGCGCACCGGACCGAGCTCCGCACGACGGGGGATTACCTCCGGCTCTACGGCACGCGCGGGCTGCAGTTCGCGCCGGGGGCGCAGCACGTGTACAGCAACTACGGCTTCATCCTTCTCGGCGCCCTCGTCGAGCGGGTGGGCGGGAAGAGCTACGACGACCACGTCGCGGCGCGCGTGCTCGCGCCGGCGGGGATGACGGCCACCGGCACGGCGCCGGAAGACTCGCTCGTGCCCGGGCGAGCGGTCGGCTACACGCGGCAGGGGGGGGCGTCCGGCCCGCTCGTGTCGAACGCGCCGACGCTACCCTACCGCGGCACCCCTGCGGGGGGCGGATACTCCACCGTGGGGGACTTCGCGCGCTTCGCCGTCGCGGTGCGGGACCGCCAATTTCTGGATTCGACGCACACGGCGCTGCTCTACACCGGCAAGGTCACGGTTGGCCCCGGGTCTCAATACGCATACGGGTTCCAGGACCGCGTCGTGTTCGGCCGGCGAGTCATCGGACACGGCGGGGGTGCGGCGGGGATGAACGGGGAGCTCGCGTTCGAGCCGAACGGCGGGTACGTGGTCGTCGTCCTGTCGAACTTCGACCCGCCGGCCGCGGGACAAGCGCTGAACTTCATCCTCGGCCGCCTGCCGACGCCCACGCAGTGAGGAACGCGGGCATCGCCGTCCACGACCAGCGCCATGACCCGGAGGTCGCCATGCGCCGTGCCCCGCTGCTCCCCGTGCTCGTCGCCGCGCTGTTCGCCGCCTGCGATGGCGGCGCACCCGTAGAACCGACGCGGCCGGTCCACGTGACCTCCGTCGATACGCTCCGTCCCGGGCAGATCGCCCACGTCCGCGGCTCCGGCCTCACCAACCTGCGCTCGCTCCTGCTCGACGGCGTGGAAGCGACGGAGCTCGTCGCCCGCTCCGACAGCGTCGCTGAGTTCCGTGTGCCGTCCATGCGCGCCTGCGAAACCGACATGCGCGTGGTGAAGGTGTCGGCGGATGGATCGGCGCCGATCGGCGCCGTCGTGCGCGTCCCGCCGAGCGTCTCGCTGCGCCCGGCCGAGTCACGCGTCCTCACGCAGGACGACCTGCACTGCCTGCGCCTCCCGGCGGCCGACGAGGACTACGTGCTGAGCGCCGCCAACCTGGGCGTCCCGACGGCGGAGATGGAGTCCCAGAGGATGCTGGTCTCCGTCCGCCTCCTCGGCACCGGGGACGCCGCCGCCTCGACGCTCGCATCGTCCGACGCACGCGGATCGCTCGCACCATTCTCCGCACGCGGTGCCGGCACGCCGGTGGAGCCTGCGATGCCCGGACCGGCCGCGCTGACGGGCAACTACTCGCAGGCGCCGGTACCCTTCGACCCGCGCTATGCGACGTCGGTCGCCGGGGACACGCTGCGCTTCGTCGACTGGTTCTCCGGGACGCCGCAGATCTGCCATCAGCCGGCGGAGTCGGTGCCCAGCTTCCGGGCGAAGGTCGTCGCCGTCTCGGGCAGCGTCGCCGTCGTCGTCGATCTGCGGCACCCGTCGGCCGCGGCGTACCTCGACCCGGCGAAGCTCGGCTGGCTCCGCGATGCGGCGGCGATGACGGACCGGTTGCTGCTGCCGACCATGCGCTCGATCTTCGATGCCGGCTACCTGCCTCCCGCCGGGGGCGGCGGCCGCTTCTACGTGCTGCTCGGCTCTCTCCAGTCCGCAACGGGGTTCGCCTACGACGGGCCGCTGCCGACCGTGAACGTCGCGAGCCAGGCGAGCTGCCCGCGTGCCTCCGAGATGGTGGTCAGCCTCGTCAGCGCCGATCGGCTGGCGCTGCCGCAGAACCAGGACGCGAGCTACGTGGCGGGGGTGTTCCTTCACGAGTACGCCCACAACGCCGACCTGCTGACCAGCCGCCGTGACCGCACGGCCAGCATCCTGAACGAGGGCCTGGCCACGCTCGCGCAGGAGACGGCCAGCCGCATCGCCTCGGGGCAGCCGCTCCGCGCGCGTCACTCGGGCGTCGGCAGCGACGCCCCGGCGGTCTCCGACGGCGCGCTCGGCCTGTGGGGCACACAGCCGGCGCTCGGGCCCTGGCAGAGCAACGGCCGCTACGGCGCGAACGCGCGCATGCTGCTCTTCCTGCGCGAGCTGGCGGGCGAGGCGTCGGTCGATCACGGGCGCCGGCCGACGCTGTACCAGCGCCTCATCTACGCGCCGATCGACTGGCTCAACCGCCCAGCGGTCATCGCCCACATCACCTCGGTGCTCGGCATCGGCTACGCCGACCTGATCGACCGGCAGACGCTCGCGAGCGTCACGGCCGGGCTCATCGACCCGGGCGTCGCGCACGACCTGCCGCGCTACACCTCGTGGGACCACTCCGAGCGCGCGCGTTCGTCCGGCCCGCTCTCCGCGGGTTTCCCCGGCCGCTCCGGCCGCCGCTCCGGCGGCGAACACACCCTCGCGGCCGCGGACGGCGGGCACGCGGCGCTGTACCTGATGGGAGACGGGCCGCGCGGGATCTCGCTGGAACTCGTGTCGATGGCGCCGACGGCGCGCATCGTCCGGCTGACCCGGCTGCGCTGAGCGGCTGCCCCGGCGGCTACTGCCGGCGCAGCGTGGCCAGTCGTCGCAGATTCCTGTTTGTCACGCCGCGTGTAGCGCTGGTCCGTAGAAGAGGCGTCGGGTGCGGTGGTAAGCCGTTGGCTGGCAATGTCTTGATCGGCGGGGGCCCTGCGCCTTGCCTCGAAGCCGTTCTTCAACTCGCTCTATCGGCGGTAGACCGCGGGCAGGCCCCGCGGCGAGTGGAGGCCCCGATGCCGGCTGCGGCGTCGGGGCATTTCTTTCCGGAGAGCACGGTGCGAAGGCGGAGAAGGCCTGCCGCTACCGTGTCGCATGGATAGCGCTTATCGTGGAACAGCACGTAGCGGCGGATCTAGCCGACGTAGGCCTGTTCGGTCCTCAGGCTCGGGTGCCGGAGCCGTGCGGCCTCGCGAACTTGGTCAAGCAACTTGGGTGGCGTTACCCGGCTTGCGTGTGGGGATGGCGAGACACAAATTGCGGCAAGTTTACACAGATCTTGTAGAAGCGATTTTTATAAGAGTTTTGGAAGAGCAGACTTCCAAGAAGAAGGTGAAGATGGCCTGGGATTACTTTATCAGCCATGCGAGTGAGGACAAGGACCTTGTTGCGCGCCCTTTGGCGCACGTCCTCTGTGCGTCAGATTTCCAAGTTTGGTACGACGAGTTCTCCCTCCGTGTCGGCGACTCACTCTTTCAATCGATTAGCCGCGGACTGGCTGAATCGTCTTTCGGTGTCGTTGTCCTGAGTCCGGCATTTATGCAGAAGTCCTGGACGCAGAATGAACTTGCGGGGATCTGGGCGCGTGAAACCGCGACACGGAAGCTCCTTCTCCCGGTGTGGCATAGAGTTGGCGCCGCTCAGGTTGCGGAGCGTATGCCAATGCTGGCTGACCGTGTCGCAGTTTCCACCGATAAGGGTCTACAGCATGTGGCTGAGGAGATCGTTCGCGCCTCCTACCCGGATCGCATCTCAGATCTGCCCCTTAGCCTTCAGGAAGCTGAGAAGACCGCGCATGCTCGAGACACGCTCCGCGGCCTCATCGATGGTGGTGCAAGCGTAAATGATCTGCGTCTCTTTCTTTCGGCGCATCAAGAACTGCTGCCTAGACGTGGCATCCTAATCCCAGCGTTCAAGCTCGGAGCTGATGCCTTAGCTGATTTCGTTTTTATAGGCGAGCACGGGATTACGGGTCCTATGCAGATGGACCTTGTCTCACTCGGACCCTGCTTCGTCGACCAGGGCGACATCGGTGAAGCGGCTACGTCTTTGACTACGTCCATCGTGACTCAGCTCGGCAAGAAGCGAAAGCAGAAGCAGCGCGGTTTCAACGACTATCTTGGTCCGCCTTATGTTGGAGAGTTTGCGCCGCTGCTGCGAATCGCAAGCATCGCGGTTCAAACGCTAACCGGCAAACAGCCGCTCTCGCCGGACTCTTCCCTCGATGACATTCGAGAGGAGATGGAACGCGGCTGGAACATCCATATGCGACGTCCTGACCTTTGGAGCGCGAGATTCCTTATCGTCATTGGTCGCCGAACTCCGAATGCTCTGCCACATAAGAACAAAATTGCGGTTGCATTTGATAACTTTGTTGACATTGCCTCTTATGACCGCTTGTTGGATACCCCGCGGGATCTGTAGCTTTCTACTAAATTTGAGGGGTTAAGCGGCCCAACAATCGGTTGCAGCGAACGGCGCTTAGCGCCGCGCTGAAACGGAATGTCAGGGCCCATCAACCATCGATTGCGGGCATACTCCGTGGCGAAAGGGCTGGTCGTGGAGCGCGTGCTCGCCGCACTCCGGACAATCGGTTGCTTCCGACCAATGTTCATGACTGGTACATGTCTTCCGCGGAGAAGTGGAGCACCCTCCCGGCATCCACCTCGGCCTGCAGCTCCGACGGCAGCTCTCCTCGGGAGAACAGCGCGAAGTGGACCGTTCGCACCCCGGTCAGCTCCCGCGCGATGAGGTCGGCACGTTCCTGGAGCTTCTTGAGGTCGCCAGTCCGGACCGCTCCCCACTTGCATTCCCCGAGCAGCAGTTCCCCGTCCCCCCCGATCGCGACCACGTCGATCTCGTTCCGCGAATCCGCATCCCACCACTCGCCGACGCGGAGCGGAGCGAACGGGAGCCGGTCCGTACGCCTCACGAACGACCGGCACACGCCCTCGAAGACCGGGCCCATGTAGTCGTCGAGCCGGGGCGCGACCTGGTGCTCCCACAACCGCTCGCCGGACGCGAGGCCGACCATCCCCGCGCTGATCATGGGCGAGACGAAGCGGTGCCAGAAAGCCACGTAGGGATCAGTGATCCGGTAGACGGCGCGCTTTGACCTCGCGGGGTTCGACTCCGTGATCGGCACCACCCGGTCCAGCAGCCGCATCCCGATCAGCCACTGCACCGCCCGGCTCAGGGAGCCTCCGTCCCGCCCCACTCTCTTGGTAATTCCCTGCCAGGTTCGTTCACCGTTGGCGATGGCCTCGATGACGGAGTAGTGGACCTGCGCGTCCGCCAGGAAGGCGTCCAGCATGTGCTGCGCCTCGTCCAGCAGCCGCCCCGAGGGTAGGAGGATGTGGTCGGCTGCGTTTCGGGGAAGTGACTCCTCCGGGTCCAGCAGGGTCAGGTGGCCGGGGATGCCTCCGAAGATTCCGTATGCGCGCAGGCGGTCCTCCACCGTGTAGCCGGGGAGGAACCTGGCGGCGTTGACGTAGTCGAAGGGCTCGACGTCGATGCGGCCAGTGCGGCGCCCGTAGAGTGGCTGGTCGGCTTTCTCGAGCTGTCGCATGGCCGTGATGTGCGAGCCGCTCAGGACCAGTTTGATTCGGGTGTCGGGCCAGCGGTGATCCCACAGCGACTGCAGGATCGAGGGGAGGGCGGGCGCGCTGGCGGAGAGGTACGGGAACTCGTCCAGGACGATGAGGAACGGCGCGTCGGCAGCTCGGTCCGTGACGTACTCGAAGAGCGACTCCCAGTCGGGGAAGGGGACTCCGCGCTGGAGGGCGGGATCTCCGAAGTGGGCGCCCACGATGAAGGAGAGCCGCAGGAGTTGCTCGCTCTCCGTCCGCTTGGTGGCTTGGTAGTAGATCCCCTGTACCTCGCGCGCGAATCGTCCCAGCAGATAACTCTTACCCACCCGCCGGCGTCCGAGAACGAACAGGAGATCTGGACCCGTGCGCTTCCAGATGCGGGTGAGCTCTGCCCATTCGGACTCTCGGTCCAGGATCTCTGCTGGCTTGTCCATCTACGATTCCATGTCTGAAATATTGTTCCAATTGCGGTAGTTCCATTTGCGGTAGTTCCAATATTGGAACTATTGGGATTCCTGGCAAGCTTGAGCATGTCCGCCTGCTGATCAGGCTAGCTGGGAGAGTTGCCGCAGATTCTGGTTTGTCACGCAACGTGTAGCGCTGGGTCCGTAGAAGAGGCGTCAGGTGCGGTGGTAAGCCGTTGACTGCCAATGCTTTGATCGGCGGGGTTCCTGCGCCTTGCCTCGAAGCCGTTCTTCAACTCGCTCTACCGGCGGTAGGTCTGGTGGCCGGGCCAAAGTTCAGGCTGGCATGCGCATAGGCTGGATCTGCGGGACGATGGCCTCGACACCGGAACCGGTTTCGAGGCCATCGCGCTACAATGCTTTCGGCAGCGTTTGTCACGCGCGTTGTAGCGCAGGAGGAGGGCCCGGCGCACTGTGGAATCATATGAGGTCCTTCCTGAGCAAGGCTGGGCATAAGGCCATTGCAGGCGCTGCTCACCGCGGCCTTCGCAGCGCATGGCTGGATGCCGGGTTCTCCACCGCCAGAGCTGCTTTCCATCATGAACGAGCAGATCGCACCGGAGGGGACCCGAACCTTCATGGATGACCTGCCGTCACCCGAAGACGTCATGCGGCATCTGGGAGAGTGACCCGCGGCGCCTGACTGGTCCCGTCGTTCTCGTGCGTTCCGCTCGGACCATTCAGCTCTGTGCAACCCGGATACACGTGATTCGATCAGATACAGGAGGGTGACGAGGTGAGGCGTTCGTCGGAAGGCCGATAAGTGCCCGGACCGCAAACGGTTGTCGCCTGGCGCCTCGTCCAGGACCACTTGGCGTAGCCATTGCTTTAGGTCGCCTCCAGTCGAACAAAGAGTGAGCCCGATCGCGGATGGACCCGCTGGTGATCACCGGCGGGCCGGGAAACAGCACCGGAATCACTCCACGGGTCGTTGTTCTGGACAATGGGCGCACTGTCGCGTACACCCCGCGATTTTGCGTGTAACCCTCCGCCTGTCTGTCGCATCGATGTTCTCCGTGATGGGACTTGGTCCCGATCGACTGAGCGTCTTCCAACCTCCATCCTGACGGATCAGCCGATTTGATTTCGACAGCTCTCCGTGGCCGGAGGAGCGGCGCCACCCCATCCACTGCCTCGGGGATTGCGGCGCCCGACACGCGGCAAAGACGCGAGCATTGGCGCGATGTCTGTTTCCATCCCTTCCTCGTGCAGCAGGTCCTGGAGGATGACTGGGCCATCGTCCGCCTGGACGGGAAGGCGGCGGTGCGAACCGGCCCCATGGGGGTCGAGGCGGTACAGCTGCTCCGCCGCAATCCGCAGCTGAGCACCGTCCGGCTCGTGCTCCGCTCCAGGTACGGGCACGAGGTCGACCTGATCCCCCTGCTGCACTCTCTCCACCGGGCCGGCCTCGTACGCGCGGGCGACGGCGAGGCCGTCACCACGGTCCGGATCAGTCCCCTGGCCGCGCTGCGCTGCTACTGGCGGTGCCGCGTCGACCTTCAGAACCGCATTCCGCGGTGGCTGCTCCGGATTCTGCCACCGGGGGCGGCCCTGGCGCTCGTGACGCCGTTGCGACACAGGCTGATCCGGCGCCACCCCCAGTTCGCCGGGGCGGCGCCGATCGCGGCTCGTCTTCCGCAGGGGATCGGAGCGCGCGATACCGGGCAGGTCCATTCCAGGCACCAGGCCGCGATGGCTCGCCAGGATTGCCTCGCTCGCCTGCTCGTCCATGCTCGCCCGTCCGCCCTGGACCGGTGGTTGAGCCGAAGGGTCAGCCTCGAAGGGCACGAGCACCTCGACCTGGCGCGCGCGGGCGGTCGTGGGGTCATCATCGCCTTCCTTCACCACGGGCCGTTCCCCCTCGTCCCGGTCACGCTGCTCTCCCGGGGGTACCCGGTCCACGGCTTCCACTGGCTCGTGGACTTCGCGGGCCGTGACTTCTCCGGGATCTTCGCGGCGCACCGCCAGGAGTGTGGGTGGGCGGAGGGAACCTTTTATGGTCTCCCGAACCTCCATCGCATTGCCGCGTTCGTCCGGGCCGTTTCTGCGGGCGGAACCGCTCTCGTGATGCCGGACTTCTTCGATCCGAGACGTGACGGAGGGGGCACCCGGGACCGGGCGTCCCAGGGTGGGGCGCCGCCGAGTCTCTCCGCCAGCGTGGTCGAGGTCCCGCTGGGGGAGCGGACTCTGCTCGTCCACGGCTGGATCGGATGGCTCGCCTGCCGCACGGGGGCGGTGGTGCTCCCCGCCCGAGCGTGGGAGGAGGCGGGAGGATTCCGGGTCAGGCTGGGTCCGCCGGTCCAGCGCCCCTCCGGGGAGGGCGGCAGTCCGGCAGAGCAAGAGGCGAGGATCACCCGCGCGGTGATGGGTGCGCTGGTGCCGCAGGTCGTAGCCGCGCCGGAGCCGTGGACGTTTCTCTCCTCCTACAGGTCCCCGCAGAATCCCGGGGGCTCGTGAGCCCGGGGGAGCGGCCACGGAGCGTGGAGGGACTGACTGCCTCCCGCCTCTTCGAGGGGCGCGGAGCGACGTCGTCGACCTGGATCCTCGGGAGCCCCGAGCACGACCGGTATCTAACCGTCCCCGAGGCGGCGCTGGAGCCGGTCCGGCGGGCGACGGCGCTGATGGACGGGACGCGGACCGCGGAGGAGATCCGCGGCCGCGTGCGGGACGAGCTTCGAAGGGATCTCAACGTGGAGGACCTCGCCGGACGGCTGCGGGGCGCGGGGCTGCTGCTCGGGCCCGACGGCGAGGTGCCGACGCCGCGGTCCCACATCGATCGCATGTCGCTGACGCTGTTCTCGCTGCCGACGGCAAGGCTGGCGGACGTCGTGCGGCGACACGCCCCGTGGGCCGGTGGCGTCTGGTTCCTGGGGCTGCTGGCCGCCGCGGCGCTCTCCGCCGGTGTGCTGGCCGGCGTCCCGGAGCCCGCGAACCCCTGGCTCCGGTATCCGCCCCCGGCCGCCGTGGTGGCCGGCATCCTGGCGAGCGTCCTCCTGCACGAGCTGAGTCATGGGCTCGCAGCGGTCCGCGAGGGGCTCTCACCACGCGCGCTGACCGGGGGCCTGTACCTGGGCTGCCTCCCCATCGTGTACCTGCGCATCCCCGGCATCTACACCCTCGCCCCCACGGCGCGCATCCGGGTGTGGAGCGCCGGGTGCGTTCTGAACGGCGTGCTCGCGGTGGCCTTCCTGGCATTCGCGCGCCTCCTGCCGCCGGGATCCGCCGCGGGATCGTGGTGGCACGCGATGGCGCTCTGGAACCTCGCCGTCCTGCAGCTGAACCTGCTCCCCTTCCTCCCGACGGACGGCTACTTCCTGCTGTCCACGCTGCTGCGAGAGCACAATCTCCGCTCCCGCGCGTGGACCACGCTGTTTCAATGGCTCCGCGGCAGCGGTCCCGTCGGCAGACGCGTCCGGCTCGGTATGGGGATGTACATCGTCGGGGTGGTCGCGATGCTGTGTTACACCTTGTACCAGGCGGGCGACTGGTTCCGAACGCTGGCCGCCGGCTGGGGCCCGTTCCGCGGCCTCGGACTGCCGGGTCCGATCCCACTCGTCGTCTTCACCCTGCTGTGGCGCCGCCTCTTCGTTGCCCGTCGTTCCAGCGCCGGCCCGGCCGCGAACGCTTTTGCGGTGGCAACCGTCTCCCGTGTCGGCCGGCCTGCCGAGGCCCGAACCGAACCCCACTTCCATCAAAGGACCACCGGATGCCCCAGACGACCCCAGTGAAGATCGAGGCCGTGGACCTGCACGACGTGGACGTCCTCGAAGACGGAATCGTCCCCTCCTGGCTCATGAGCACGGAGTGCGTATGCGACGGCTGCAAACAGCCACCGGGCCCGACCGAACCCGATACCCTGCCGGGCATCCAGTAAACGGACGGGTCCAGCCGAACGAGTTCCAGTCGTATCCCGTTTCCAACCGACCGCATCGGAGTCGCTGAACCACCCGGGCCTCGGCAGCCGACGCACACCGACGACCCGCAGGCGCGACAAGCGCGTCTGCGCCGACCTGCGAAGCCGGAGCGACCATGTACGACGACGTAGCAGAGGGGGTGATGGCGACCGTCGCGAAGAGCCAGCGCATCCCCCGCGAGAGCATCTCGCCCACGAGCACGTTCGAAGAGCTGGGGATCGACTCGCTCGGCGGCATCTCCATCATGTTCGACCTGGAGACGGAGTTCGGCATCACCATCCCGGAGGACTCGGTGCCGGCGCTGAGGACGGTGCAGGACCTGGTGGACGGGGTGGAGGCTCTGCTCGTCGGCCCGGCGGCCGCCCGGGTCGCGGGGGATTGAATCGATGCAGGGGCGTCGCGTCGCGGTGACCGGAATGGGGGTCATCTCCCCGCTGGGGAAGGACACCGCGGAGTTCCGGGCGGCTCTCCACGAGGGGTGGTCGGGAATCGCGGAGATCACCGCCATGGACGCCGGTACGCTGCGGTGCAGGATGGGAGGGGAGGTGCGGGGATACGATCCGTTCGAGCACTTCTCACCCCGGGCCGAGCTCTACCTGGACCGGTTCGCTCAGTTCGCGCTGGTGGCCGCGCGGGAAGCGGTCCGGGACGCGGGGGTGGAATGGACGCCTGCGCTGCGGGGACGCACCGCCGTGGTGACCGGGACCTCGATCGGCGGCCAGGGGACGCAGGACGCGGGGTTCCGGAAGCTGTACGGCGAGGGAGAATCGCGTGTGCACCCCTTCAGCCTGCCGCGGATCATGGCCAATGCGGGCGCGGGCCACATCGCGATGGAGTTCGGGCTGACGGGCCCCGCCTTCACCCTGTCCACCGCGTGCGCGTCGGGGAGCCACGCCATCGGCCACGCGTACTGGCTGGTCCGCAGCGGCGTCGCGGAGGCGGCCGTCGCCGGAGGAAGCGAGGCCCCGTTCAGCCTGGGCAACTACCGCGCGTGGGAAGCGCTGAAGGCTCTGGACCCGGACGCATGCCGCCCGTTCTCCCGGAACCGGCGCGGGACCGTGCTCTCGGAGGGTGGGGCCATGCTGTTCCTGGAGCCGCTCGACGCGGCCCTCGCCCGCGGCGCCGCCGTCCACGGGGAGGTCATCGGGTTCGGGATGTCGGCGGACGCGCACCACCTCACCCATCCGTCCGCGGCGGGCGCGGCGGAGGCGATGCGGGCCGCGCTGCGCGACGGGGAGCTGGTCCCGGAGCAGGTCGGCTACGTCAACGCGCACGGCACGGGCACCCCGGTCAACGACCGGACGGAGACCGCGGCGATCCGCGAGGCCTTCGGGTGCCACGCGTCCCGCCTCGCCGTGAGCTCCACGAAGAGCATGCACGGCCACGGCCAGGGGGCGGGCGGGGCGATGGAGGCCGTCGCGACGCTGCTGGCGCTGCGCGACGGGGTGCTCCCGCCCACCATCAACTTCGTGGAGCCGGACCCCGAGTGCGACCTGGACGTGGTCCCCAACCGCGCGCGCGCCGCGGACGTGGAGCACGCCCTGTCGAACTCGTTCGGGTTCGGGGGAATGAACGCGGTGCTCGCGTTCCGGCGACACCCGGCCAGCTGACCACCGGGAGACACATGTCCGCACCAGGTCCTGCCACATCGGCTTTCGATAATTCTCCGCGCGCCCGGCGGCTGCCAGCGGGCGAGCCGGCCCCGGGGGAGCCCGCGGGGCCCGCCAAGGACTTCTCCCGGGCCGAGGCGCTGGCGCTCGCCGTGGTGGTGACGGTCGCCGCGCATGCGATCCCTGGGTGGTACATCTTCGGGAGGCTCTGGACCCGCGACGTCTTCGGCGTCCACGCGATCCCCTGGGGCACCTTCCACTCCCTCCTGTGCCTGCTCTTCGGGCTGCTCCTGGCCGCTCCCACGTGGCGGCGGAGCGGGCTCGTGCTGGGCGACATCCGCACGCACTGGCGACGCGTGCTCCCGGTCTGCGGCGGACCCGTGCTGGTCGCGGCGCTGGTGTACCCCCGCCTGCCGGTGCGCCCGTTCGCGGACGCTGGCATCGACATGTGGCTGATCTCGCCGCTCGCCCAGAGCCTCGTCTTCATCGGCTACCTGTACGGCCGTCTCGACACGGCTTTCCCGGGGCTCATCCACCGCCGCCTGCCGATCCGTCGCTCGCTCGCGATCACGGCTGCGTTCTTCGCGCTCTGGCACGTCCCCGGCTTCGCGAACATGCCGGCCTGGTACGCGGCCTTCCAGCTGTTCTACACAGGCGTCGCGTACCTCGTCCCGGCGCTTTCCAGGCAGTGGACGGGCAGCATCCTCTACGTCCTGGCGGGGCACATGGCGATCAACTTCATCGCCTGGGCGGCGAACTGAGCTGCCCGGAACCACCCTTCGGACAGGAGGTGAGCCACCGCCAAGGACTCCGCGCCAGGGCGTCGCAACGCTGTCCCACCAGCACCGAAAGGAAAATCATGCGCAGGCATGCGGGATCAGTACCGGGTTTCCTGTTCGTGGCCGCCGTCCTCGCCGGGTGTGCCGACCGCCAGGCACCGACCGCTCCGGATGCCGGCGCCACGGCGTGGCGTGGCAGCTCCGCTGCGCAGGCACGGCCGGGCGGAGAGGATCCGTGGCGGCCGGGAGAGATCCGCTCCGCACAGGTGGCGGCACGTGTCCCCGGCTTCGGCGGGTTCTCGTTCGACAGCGCGGGAAACATGATCGTCTACCTGGTGGACCCGAACGACCGAGGCGCCGCCGACATGGCCAGGGCGGCGCTCGCGCCGTACCACCGCAGCCAGCGGGGAGGCTGGAAGCACAACGCGGCCTCGCCCCAGGTCTTCGTCCGCCAGGCCCGGTTCACGTTCGACGAGCTCCGCCGCTACCGTGCGCTCATCGAGCAGGCCGTGTTCGAGGCCCCCGGCGTGATCTTCCTGGACCTGGACGAGAACGCCAACCGCCTGGTGATCGGCCTGGACCGCGCCTCCGCGGGGATGGGACGTCTCGCGGTGGAGGCCGAAGCGAAGCGGCGAGGGATACCGGCGGGCGCGCTGGAATTCGAGACCCGCGTGATCGAGCCGTGCCAGAACCTGGAGCCCAACTGCACTCCGCCGGTGGCGCCCGATTACCCTCCGGGGGTGAACACGAGTATCCAGGGTGAGATCCGGCCGCTGGTCGGAGGTGTGCAGGTGACATCCGTAGGACCACCGGGGGGAGCCGGAAAGGGTACGCTGGGATTCATCGTGTACCACTGCCGGCAGCCGGACGTCCAGGCGACGGCGGGCGGCTGCGGCTACTGGTACGTGGTGACGGCCCACCAGACCGGCCGGCTCGCCGTCATCGACGGCACGCAGTTCCATCAGCCGGAGCAGTACACCTACAACGGGTACATGGGCTCCGAGAGGATCGACACGCAGTGGCACAGCTATCCCTTCAACATCAATCCGGACGGCGTGGACTTCCTGGGGAACCAGTGCCAGCCGTATGAGAACTACCGCTCGCTGGTCTGCCGCCGCTCGGACATGGCGCTGGTCCTGGCGGAGGGACCGGTTCCGTACAGGTTCGGCTACCTCGTGCGGCCGGCGTACGTCCGCATCTCACGCTTCGAGGTGAACCCGGCCGACCCGACGATGCCCATCACCGGCGAGGGAATCGGCGACCAGTACCAGATCGTCGACAAGATCGGCGTCAACACCGGGTGGACCACTGGCAGCGTGAACCGCACCTGCGTCGACATGGTGCGCCTGATCAACGACCCCGCGTACCAGAACCTGGCTCGGTACGTGCTCCGCTGCCAGACGGAGGTTCGCTGGTCGCAGGCGGGGTACGGGGACAGCGGGGCACCGGTCTTCAAGTACGACACCAGCACCCGCACCGCGACCCTGCTGGGGCTGTTCCATGGGGGCAGCAGCTATGGCGCCGGCAATGCCGGGTACGAGTACTACTCGTCCATGGCGAACATCCGGAACGACCTCGGCCTGCCCCTGGACAACACCGTGAACTTCAGGGTACGCTGACGCGAGCTGACCGCCGGCTCCACCCGTGGAGCCGGCGGCCAGCCCATCCCGCGATCCATCATCGTCCCGCCCGAGCGCTCGATGAGGCTACGACTTCTTGTCTTACCCCTGCTCGTGGCGGCGGTCTGCGTCTCCTGCTCCCCCACGGGGAGAGATCCGGCTGATCCACCCCGCGAATCCGCCGACCGCCAGGCTGCTGCGACGGAGCGGGGTGCGCGGGAACGGTTGCCAGGCGACGCCACACCGGCTGCCACCATCGGGGAGCTGGCATTCCAGGCCGCGGTCCAGGTGACCGGCCAGTCGCCGCGCCGCATGGAGGGTGTGGTGACGGTGACGAACTCGGGCGGCCGCCCCCGCCGCCTGGAGTACGGGAACGCGTCGCGAGCCTCGCGCCTGCGCGCCTACGCTTCGCCCGCCCGGACGGGGGATCCCGTCTGGGACAGCTCACGATGGCGCGGCCCCGGCGACGCGATGGCGCGCGACACGGTGCTCGCACCCGGCGGTGCCCGCCGCTTCGCGCTGGCGGTGCCCCTGCACGAGTTCCTGGGGGACTCGCTCCCGGACGGCCGCTACTACTTCACTGCGGCGGCGTTCCTCGACGACTCCACCACGGGCGAGCTGGACGCCGGCGAGGTCGTGGTCCGGCGGGAGACGGATCCGATGCCCCAGGAGCGTACCGTCGCCGGGGTCGCCTTCCGCGCGGAGGTCGTGCGCCTGCCGCGGGCGCCCCAGGAGCTGCGGTTCGTCCTCACGGTCTCCAACCGCCGCGCCGAGCCGGTGGTGCTCTCTCCCGCCCCCGTCCCCTGCAACGTCACGCTGGAGGCGTACAGGTCCGCGGAGGCGCGCGACGCGTGGTACCTCCCCGGGTCGACGCCGGACTGGCGCGCGCCGCGATGCGTGCTGCGGCTCCACGAGGAGCGGGTCGGGCCGGGAGAGAGCCGCATGTTCGAGGCGCGCGTCCCGCTGGCCTCCAGCCCGGCCGGGTCTGCGCTCCGGCCTCCCCTCCACTTCGCGGCGTTCCTGGCGCTCTCCGGGCCGGACTCGCTCGCGCTTGCGGAGATGGTGGCGGCTGGGCAGCTGATGCGGTAACCAGCGCGACGCCAGAACCTTCCTCTACTCACTTCTGCCGGCTTTCCTCTTCGGTGTGACATGAGCGAACTCCAGCCCGGAACCCTGCTACAGGAGCGCTACCTGGTCGGTGAACGAATCGCCGCTGGTGATGTGGCCGTGGTTTATCGCGCTCAAGACATCAGACTCTTCAAGCGGCCCGTAGTGCTCAAGGTGTTGCGGACAGGAAGCGAGGAGGCGCGTTTCAGACAGGAACTGCGAGCCCTAGCCTCCATCAAACATCCCAATGTCGCCGCCGTTCATGATTGGGCCGAGGTCAACGGGCGACCCGTTGCCGTGTACGAGCTGATCGACGATGATCTCGTTCCCTTGCAGCGAGTCGCACGTCCGGCAGGGATGCCCGCGATTCGTGTTGCACACCTGTCGCGAACACTAGGCGATGCGCTTGCTGCTATTCATTCGCAGGGCATAGTCCACCGGGACATTAACCCGCGGAACATCCTGATTCGAGATGCCGGTGGCTCACACGAGACGCCAATCATCTTCGACTTCGGCAGGGCGGCACTGATCGGAGAGCAGGCGGAGTACTTCGTGCCGCCAATGCCCTATGTAGCACCCGAGCAATCGAGAGCGCACCAAGCTTCCATCGCGGGAGACTTGTTCGCGTTCGCTGGTGTGCTGTTCTTCGCGCTTACGGGGCATGATCCGGCACCCGAGATAAGCCTGGGCGCCAAACTTCCAACCGAGGCCTGGCCGGCGCATGTCTCTGCTGCAGCTCGAGCCAAATTGAGGCGTGCTTTCTCAGTCGATCCCAACGCGAGGTACCCGGATGCGCGCCAGCTCGGGGATGAGGTTGCCGACTCTCTACGGCTTGGAAACTTCGCGGCCGGAACGCCCCCACGGTCCCTCCGAGTCTTCTTGTGCCATGCCTCGATCGACAAGCCGAAGGTCCGTGAGTTGTATCAACTCCTGATCGCTCACCAAATCGATGCCTGGCTCGACGAGGCGAAGCTGCTTCCTGGACAGGAGTGGGAATCGGAGATCATTCGTGCCGTGCGCTCAAGCGACGTGATCATCGCTTGCCTCTCCGCTGGTTCGATCACAAGGGAAGGCTTTGTTCAGAAGGAGCTCCGTTGGGCCTTGGATGTCGCAGACGAGAAGCCAGAGGGAACCATTTTTCTTATTCCCGCTCGCCTCGAGCCGTGCGATGTACCTCGAAAGCTCCAAAGCCGTCAGTGGATCGATCTCTATAGCGAAGGGGGTATTCAGAACCTTCTTCGGTCTCTTCGAGTACGTGCGCATTCCCCAACGCTGCGTTGAGGCAGAGCTGGGAATATCGGAGCACACGCCACAGGCGGGCGAGTTGGCGATTGAATGTGAGCGTTCGGCGGCTCGCGCCTGGACTACCTCCGACTCTCCCGGGACGAGCGTGCTGGTACAGGGAGCCGGTATCAAGTCCGACCTGTCACGCGGCGTTGAGCGCCGATCTGCGGGGTGCGCGTCAGGTGCGGTGATAGGGCGGCATTTGACCACGGTTTACAGCTTGATGAGCCTGCGCCTTGCCTCGAAGCCGTTCTTCAACTCGCTCTATCGGAGGTAACTTGTGCGGCGCCGCAGGCCGGCTGAGCAAAGGCCCCGATGCCGGATCTGGCGTCGGGGCCTTCTCCATTGGCGACCTGGCGCGCTGATTCTCGACACGTGGGGACCGGCGGTGGGATACGCGATGTGAGGACTTCGGAACCCGAGTATCGCAGGGGGATCTCCGGGCACGGGGTGTCAGCGTGGCAGCGCACTTGAACGTCCCAACGGGGATCGATACCTACCGAGATAGGTGAGTCCCGCCGGGTCAAACCTGCAACCCGGGAGGCGGTATGTGGATGGCGGGCCGGCCTCATCAAGCTGCTCCCGAGCGAGCCGACCACCCGCGCCGGGAGCCAGGTCTTGGCGGACTTCCGGACCGACGGCCGCTACGACCGCGATCTCGGGAGCCGCGCGATCGGGTCGGCGAGGGTGCACGCGGATCGCGGGAGTTCCGGGGCGGAGTGAGAAGCCGATGTACAGCCAGCGTTTCGAGCCCCGGGGCGGCGACTCCGACCATATCGTTGGCGACAGGTTGTGCCTTGACTATCTTGCTGGCTTTTTTATACTAAGGCGCGTTTTGAAGCGCCCCGTTCCTGCCGTTTGATTCAAGGACGACTCGGGATCGTGGGAAATAGACCAGAGCTCTCAGGCCCGCCCGGTGTAACGTTCCGCTAACTCCAAAGACATCCGCCGTCCGCCGGTGAGGGGCCGAGGCCCAACATCCGGTCGGCCCGCCCCAGGACAGCATGGGTGAGGCGCTCCTTACGCCTCGCTCGAGCTTCCATGCTCGTCCGGCGAAGGACGACCGATGGACCCTGCGCGCGTGGATTCCCCGACGTAGCCGGTACCGAGCGGCGCGAGGGGCGAGGCACCTCGCCGCGGCGATCCCCGGCGTCCTCAGGCTCAAGAACGACGGCTCGCCCTGCCGGCCACCTCCGCACCGGTACCCGGTCCAATGCCGAACCCGCCCGCCGCCGCCTCGCTGGTAGAGCTCCTTCGCATGCGCGCGCAGGAAGCCCCGGACCGCCGCGCCTACACCTTCCTGCTCGAGGGCGAGGTGGAGGAGGGGCACGTCACCTACGGCGAGCTCGACCTGCGCGCCCGCGCCGTGGCCGCCCGCCTCCAGGCGCTCGGCGCCCGCGGCGAGCGCGCGCTCCTGCTCTACCCGCCGGGGCTCGAGTACATCGCCGCCCTCTTCGGCTGCTTCTACGCCGGCGTGACGGCGGTGCCCGCCTACCCCCCGCGCCGCAACCGGACCGACCCGCGCCTCCAGAGCATCGTCGCCGACTGCCAGCCCACGCTGGCGCTCACCGGCGGCGAGCTGCTGGGCGAGGCGGAGCGGCTGTGCGCGCACACCCCGGAGCTGGGCGGGCTGCGCTGGATGGCCACGGAGGAGGTCCCCGCCGAGGAGGCGGAGGGGTGGACCGACCCGCAGGCGCAGGGCGACACGCTGGCGTTCCTCCAGTACACCTCGGGCTCGACGGCCGCGCCCAAGGGGGTGATGGTCAGCCACGGCAACCTGCTGCACAACTTCGCCGTCATCGAGGGCTTCTGCGGCTACACGCCCGCGACGCGCTCCGTCATCTGGCTGCCGCCCTACCACGACATGGGGCTGATCGGCGGCATCCTCCAGCCGCTGTTCACCGGCTACTGGGCGGCGCTCTTCTCGCCGGTGGCGTTCATCCAGCGTCCGGCGCGCTGGCTGGAGGCGATCTCGCGCTACCGGGCCACCAGCAGCGGCGGGCCCAACTTCGCCTACGAGCTGTGCGTGCAGGCCGTGCGCCCCGAGGAGCGGGCGGGGCTGGACCTGAGCCGGTGGGAGATCGCCTTCAACGGAGCCGAGCCGGTGCGAGCCGAGACGCTGCGCGCCTTCAGCGAGGCGTTCGCGCCGAGCGGGTTCCGGGAGCGGGCGTTCTTCGCGTGCTACGGCCTGGCGGAGGCGACGCTCATGGTCACGGGCAGCCGGTCGGCGGAGCTGCCGGTGGAGCGCGCCGTCGATCCGGACGCGCTGGGGGACGGGCTGGTGCGCGAGGCGGATCCGCAGGGGCGCTACCGGCTGGTGGGGAGCGGGCGGAGCGCGGCGTCGCAGCGGGTGATCATCGTGGATCCCGCGACACTGCGCGAGTGCGCGCTGGACCGGGTGGGCGAGGTGTGGGTGGCGGGGCCGAGCGTGGCGCACGGCTACTGGGGCCACCCCGAGGCGACGGCGGAGACCTTCGGCGCGTTCGAGGCGGGAACGGGCGAGGGCCCGTTCCTGCGCACGGGGGACCTGGGTTTCGTGGACGGCGAGGGGGAGCTGTTCATCACGGGTCGGCTCAAGGACCTGATCGTCATCCGCGGTCGCAACCACTATCCGCAGGACATCGAGCAGACGGCGCTGCGCAGCCACGAGGGGCTGCGCGCGGGGAGCGGGGCGGCGTTCAGCGTGGAGGAGGGCGGGGAGGAGCGTCTGGTGGTGGTGCACGAGGTCTCGCGCCAGGCGGCGAAGCTGGACGTGGAGGAGGTGGCGGGGGCGATCCGCCGCGCGGTGGCGGCCGAGCACGGGCTGCAGGTGCACGCCGTGGCGGTGGTGCGTCCGGGGGGGGTGCCGCGCACGACGAGCGGAAAGGTCCAGCGGCGGGCGTGCCGGGCGAAGTACCACGTTGGCGACCTGCCGCTGGTGGGGGTGAGCGTGCGGGAGGAGGCCACGCAGGAGGCGCGGCGGCCGGTGGCTGTGGGGCTGACGCGTGAAGCGCTGGAGGCGGCCGGGGCCGGGGAAAGGCAGGCGCTCGTGGAGGCGCTGCTGGTGGAGCGGGCGGCGCGGGTGCTGGGGGTGGATCCCGCGCGGGTGGACCGGGCGCAGCCGCTGGTGGCGCTGGGGCTGGACTCGCTGCGTGCCATGGAGCTGAAGGGCGCGCTGGAGGCGAGCCTGGGGGCCGCGGTGCCGGTCGCCACGCTGCTGGAGGACCGCGGGATCGAGGAGCTGGCGGCGGAGCTGCTGGCGGCGGCGTTCGTCGGTGCGGCGGCGTGCGGGGGAGCGGGAACGGAGGGGGGACCCGGGGCGGGGCCGCTGTCGTTCGCGCAGGAGCGGCTCTGGTTCCTCGACCGGCTGCAGCCGGGCAGCTCGGCGTACAACATCCCGCTGGCGCTGCGGATCTCCGGCGCGCTGGACGCGGAGGTGCTGCGGCGCGCGCTGGGGGAGGTGGTGCGGCGGCAGGAGGCGCTGCGCACGGTGTTCTCCAGCGTGGAGGGGATGCCCGTGCAGGCGGTGCGCCCGGCGGGGGAGTGGGGGCTGCCGGTGGAGGACGTCGGCACGCTGCCGGCGCAGGCGCGCGAGGCGGCGGCTCGGCAGCTGGCCGAGGCGGAGGCGGGCACGCCGTTCGAGCTCGCGACGGGGCCGCTGCTGCGCACGCGCCTGATCCGGCTGGCCGCCGACGAGCACCTGCTGGTGGCGGTCATGCACCACACGATCGGCGATGGAGCCTCGGCCGGGGTGCTGCTGCGCGAGCTGTCCGCGCTTTATCCGGCGCTGCTCGCCGGGGAGCCCTCACCGTTGCCACCGCTGCCGACGCAGTACGCCCGCTGGGCCCTGGGCCAGCGCGAACGGCTGCGCGGCGACTCGCTCGAGCGGCAGCTGGCCTACTGGCGCGAGCGCCTGGCGGGCCTCGCCGTGCTCGACCTGCCGACCGACCGGGTGCGCCCGCCGTGGCGCGCCTTCCGGGGCGCCGTGCACCGCTTCACCGTCCCCGCGGAGACCGCCGACGCGCTGCGGGCCGTGGCGCGCGCGGAGGGAGCGACGCCGTTCATGGCGCTGCTGGCGGGCTTCGACCTCCTCCTGGCGCGCTACTCCGGGCAGGAGGACGTGGCGGTCGGGACCCCCTTCTCCAACCGCGACCGCGCCGAGGTGGCGGGGGTGATCGGGCTGTTCGTCGACATGCTGGTGCTGCGTACCACGGTGGCCGCGGGGGAGGGCTTCCGGACGCTGCTGGGGCGCGTGCGGACGGCGGCGCTGGAGGCGTTCACCCACCAGGACCTGCCGCTGGAGCGCCTGGTGGAGGAGGTGCAGCCGCACCGCGACCCCGGCCGCAACCCGCTCTTCCAGGTGATCCTGGCGCCGCAGAGCACGAGGCTGGAGCCGGTGCGGGTGGGGGAGGCGACGTGGACGCCGGAGCCGCTGGACGCGGGCGCGGCGATCGTGGACCTGACGCTCTACACCTGGGAGCGGAGCGGGGGAGGGCTGTCGGCGTCGCTGGAGTACGACACCGACCTGTTCGAGGCCGGCACCATCGAGCGGATGGCCGTGCACCTGGTGGAAGTGCTGCGCGGCGCCGCCGCCGACCCGGAGCGCGCCGTGGCCGAGGTGCCGCTGCTCCTCCCGGCGGAGCGCACGCAGCTCCTGGAGGAGTGGTCCGCCACCGCGCGTGCGTTCCCGGAGCGCTGCCTGCACGAGCTGTTCGCGGAGCAGGCGGGCCGCACGCCGGACGCCGTCGCGGTGGTCTTCGAGGGCGAGCCGCTGACGTACGCCGGGCTGGAAGCCCGCTCCAGCCGGCTGGCGCGCCAGCTGGCCGCGATGGGCGTGGGCCCGGAGACCCGCGTGGGCGTCTGCGCCGAGCGCTCCCTGGAGCTGGTCGTGGCCCTGCTGGGCACCCTCGAGGCCGGCGCCGCCTACGTGCCGCTGGACCCCTCCTACCCGGCCGAGCGGCTGGCCTACATGCTGGAGGATTCCGGCGTGCCGGTGCTGCTGACGCAGGAGCGCCTGCTGGAGCGCATCCCCGCGCACGGCGCGCGGGTCGTCTGCCTGGACCGCGGCGCCGGGGTGTTCGCCGCGGAGAGCGCGGAGCCGCTGCCGCTGCGCGCCGATGCCGACTCGCTGGCGTACGTCATCTACACCTCCGGCTCCACCGGCCGGCCCAAGGGGGCGATGAACGCGCACCGCGGCATCGTCAACCGGCTGCTGTGGATGCAGGAGGAGTACCGGCTGACCCCGGCCGACGTGGTGCTGCAGAAGACGCCGTTCAGCTTCGACGTTTCCGTCTGGGAGCTCTTCTGGCCGCTGATCTCCGGCGCCCGCCTGGTGCTGGCCAGGCCGGATGGGCACCGCGACCCGGCGTACCTGTCGGAGCTGATCGAGCGCGATGGGGTGAGCACGGTGCACTTCGTCCCGCCGATGCTGCAGGCGTTCCTGGATGCGGGGGAGCCGGCGCGGTGCGGCTCACTGCGGCGGGTGGTGTGCAGCGGCGAGGCGCTGCCGTACGAGCTGACGGAGCGCTTCCGGGAGGCGCTGCCGGGCGTGGAGCTGCACAACCTGTACGGGCCGACGGAGGCGGCGGTGGACGTGACGTACTGGGCGTGCGAGGCGCGGGAGCGCCGCGTGGTGCCGATCGGGCGCCCGGTGGCGAACACGCAGCTGTACGTGCTGGACGGCGGGGGCGGCCTGGTCCCGGTGGGAGTGCCGGGGGAGCTGTACCTGGGCGGGGTGCAGGTGGGGCGGGGGTACCTGGGGCGCGCGGAGCTGACGGCGGAGCGGTTCGTCCCGGACCCGTTCGGGGCGAAGCCGGGCGCGCGGCTGTACCGGACGGGGGACCGGGTGCGGTGGACGGCGGCGGGCGAGGTGGAGTACCTGGGGCGGACGGACTTCCAGGTGAAGATCCGCGGCTTCCGGATCGAGCCGGGGGAGATCGAGGCCGCGCTGCTGGAGCAGGCGGGCGTGCGGGAGGCGGTGGTGCTGGTGCGGGAGGATGCGCCGGGGTCCGCGGGGCCGCGGCTGGTCGCCTACGTGGTGCCCGCGACGGGTGCCGAGGTCACGGCGGCGGAGCTGCGGACGGAGCTGTCGCGGCGGCTGACGCAGCACATGGTGCCGGCCTCGTACGTGGTGCTGGAGCGGCTGCCGCTGAACGCCAACGGCAAGCTGGACCGGCGCGCGCTGCCGGCTCCGGAGCCGGAGGCCGGCGCGGCCCGCGTGGCGCCGCGCACGGCGACGGAGGAGGTGCTGGCGGGGATCTGGGCGGAGGTGCTGCGCCTGGAGCGGGTGGGAGTGGAGGAGAGCTTCTTCGGCCTGGGGGGACACAGCCTGCTGGCGACGCAGGTGGCCTCCCGCGCGCGGCAGGCGTTCGGGGTGGAGGTGCCGCTGCGGGCGCTCTTCGAGGCGCCCACGGTGGCGGCGCTGGCCGCCCGCGTCGAGGAGCTGCGCGGAGCCGGGGTCTCGCCGGCGCCACCCATCGAGCGGGTCCCGCGCGGGGGAGCGCTGCCGCTGTCCTTCGCGCAGCAGCGGCTGTGGCTGGTGGACCGGCTGGAGCCC
>JBEVLE010000259.1:0-4705 GCA_040509335.1 Longimicrobiaceae bacterium | reverse complement strand
CGCCGGGGTCGGGCTTCGGCTCCGTAACGCACGAAACAACCGTGCGTAACGGAGTCGAGCCCCGGCAAACTGCCGCCGGGTCTCGCCCCTTCGGGCCGAAATCCCTCACGCGGGGCTCGCGCTGGCGTCCGCGAGAGGCCCCCACCCGGCTCGCTTACGCTCGCCACCCTCCCCCAATCCTGGGGGAGGGTTTTTTGTCGTTCTGGGATCTGCTCCCTTCGGGTTTCGCACCGACGGAGCAGCCGCCCCCGCCCGACCCCAGACACCGGAGCCCATCGGAGCGGCCAGCCGGCCTCGCGCTCCCCCAATAGCTCCGGCCACGCGAGGAATCCGTGGACAACGGCAGGGGATCGTGCGATTACTGGCGGGAACAGTGCGGGATGGGTAACTTGTGCGCACACCCACGTCCACGAACACCCGTCACCACGGTACCGGAATGAAGAATCCGCGCGCGCTGACAGCGCTGGCACTCGTCGCGGCGGTCGCGGGCGCCTGCGCCGACGGCTCCGCCGGTCCCACCACACCCGGAGGAGCGCGCCACGACAGCGGTCTGTACGGGTCCGGGGGAAAGAGCGACGGCACGGGAACGGCGACCGGGTCCGGGGTGGCTCCGGGCTACGGCGGGGTGAGCGGGGGGGAGGCGGCGGCGGGCGGGACGGTCTGACGCGCTCCCGGCAGGCGCGCGCGCAGGGGGATGGACGGAGGGGGAGCGGGCTTCACGCGCGCATCGCCGGCATCCGGGGGCACGGCTGCCGCCGTGGCGGACCACTTTCGCAGCCGCGCCAGGAAGCGCGCGGAAAGCTCCCGCACGCGGGCCCCGTCCGGGGGCCGGCGCTCGAGCGGCACCGGGTCGTGGGCGGAGAGCCCCTCCAGGATGGCGCGGGCGCCGCGCTGCGGCTCCGCCTCCTCGCGGCGGACGGCCACCTCCAGCGCGCGGCGGGCGGTCGTCTCCGCCCTTTCCCACTCCCCGAAGCGGCGCGCCCCGTCGGCCACGTGGACCATCGCGGCCGCCGCTCCCTCCTCCGTGGCCTCGGCCAGCCGCATCACCTCCGCCGCGGCGGCCTCGAAGCCCTCCCGGTCGCCGGTCCCGGCGCAGGCGCGCGCCAGGCTCCCCAGGATGGGAAGGCGCCGGTGCGGGGCGATGTGCGGCAGGGTGGCGCACAGCAGCCCGTGGGCGCCGGCGAAGAAGCCCTCCCGGTTCAGCAGCCAGGCGTAGTCGTGGGCCAGGAAGGGGACGCCGGGGTGCCGCACCGGGTACAGCTCCAGCGCCTGCCAGGCGTGCTCCTCCGCCTCCTCGTACGTCCCCACCTCGCACGCCACGGTGAACAGGTCGTGCTGCGCCTGTCCCGCGAGCGCGCGCCGGCCCGTGCGCGCCGCCATGCGCGAGGCCAGCACGTACAGCTCGCGCGCCTGCTCGTAGTCGCCCAGGTGGAACATCAGGAACCCCAGCCGCAGGTGCCCGCGGATGTACCACACCCGGTCCGTGGCGCGGCGCGCCAGCACCACCGCGCGCTGCAGCCACACGACCGCGCGGTCCACCGCCGCCACCCGCGTGCAGAACTGCCCCGCCGCGGCGGCAGCCGCGGGGTCGCGCGGGCGGGCCGCCGCCGCGGCCTCCGCGAACTGGAGGGCGGTCTCCAGCTTCCCCTGCCCTTCCGCCCACTCCGCCACCGCCAGGCACGCCGCGGCCACGGCGGAGGGGCGGGCGCGCTCCGGGTGGCGGACCATCGCCGCCAGCGTGGCCAGCGGGACGCGCAGCTCCGGCGCCTGCTCCACCGCCCGGGCGAGCTGCTCCCGCGAACGTCCGGAGGGCGGCACGAACAGCCCGGGGCGCCGGTCCCTGCGCGTGGACGCCCACAGCTTCACCGCGCGGACGCGCTTCCACAGCACCACCCCGAGCACGTCCTCCACCTCGCCGCAGAACTCGAAGGCGTGCCGCTGCCCCGCCGGCGGGAGCGGCACCTTGGGGCGGCCGCGCCCGCGGACCCGGCGCGCCGGGACCGCGGGGCCGTCCCGGTCTCCCTGGGTGCGGCCGGCGGGATCGCTCATCGCTCTCGGCGGATGGAAGCGAAAAACGGCACTGCGCGGGGGGACCAGCCCTGGACCAGCCCGTCATCAGCTACGATAGGCTCCTTTGGAGCTTGCGACTAGTAGCGGCCACCGGCGGCAAATAATCGCCGCGCGGCGCGGCATGCGGGGCCGCCCGTCCACGAACGGGCGGCTCGCCGCGCGGGTGGCGGCGCCGGTCAGAAGCGCTCCTTCGATTCCAGGTTCGCTTCCACCTCCGCCCGCGTGCGCCACACGGGGCGCAGCTCCTTGCGCGCGAAGAGCGGGAGCTGGTCGACACGGTGGGGAGAGCCGGGCTGCGACGCGTTTCCGTAGCTCAGGAGCGCCTTCGCGCGTACGGGGCTCCCGAACTCGACGGCGGCCACGAACGAGTCGCCCCCGCCGGCGACGAAGCGGCCGTCGGGCGCCGGGTCCGGCCAGAGCGCCCGGAAGATCCCGACCTCGTCCGGACCGCCGTTCGCGGCGAGGTCCAGGCTGTCCAGCCGGAGACGGTTCACCTCGCCCCACGGGACGTCCAGCGCACCGTACGCCCCCCGCACCCACGTCGCGGCGACCTCCAGCGCCGCCACAGCGCCGGCCGGATCGGCAAGGCCGTCGGGCGTGGCGAGAGGCGCCGAGGGGCTCCACCCGGTGGCGAAGGACACGCCGCCGCCCTGCTCCATCATCACGCGCACCCAGGCCAGGAACAGCACGGCGCCCCGGCTTTCCGCGTCCGCGTCGTGGCTCCAGCGCTCCAGGACCGCGGCCGCTTCCCGGGTCGGCGGGGTGCCGCGCTCCCGCACGGCGGCCAGCAGGTCGTCCAGCACCCGGTCGGCCAGCTCCATGCGGGTGGAGTGCTTGTAGGCGACCATCTCGTCCAGCGAGATGCTGGAGTCGGCCATGACCAGCCGCGCCGAGCGCTGCGGCCGGAACCCCATTCCCACCGGCGCCATGTACGCCGGGAAGGACTCCGGGCGGAGCGGCGACGGGAAGGTGGTGGTCCAGGGCGGATCGTTGGCGTTCTGCAGCCACCCGCTGGGGGGATCGAGCACCCGCGGGAGGTCGCCGTAGGCGTGGGTGCGGGTCCACAGCGTCGCCGAGGTGTCCCCCCGCACGATCCCCCGCCAGAATTCCCAGTCGCCGCGGGAGCGCACGGGGACCCGCCCGTTGAACAGGTGCAGGATGTGCCCGTCCCGGTCGGCGTACATGACGGTGAACATCGGCATCTGGAGGCGCCGCAGCGCGTTCTCGAACTCCGCGAGGCTGCGGGCGCGCGCCATCTGCCAGTACTGGTCCGCCAGGAACGGCTGGTCCAGCCCCACCACCCGGTAGGCGAGGGCGACTCCGCCGCGCTCCCCCAGCACGGGGCCGTGCACCGATGAGCGCACGACCAGCGTGTCGTCGCGCAGGCTCCCGTCGTCGCGGCGCACCCGGATCACCTCGCGGCGCGTCTCGAACGGGCGCACCCCCCCGTCCCAGCGGTACCCGCCCTCGGCCAGGGTCAGGCCGTACACGTCCGCCCCGTCCAGGGTGTTCACCGTGTGCGTCCACCCCAGGCGGTCGTTGAAGCCGATGCCGATGAAGGGGAAGCCCACCAGCGCCGCGCCGTACACGTCCACGCCGGGCCCCGCGAGCTGCGCCTCGTACCAGGTGAAGACGTCCCCCCAGGGGAGGTGCGGGTTGGCGAGGAGGAGGGCGTTTCCGCCGGCGGCGCGCGACGGGGCCACCGCCCACGCGTTGGAGCCCGCCTGTGCGCCCAGGATCCCCGCCGCGACCGCGAGCGGGTCGCCCAGGAAGGTGAAGTGGACGACCCGCTGCATGTGGGCGAGGACGTCCTCGCCCGTGACGGGAAGGACGGCCTCGTAGCGGTCGGTGATGTGGTCGGCGTGCGCCGCGGCGTAGGCGTTGATCCCCGCGGCGAAGGCGTCCAGCCGGCGGCGCCCCTCCGGGGTCTGCGCGCGGTACCACTCCCGCGCCCGGCCGGGGATCCCCATCCTGCGCGCGGAGCGGTCGGACTCAAGGAAGCGCTCCCCCCAGTACTCGGCGCCGCGCCCCCGGGCCTGCCCGTACATGCGCAGGAGAAGGTCGCCGTGGCTCCGGGCCTGCGCCCACCCGAAGGCGCGCGAGATCGCCTCCTCGTCGGCCCCGTACACGTGCGGGACGCCCCAGCGGTCCCACAGGATCTCGGCCCGCGGCGGCGGGCCGGCGGGCGCCGACTGCGCGGCCGCCGCGCCGGCCGGCGCGCACGCCAGGAGGGAGACGAGCAGGAGCGTTCGCCGGGAAGATCGCATGGGACCGTGATCGTTGGATGGAAGCCGCGCACGGGAAGGCAGGCCGATGGGGCCGACTTCCCACGATAACCGCGTTCCATCTCGCGCGCCACGAGTGTCTGGGAAAGCGCGCGATCATGCGGACGGCCGGCGGCGGAAGGCGCCGAAAGAGAAAATCCCCAAGACCCGCTTTCGCAGAGCCTTGGGGATTATGGGTCGGGTGGGGCTCGAACCCACGACCATCGGATTAAAAGTCCGGTGCTCTACCAGCTGAGCTACCGACCCACGCCCGCACCGCCGACATCCGGCCCTCGCGGCCGGGCCGCCGGCGCGGCGCAAGCCGCAAAGTTAACGACTCGCCCCCGGCGTCTCAACCGCGCGTGAACCAA
>JBEVLE010000258.1:0-11719 GCA_040509335.1 Longimicrobiaceae bacterium | reverse complement strand
GCCGGGCGCGCGCCCGGCGGGGACCCTTCCACTTCCCGACCTCGCCACCGACGACCTGCCGGTCCGCTCCTACCTCGCCGCCCCCACGTTCTTGGCGTCCACGTAGAAGTTGGGATCCACCCGGAACGACGCCGCGCCCGCCAGGCTGAGCCGCGCCGTCTTCCACGCCGTGGTGGGGCGGATCACGGAGAGCGAGTCGCCCGAGAGCGTCACCTTCACCGGCATGTCGAAGCCGGGGACCACGTTGGCCCAGCGGTACGACAGCGTGGAGCCCTGGACGCGGTACTCCAGCACCGGGACCATGGTGGTGGTCAGGTACTGCCGGAAGACGCGGTCCAGGTTCACCCCCGACTCGCGGCTGATGTACTGCTGCACCTCGCGCCCCGTCACCGTCTTCCGCCCGTAAGTCGATTGCAGCCCCCGCAGGATGCGGCGCCACTTCTCGTCGTCGCCGATGACCTGGCGGATGGTGTGCAGCATCAGCCCGCCCTTGTCGTACATGTCCCCCGAGCCCTCGCTCTGCACCCCGTAGACCCCCTGGATGGGCGCTTGGTTCTGCACGTTCTGGCGGCCGCCCCGGGAGTACGCGAACCCCGCCTCCCGGCCCTGCGTGCACTCCGTGTACAGCGCCTCCGAGTAGTTGGCGAAGCTCTCGTGCACCCACATGTCCGCCACGTCCTTGGTGGTCACGTGGTTGCCCCACCACTCGTGGGCGGACTCGTGGATGATGATGAAGTCCCACTCCATCCCGTGCCCCGTCCCCGAGCGGTCGCGCCCCAGGTAGCCGTTCTGGTACTTGTTGCCGTACGCCACCGCGCTCTGGTGCTCCATCCCCAGGTGCGGCGTCTCCACCAGCTTGTAGCCGTCCTCGTACCAGGGGAACGGCCCGAACCAGCGCTCGAAGCACTGCAGCATGGGCTTCGCCTGGCGGAACTGCGCGCGCGCCCGCTCCAGGTTGGCGGCCAGCGGCCAGAAGTCCATCGTCAGCGTGCCGCGCTCGCCCGCGTACGTGTCGTTGAAGTGCGCGTACGTCCCCGCGTTCACCGCCACGTCGTAGTTGTTGATTGGGCTCGTCACGAACCACTCGTAGGTGGTGGTGCCATCCCCGTTGCGCGTCGTGCTCCGCAGCCGCCCGTTGGACACGTCCACCATGGGGTCCGGCACGGTGACGGCGATGCGCTGGCTGTCCGGCTCCTCCGTCTGGTGGTCCTTGACGGGCCACCAGGCGCTCGCGCCCAGCCCCTGCACCGCGGTCGCCACCCAGCGGTTGCCGACGGTGTCCTTTGCCCACACCACGCCGCCGTCCCAGGGTGCGTTCCTGGCCGCGATCGGCTTGCCGTGGAAGTGCACGGTCAGCGTCCTGGACTCGCCCGCGCGCTGCGCCGAGGCCAGGGTGACGAAGAAGGCGTTGCCCTCGCGGCGGTACGCCAGGCGGCGGCCGTCCTGCACCATGCTGTCCACCTGCATGGGCTCCTGGAGGTCCACCTGCATCTCCCGGGACGGCTGCAGGACCCGGTAGGTGATGCCGTTGCGGCCGGCGATGCTGCTGTCCGCGGGCGACACGCGCACGTGCAGGTCGTAGAAGGTCACGTCCCACCACGCGCGCTGCGGCGAGATGGAGCCGCGCAGCGTGTCGGCGCGGGTGAAGCGCGGGGCGTCCTGCGCCGCGGCGGCGGCCGCGGAGCCCGCGAGGAGAAGAGCCGTCAGGAGGATCTTTCGCATGGGCGAGACCGGGGTGGATGCCACGGGAGCCGCGGGGCGCGCCCGCGGCCGACGACGGTGAAGCTCGGCCCGCGGGCCGCGGAAAGCAACCCGCGGGCGGCGCGGATGTTCCCGCGCGGCGGCTACGCGACCGCCGCCGCGGCCGCCCGGCCCGCTGCGCGGCCGGAAAAGATGCAGCCGCCCAGGAAGGTGCCCTCCAGCGCCCGGTAGCCGTGCATCCCCCCGCCCCCGAAGCCGGCCACCTCGCCCGCGGCGTACAGCCCGGGGAGCGGCTCGCCGTCGGCGCGGAGGACGCGGCCGGCAAGGTCCGTGTGCAGGCCGCCCAGCGTCTTGCGGGTGAGGAGGTTGAGGCGCACCGCGATCAGCGGCCCCGCCGCGGGGTCCAGCAGCCGGTGCGGCCGGGCCACGCGGATCAGGCGGTCGCCCAGGTAGGCGCGCGCCCCGCGGATGGCGGCGACCTGCGCGTCCTTGCCGAATGGGTTCGTGAGCTGCGCGTCGCGGGCGCGCACCTCGCGCTCCACCGCGGCCGGGTCCAGCAGCGGCTCGTCCGTGAGCGCGTTCATCCCGCGCACCAGCTCGCCCAGCTCCCGCGCCACCACGAAGTCGGCCCCCTTCTGCTTGAACGCCTCCACCGGCGGCGGCGCGCCGGGGAGGACGCGCCCCAGCACCTGGCGGATGCTGCGGCCCGTGAGGTCCGGGTTCTGCTCCGAGCCCGAGAGCGCGAACTCCTTTTCGATGATGCGCTGCGTGAGCACGAACCAGGTGTGGTCGTGCCCGGTGCCCACGATGTGCTCCAGCGTCCCCAGCGTGTCGAAGCCCGGGAAGAGCGGCGCCGGCAGGCGCCGGCCCAGCGCGTCCAGCCACAGCGACGACGGCCCGGGGAGGATGCGGATGCCGTGGCCCGTCCACACCGGCGCCCAGTTGTGGATCCCCTCCGTGTAGTGCCACATGCGGTCCGGGTTGATGACGGTCCCGCCCGCCGCCTGCGCCACCCCCAGCATCCGCCCGTCCACGTGGTCCGGCACCCCCGAGAGCATGCGCCGCGGCGGCGGGCCCATGCGCGGCGGCCAGTTGCGGCGCACCAGCTCGTGGTTCGCGCCGATCCCTCCCGAGGTGACGATCACCGCCTGCGCCCGCAGCGCGAACTCGCCGGCGACCGCGCGGGAGCTGGGCGCGCCGCGCGGGGCGTCGCTGGGCTCCAGGACCTCGCCGCGGACGCCGTCCACCACGCCGGCCGTGGTGGTCAGCTCGCTCACCCGGTGCCGGAAGCGCAGCGACACCAGGCCGCGGCGCTCCGCCTCGCGCACGCGGGCGATGAACGGCTCCACCACGCCTGGCCCCGTGCCCCAGGTGACGTGGAAGCGCGGCACCGAGTTGCCGTGCCCGGTCGCCAGGCCGCCGCCGCGCTCCGCCCACCCCACCACGGGAAAGAAGCGGACGCCGCGCTCGTACAGCCAGGCGCGCTTCTCCCCCGCGGCGAAGTCCACGTACGCCTCGGCCCAGCGGCGCGGCCACGCGTCCTCCGGCCGGTCGAAGCCCGCGCTCCCCAGCCAGTCCGAGAGCGCAAGCTCGCGCGAGTCGCGGATCTTCATCCGCCGCTGCTCCGGCGAGTCCACCAGAAAGAGCCCGCCGAACGACCAGAACGCCTGCCCGCCCAGCGACGCCTCGGGCTCCTGGTCCACGACGACGACCCTGCGCCCGGCCTCCGCCAATTCCGCGGCCGCCACCAGCCCGGCCAGCCCCGCACCCACGATGATCACGTCCGCGTCGTCGTTGCTCATGTGTGATAGGGTCGGGGTTGGACGGCTATGAAGGACTTACGGAAGGTTCGGGCGTGCCCCCGGCTGGCGCCGGGGTCGGGCTTCGGCTCCGTAACGCACGATGAAACCGTGCGTAGGGGAGCGGAGCATAATGGGTGGCTTGGGGGCGATCACACAACGGGTCCGGATACCCGCCGGGGGGCGTAGATCGTCGGGGAGTTAAGCCGGGTAGGGATTTGATGGTCCCCTCCGTTGCGTCACCCTGTGCCCACAGGTAGCCGATCCCCTCGCCGGCGGGGTTCCCGTGAAATGTGCGGCATGACCCGTAAAATGTTTGCTTGACATCATTGCTGCGTCCTCTCACCGTATAAAATACGGCGCATGCGAGGTGCAAACCCCGATGCCCGGAGCTCGACGGCTCGGCATCAAGGCGGTACGGCTGCAGCAAAAGCAGGCCGTACCCCCATCGGAAACCGGGGGATGACGCCTCCGGAACGGGTTTTCACCGTAGTGGTCCCGGTGTTTTTCTCCTTCTTCAAGCTCGGGAGACGCCTATGCGCCGGCAGGGGAGTTGATGAACCGGTCCGCGTCACGGGTTTTCGAGCAGAATGCGACGATGGCGTGGGCACGCCGCGCCGGGCTGGCCACGCTCCGCCGGACGACCGAGGGGAGCCCCGACTTCCTGATCGCGCTGCTGGACGGCAGGGTTGACGCCCGGCACGAGTGCTTTTCGGGAGCCCTGCTGACCACCGCGTCGGAGGATGGCCGTCACGCGCGATCGGAAGCGGGTGCCTCCCACGCGACGTTTGCGGCCTCCATGCTCGTGGGTCGTGGGAACTCGGCCCTGGGTCTCTGCCCTGCTTGCGCCCTGCTCTCCGTTCCCGTCGCCGACGCCCATCTGCTGAGTGTTGGTTTTCCGGTGTGCGAGGCGGCATCCCGAATCGCTGCCGCTGTTTCTCGGAGTGTGGCATACGGGGCCAGGGTGATCCAAATCGGCCTGGAATTCTCTCGTGCGGCTCCCGGGGAGTGGGCACCGGCGGCGCAGGCGATCGAAGCCGCGGCCGCCGCGGGTGTCCGGACCGTCATGGCTGCGGGAAACGACGGGACGCTGGCGCCGGGACCGCTCGTTCGGTGCGCCGGAGTCGTACCGGTGGTCGGAGCCGATCGGCGCGGGGTGCCTCACCCGTCCGCTACGCTGGCGCCGAGCATAGGCCTCCGAGGGTTGACCGCCCCAGGGGTGGACATTCCAGGGGCCAGGCTGCCTTCCGGTTCCCGACTCCGGTCGGGGAGCAGCTTCGCCGCATCATTCGTTACCGCTTCCATTGCACTGTTGCATGCGGTGCTGCCCCGACACCCGACTGACGAGATCTGGGCCGCCCTGCTGAGCCCGGCCAGGGTGGGCAGCTCGATCGTCCCCAAGCGGGTCGATGCAGACCGAGTCTTTCACCTTCTTTCGTAGCCCCAGGGAATACAATGACGAAAGACGACACCAAGCAGGATGCACCTGGACCGAGAGGTGCCGGCCACCACGAAGGCGCTCCCTGCTCCTCGTGTGCTGGGGCTGCCTCGGGGGCGGCGCCACCGGAGTCGTGGGTATATGTGCTGGGCAAGCTCGACGTGAGGTTTCCAAGCATGGGGATCGAGCGCGAGTTTCGTCAGAGAGAGTTGGAGGCCATTGGCTCGAAGGAAGACGCCATCTCGCGGCGAGAACGCGTCCGCCTCGTCCTCGCGGCGAATCCGCACCTGGCGCAGCGCGTCTGTTACGTGCTGCACGTCGGAGCTCTCCCCGCGTATGTCCTCGTTCCCACCGGCTCGCAGGTGCGCGACCACATGCTGGACGGGCTGGTGCGCTCGGAACGCGGGGAGGGGTGGTGCCTCGTCATCGGACGGCTGGGCCCGGTATGCCGCCCCGACATGTGTGGCGGGCTGCTCGCGCCCATCGTGGCGTGCGACCAGATCTACTCCTTCGATCAGGACGAGTGGAGATCCGCGCTCCATGCCAGGCTGAGTCCGGCCCTCACGGCAAGGAAGGTGAAGGCCGAGACGTTCGCGACCACGTCGCGTGACCTGTTCGACCGGATCTCGACTTCGCTGGAGAACCTCGGCGCGACCGACGAGCACCGCGCCCTGAACTATCTGCTCATGCAGCACCCCGGGATCTTCCTTTCGGCTGCGGAACGGGTGGGCAAGCAGGTACTCGACCGCGTGGAGACGAGGCACGTACAGGGCCTCGCCTCCCGGCGCTTGATCAACGTCATCCTCACCTTTCTCGACCTTGCCACGGGTGTGCCCGAGCGGCTGTTCTGCCGGGTGGACGTGACCGAAGAATGGCCATTCCTCGCCGACGACATGGATGGCAGGACGAGCCCCCTCGGTCTGTTGCCGTATGTCGAAGGAAACTTTCCTGGAATTCCGCTATGAGCGTGCCGGTTCGATAGAGGATCCACTCGATGATCTTGGAGCCCAGCGTCCTTTTTGCGCGGGTCTTTCGCACCCAGCTGTGCTCGAATCTGGAGTACAGCTTCGACGACGACCCGACCCGTCACGCGACGATGGTTGCCGGCGGGAGCGGGTTCCCAGCGCAGCTCAGGGAGTTTGCGGCTTCGCTTCCCTTCGCCTCCAAATGGGAGTGGGCGGTACGAAAGTTTGCGGCACACGTTCGGCCGGACGCATATCTCCTGCGAACCGACTGGCAGGGAGACGAGCCTCAGGCTGTCACCGTCTACTGCCGGTTCCCTCACGAGCCCGATGCCAACGCTTTCCGTGACGCGGTTGCTCAAGCGCGGCCAATGGGGTGGTCCGGACCGTCTACCGAGGCCGTGGCACGAGTCCTGGGAGCGGCGGGGCCTCGAGGGATCGCATTTCGCGTGAACCCCGCGGGGATGCTTAGAACATCCGTCTACTTCAAGCTCGGCGCGGACAGGGCGGGTCTGCAGGCGGCTACGTGCCACGACCTCGTGCGGCTCTGCGGTTTCGGCGAAGAGGTGGCCGAAGAGATCATTCAAGACGTGGCGAGTCTTTATTCACCCGGCCCGGTAGGGGTGATCGGGCTGGACGATGGTGGGGAAGGGATTCCCGGATCACTGAAGTTCGATCCGGCCAACGTCGTCTTGCAGCAGGCTCGAGCCCTCCTCGTCCGCAAGGGAGTCCCGGCACTTCCGTTGGCCCGGGTCGCGCACATGGCCGGGCTGCTGAGAGCGCGATGGCTCAGCTACATGGGAATCAAGTACGGCTCGAGCGGATTTGCAGGCTGGAGGGCGTACTATTCCTACGAGCCTTTTCGTCTTCCCCCGGCGGGCTCATTCCGGATCGTTTCCGAACGGAGCCCACTGCCGACCTTGCGCCTTCCTCACTACTAGGAGTTCGATATGCTACCCGGTTTCACGGCCGTACTCGCATCGTCCCCGACTCGCGAATCGGAACTGCGTGCGCCGGCGGTACGCCTCGCGGGCCTCTGGGAAGCTCCGCCGACGGGAACGTGCCGGCCTTCGCACACGGATACATCCTGCATATTCTTCACTCTCTGGTGTACGGACGTGTACACCTGCTGGACGGAGAGAAACCCGTTTTGGGGAGAAGAGTATCGCAAAACTCCTTATCCTTGCGGGATCTGTGGCAATCCCTTCGACTTCAGCGCGGATCCCCGGGATTGGTAGATACTCGGCACACTGACCGGTCTCGAGGACCATGATCGCAAGTCGTTACGCCTCGGAATCCGTCCGGAAAGGCGTCGCTTTTCTGGTGGACATGCAATCGCCCGATGGATTCTGGCGCGACTACGACCTGCCCCCTGGCACCTCCGAAGATTGGACGACCGCATGGATAGGATGGTGCCTGACCCATGCCGCGCGGCACCGCGGGGTCGCACTGTCGCTGGGGCAAGCAGTCCGGGCGATCATCTCGGCTCATCGCTCGGGCGGCTGGGGCTACAACCGCCGGCAGACGCCTGATGCCGACAGTACTTCCTGGTGCTTGCGGTTCCTCGCCGCCGCCGGTGCCGTGCGATATGCTCGCGCGAACGGGGATCTGGAGGCTTATCTGGACACGGGTGGAGCCGCACACACGTTTCTCGACGCTGGCGCCGGGAGCTGGGGCGACGCTCACCCGGACGTGACACCAGTCGTGGGATTGGCTCTGCTCGTGACGGTGGCCTCTCCCGCGCAGGTCTTCCGCGTGCGTCAGGCGGTTCTCGATGCGCGAAGATCCGGGGGGGTATGGTCGTCGTTCTGGTGGAACTCGGATGCATACGCGACCGCGTGGTCCGTTGAATTTCTGGCCCGGAGCGGCACCATCCCGCAAGGACCCGCGCTCGACGTTCGTGAATGGCTGCCCGACGTGGGTTCGGAGTGCAGTGCGATGGCTCTGGCGCACCGGCTCCTCGTAGCGCTGGCGATCGGGATGGAGCCGTTGGGCGAACACACGATGACCGCGGTGGATGCGCTGTTGGACCTGGCCGACGGTGAGCGCGGGTGGCCACCTTCGGCGCTTCTCCTCGTGCCGCCCAGGAGTGATGGCTCCACCGAGTCGATTCCCCACGCTGACGTTGCGGGTCTGATGTCCACCGCCACTGCCGTAGCCGCTCTGTCACGGTGGATCGCCGCTGCGAACGGAAGCTACCTTCCGACTGATCGCGCGGCGTTTCCGCACTAGGCCGGCCCCGACCACGCCGGTGCCGGCGCACGCTCGTGCCCTAGCCCCGGCTCCCCGCCAATCCGCTGAATGCGCCGCCAGTGCTCCGCCACATGCCGCAGCAATAGCCTGGTTTCCAGCCCTCCCGTTCGGTCGGGTCGGCGGCTCGTCCATACGGTCCGGGCAGCGTGTGGGTACCCGGACTCCCGCCCGCAGGTTCAGAAGCGCGAGCCCGCCAGGCGCGTCCCGGAGCGCGCCCACGCCTCCCGGAAGGCCGCTCCGGCAGCGTCGGCGTCGGCGGTCCGCCCCTGGGCGCGCAGGGCGAGCTCCAGGCCGGCCAGGCTCCAGCCGTTGTGCGGCCGGTCGCCCAGCGCCGCGCGGTAGACCCGCTCCGCGTCTGCCGGCCTCCCCGCCTCCAGCAGCGCCGCCCCCAGCCAGTCGCGCGCGGCGAAGGGGAGCGGCTCCGGCTCGTCGTACGTGAGCCCGTCCTCCAGCTCCACCGCCCGCTCCAGCGCCGCGAGCGCCGCGTCCGTGCGCCCCTCGGCCCGCAGCAGCTCGGCGCGCAGGATCCCGCCGACCACCCCCAGCAGGCGCGCCGGGGCGTGGCCGCGCCAGGTGACCGTCTCGGGCGTGTGCGCGGCGAGCGAGTCCACCCGCGCCAGGTACGCCGCCGCGCTGTCGCGCTGCCCGCCGCGGAGCCGCGCGTACCCTCGCGCGAACGACCACAGGCCGCGGTGCACGGGGTGCGCCGGGGGCGCGGCGAGCGCAAGCACGTCGGCGAAGCGCCCGAAGCGGAGCCGCGCGAGCGCCTGGAGCCCGGCGCCGTCGCCGGCCGGGGTGAGCGCGGCGTAGGCGTCCGCCGCCTGCATCGCCTTCGCCTCCTGCCCGTCCACGGACGCGGCGAAAAGCAGCATGTGCAGGTTGTGGCCCGGGTACACCGACACCGCCCGCCCCTCCTCCGCCTCCCGGTCCGACGCCCACGCCAGCTCGTTGGAGCGCACCGCGTCCGCCCAGCGGCCCACGCGGTTGTAGGTGTGCGAGGGCATGTGGTTCAGGTGGCTCGCGCCGGGCATGGCGGTCACCAGCAGGTCGGCGCAGCGCTGGGCGCGGCCCGCGCGGGGCGTGCTTTCCGTGGCGTGGATGAAGGTGTGGCACACGCCGGGGTGGGCCACGTCCGCGGCGAGGGCGCTCTCCAGCACCGCGTGGATGCGCGCCACGGACGGCTTCTCCACGCTCCAGTTGCCGCGGCGCGGCTCCAGCAGCATCAGCGCGTCCGCGTACAGGGCGGCCACCTCCGGGCTGTCCGGGAAGCGCGCGTACACGCCCTCCATCGCCCGGGCGTAGGCGCTGTCCAGCCCCTTGCGGCCGCCGGCGCCGTGCGACTCGCGGTAGCGCGCGGCCATGGCGCCGGCGAGCGCCCGCTCCAGCGGCGTGCCCCGCGCGGCGGCCAGCTCGCGCGCGCGCCGGGCCGCTGCGGTGGCCTGCGGGGCGTCGGCGTCGGCCATCGCGCCGTTGAGGTACGGGCCCATGGACCACGCTTCGCCCCACCAGCACAGGGCGCACTCCGGGTCGCGCCGGCGCGCCTCCGCGAACGAGCGCCGCGCATCCGGGAGCGCGAAGGCGTACATCAGCTTCACCCCCTGGTCGAAGAACGCCTGCGCCTCGCGCGAAGCGGTGCCGGCCGGCCACGAGAACGCGCCGAGCGCCGCCCCGTACAGCTGCACCGGCGCGCCGTCCGCGGCCGCGGTGGTGCCGGCGTGGTGCTGCGCGGCCAGCGGACCGGCCTGCATGGCGAGGGCGAGGAGCGGGAGGAGCGCGGCGCGATGACGGGGCATGCGGGTTCGGGGGCGGCGGGGAAGGGTAGTGGGACCGCGTCAACATATCGCCTTCGTGCACGGACGACGAGCGGTGCGGTGTTGGCTTCGTACCGCCGGTTTGGGCGTGCCCCCGGCTGGCGCCGGGGTCGGGCTTCGGCTCCGTAGCAGACGAAACAACTGTCTGCAACGGAGTCGAGCCCCGGCAAACTGCCGCCGGGTCTCGCCCCTCCGGGCCGAAATCCCTCACGCAACTGCCTGCCCGTGCTCAAGATCCCCGCCGTTGCCCCCTCTCCCGGAATGGCGCTTCACGCTTCGCGTGAACCGGATGAAGGGAGAGGGTGGCGGCTCCAAGGCCGCCGGGTGAGGGCCCCGGGCTCGCGCAGACGTTTGTGGGACTCGCGCGCCCCGACTGGGACAAAGCATCCACGAAACGAGAGACCTGCGAAACCTGCTCGCTGGAGCGCAACCGCATGTATATCAATGACTTACTATAACCAGTCTGAAAAGGTACGATCGTTGCTGTCAATTTTATCTGCTTCCATGCGGTGCTTCCACCCACCCCTCCCCAAGGAGAACGGCACATGCGCCACACCTTCAGCCTGGGCCTGGCCCTCGTCCTCGCCGCCGCGGCGTGCTCGCCGGACGCGACCCCGCTCACCCCCGCCGACGAGGCCCCGCGGCTCGCGGCCGCGCTCGCGCCCGCGCCCGCGTGCCTGGACTTCAACGTGCCGCCGCTGGGAACCGCGTACGGCGCCGGGTTCGGGACCCCGGTGGGCGTGCCGCAGTGGGTGGAGAACGGGATCACCGCGGCGGTGGTGCCTTACCAGCCCGGGGCGCTCTTCGTCGAGGCCCGGGTCGTCCTGCCGCCGGTGCCGTTCGGCGCCGGGCCGACGGGGCGCGCCCGCAGCATCAACTGGCAGTTCGACTTCACGGGCCTCCCGTTCGTCCCCAAGACGGTGACCTTCGAGTGGCTGGACCAGGGCACCCCGTCCCCGGTGGAGAACCTGGCGGTGAACGGCAGCCCCCTCTTCATCGGACAGATCCACGCGCCCCCGGCGGTCATGGCGGGGATCGTGGTGGGGACGTCGGTGGCGCCGGCCCCCGGCGGCCTGACGGGGACCATGAAGCTGACCGGACCCGTGCAGCGCGTGGTGGTGGGCGGCCAGCCGGTGTGGATCGACCACGTCTGTGCCTATCCGTGAGGAGCGGAAGGCGGCCCGAAGCACGCACGTGAGCCGTCCCGGAGCTCGACGTCCGGGAAACCAGGCAGCCCTCCGACGGCGTCGTGCCGTCGGAGGGCTGCTGTGCGAAGGCGAAGCGCCTGCTCCCGCCCCCGCGTCAGACGGGGTCGGCGACGCGCTCGGGGCGCGCGGCGCGCGCGCGGCCGGGGGATCGCCGGCGGCGGCCGCGCCATGCCGCCAGGCGCCGTAGCGAAAGGGAAATCCCCGTCACCACCAGCACCGCGGCACCCAGCGACACCAGCCCCGCGAGCGTCTGGCCGGGGAGGCCCAGGACCTCGCCGGTGTGCGCGAAGCGGAGGACGCTGCGCAGCCTGCGGCCCGGCGTCCCGGCGGAGAACGGCTCCCACTTCACCACTTCGCCCGTGGCGCGGTCCAGCGTCAGGGTGGCGCGCTTCTGCGGCTGCCCCCCGCTCCCCCGGTCGATGTTGAAGGCCACGGGCGCGTCCGCCTCCCCGGGGAGCTGCATGGAGATGCTGCGCCACCCCTGCACCCTGCGGCTCGCCGTCGCCCACAGCGGGTCGATCCCCTCCAGCGGCGGCGCGGCTTCCGC
>JBEVLE010000257.1:0-10981 GCA_040509335.1 Longimicrobiaceae bacterium | reverse complement strand
CCACCCGGCGGCCTGAGAGCCGCCACCCTCCCCCAATTCTGGGGGAGGGCTTCCTGACCCTGGGGTGCGTCGTGTCGTGCTCCCCTCCCCCTTGCGGGGAGGGGCCGGGGGAGGGGGTCACCGTCGCCGTGGCAGGCTGTTCCCTGTTCCCTGTTCCCTGTTCCCTGTTCCCTGTTCCCTGTTCCCTGGTCCCTGTTCCCTGTTCCCTGTTCCCTGTTCCCTGTTCCCTGTTCCCTGTTCCCTGTTCCCTGTTCCCTGTTCCCTGTTCCCTGTTCCCTGCCGTTCCCTCAGTCCGTCCGCAGCGCGGTCATCGGGTCCACGCTCGCGGCGCGGCGGGCGGGGAGCCAGGCGGCGAGCAGCGAGGCGGCGCCGAGCACCGGGACCACGGCGGTGAAGGCGAGCGGATCGGTGGGGGCCACCTCGAACAGGATCCCCGACAGCACGCGGGCGCCGGCGAAGGCGGCGGCGAGGCCCAGCGCGAGCCCGGCGAGCACCGGCGCCATCCCCTGCCCGACCACCAGGCGCACGATCTCGCCGCGGCGGGCGCCCAGCGCCACGCGGATCCCGATCTCCCGGGTCCGCTGGGCCACCGCGTAGCTGAGCACGCCGTACACCCCGATCACCGCCAGCAGCAGGGCCAGCGCGGCAAAGGTCCCCAGCAGCGCCGTGGTGAAGCGCGGCTGGGAGATGGAGCGCGACAGCGTGCGGTCCAGCGTTTCCATCTCGTACAGCGCCACCTCCGGGTCCAGACCGCGCACCGCGGCGCGCAGGGCGGGGACGAGCGCCGCGGGATCTCCCGCCGCGCGCAGCAGCAGCGTCGCGGTGCCCATGGGCGTCTGCGCGAGCGGCGGGTACGCGGCCGGCGGGGCATCCGCCGCCACCCCGTGGAAGCGCTCGTTCCCCACCACGCCCACGATCTCGCGTGACGTCCCCCAGAAGGCGATGCGCTTTCCCACCGGGTCCGCGCCGGGGAAGAAGCGGCGCGCCGCCGCCTCGTTGACCAGGAGCACCGCCGGGGCGTCGGCGTCGTCGCGGGGGGACAGGAGCCGGCCGCGCAGCAGCGGCACGCCCACCGTGGCGAAGTACTCCGGGCTCACCGCGCGCAGGGGGATCTCCGCCTGGTCCGCGGCCTCGTCCTCGCGCCCCTCGATCACGAAGCTGTTGGTGAAGCCCGGCGCCAGCGGGTGATGGCTGGCCAGCGCCGCGGAGCGCACCCCCGGCAGGGCGCGCGCCCGCTCCAGCAGCTCGCGCTGGAAGGCGGTCACCTCGCTCCAGCGGGGGTACACGTCGTAGCTCTGCGGGTAGCGCGAGGCCGGGAGGACGAAGCTCGCCCGCAGGACGTTTTCCGTGCGGAAGCCGGGGTCCACCCGCTGCAGCCGCCACAGGCTGTGCACCAGCAGCCCCGCCCCCACCACCAGCACCACCGAGAGCGCCACCTCCACCGCAACCAGCCCGCGCCGCGCCCGCGCCGCCCCGGGCGCCGCGGAGGCGCCGCGGCCCCCGTCCGCGCGGAGCCCCGCCTGCGGGTCCACCCGGCGCGCCTGGAGCACCGGCACCAGACCGAACAGGCAGCCGGTCGCCAGGGCGACCAGCAGCCCCACCGCCAGCGCCCGGCCGTCCATCCCCACCCCCTCCAGCCGGGGGACCCCCGCCGGGGCGAGCCCCACCAGCAGCTCCGTGCCCCACGCGGCGATCGCCACCCCCGCCGCGCCGCCCAGCAGGGCGAGCAGCAGCGACTCCACCAGGAGCTGCCGCGCCAGCCGCCGCCGCGTGGCGCCCAGCGCGGCGCGGATCGCCACCTCGCGCGTGCGCCCGGCGCCCCGCACCAGCAGCAGGTTCGCCACGTTGACGCAGGCCACCAGGAGCACCAGGGCGGACGCGCCCAGCAGGAGCAGCAGCGGCGTCCGCACCGTGCCGAACAGCGCCTCGTGCAGCGGCTCCACGGTGACGCCGCGGCCGTGGTTCTCGCCCGGGTTCTCCGCCTCCAGCCGGGCGGCGAGCGCCGTCATCTCGCGCTGCGCGGCCCGCGCCGTGACGCCGGGCTTCATCCGCCCCACCACCGTCACGTTGTGCAGGCTGCGCGGCGAGCTCGCCGGCCCCAGCGCCAGCGGCACCCACGCGTCGGTGTCCTCGCGTGGCACGTCCAGCGTGGCGGGGACCACGCCCACCACCGTGTGCGGGATCCCGTCCAGGCGCACCGTGCTCCCCAGCACCTCCGCCGACCCCCCGAACTGGTCCCGCCACAGCCCCTCGCCCAGCACCACCACCGGCGCCGCGCCCTCCCGGTCCTCCGCCGCCCCGAAGACGCGGCCCAGCAGCGGCCGCACGCCCAGCAGCGGGAAGAGCTGGTGCCCGGCCGCGCCCAGGCTCAGCTGCCGGGCCTCGCCGTCGCTCCCGGCCAGGCTCGCCTGCCGCTCCTGGAACGCCGCCAGCTCCGCGAAGGCCCGGCTCCGCTCGCGGAAGTCGTAGTAGTCCGGGACCGAGGCGGGCTCCCGCTCCGTGCCGCTGAACCGGTCGTGCTCCCACACCATCGCCAGCCGGTCCGCGTCGGCGTAGGGCAGGGGACGGAAGAGCACCGCGTCGAGGATGCCGAAGATCGCCGTGGTCGCCCCGATCCCCAGCGCCAGGGTCAGGATCACGGCCGCCGTGAAGCCGGGGCTCCGCAGCAGCGAGCGGAAGGCGAAGCGCAGGTCCTGGAGCAGGGTTTCCATCGTGTCGCCTCGTGGTTTCGAACGGATACGGCTACGGCTACGGCGGGGTTGGGCGTGCCCCCGCTGGCGCGGGGTCGGGCTGCGGCTCCGTAAGGCAGCAAACAACGCTGCCTAACGGAGGCGAGCCCCGCCAAACTGCCGGCGGGTCTCGCCGCTTCGCGCTCGCATCCCTCACGCGGGCATCGCGCTGGCGTCCGCGCGGTGCTTCCAAAAGCGAGGCGCGTGCCCCCTGCGCGAAATCCCAGGCCGTTGCGCCGCAACGACCTGGGATTTTCCGCTCCCGCCGGGCCGTGCGCCCGTGGGATTCCCCGTCCCGCAAGCGGACACCCGCCGGGGGCACGCCCAAGCCGTCGTCCCACGCCGTATCAGTCCGCTCGCAAGGCACTCATGGGATCGACGCGGGCGGCGCGGCGGGCGGGGATCCAGCTCGCCAGCAGGGCGACCGCGGCGAGCAGAAGCGGGACGGCGACAAAGGCCACCGGGTCGCCGGGGCCCACGCCGTACAGCGTGCTCCGCATCAGGCGCGACACGCCCAGGGCGCACGGGAGCCCCGCGGCGATCCCCGCGGCGGCCAGGAGCGCGCCCTCGCGAACCACCATCCCCACCACGTCCGGGGCGCGGGCGCCCAGCGCCATGCGGATGCCGATCTCGCGGGTGCGCTGGCCCACGGCGTACGCCATGACGCCGTACACGCCCAGCGCGGCGAGGAGCAGCGCGAGCACGGCCAGGCTCGCGAAGGCCTGGCCGGCGGCGCGCTCCATCCACAGCGTGGAGGCGCGGTACTCGCCCAGGGTGTGGACGGTGAACAGCGGGAGGGCGGGGTCCAGGGCGCGCACCTCGCGGCGCACGGGGGCGGCCAACGCGGCGGGGTCGCCGGCGGAGCGCACGGCCAGCGTCATCAGCCGCCAGCCGGCGCGGGCGTACGGCAGGTGCACCTGCCGCCGCTCCCGCTCGCCGTCGTCGCCGGGCCGGGCGTAGCCCAGCGTGGGCGCCACGCCCACCACCTCCAGCCAGGGGGCGCCGCCCTCCACCTGCACCCGGATCCGCCGCCCCAGCGGGTCGCGCCCCGGCCACAGCCGCTCCGCCAGCTCGCGGCTGACGATGGCCACCGCCGCGGCGCTGTCCGCCGCCTCCCGCGCGGTGAAGTCCCGGCCGGCCAGCAGCGGCCGGTCCACGGCCTCCCAGTAGCCGGGCGTCACCGCGATCCAGCGCGCGCCGACGCCCGCGTCCGGGTCCGCGGCCGCGCCTTCCGCGGCCACCGTCGTCGCCTCGCCCACGTCGCCGGCGGGGAGCGCGGTGGCGAGCGCCGCGCCCCGCACCCCCGGGAGCGCGCGCAGCCGGCCCTCCAGCTCCCGGAAGAAGGCCGCGCGCGCCGCCACCGCGTCGTAGCGCTCGCCCGTGAGCGACGTCCGGGCGGTGAGGATGCGCGCGGCGTCCACCCCCGGGTCGGTCCCCGCCGCGGCCAGGAACGAGCGGATGGCGAGCGCCGAGCCCGCCAGCAGCACCAGCGCCAGCGCGATCTCGCCGGCCACCAGCGCGCCGCGCAGGCGGTTGCGGCGCAGTCCCCCGGCCGCGCCCGGGGCGCCGTCCGCCAGCGAGCCCGCCAGGTCCGTCCGCGAGGCGCGCAGCGCCGGGAGGATGCCGAACAGGAGCCCCGTCCCCAGCGACAGCGCCGCGGTGTACGCCAGGACGCGGCCGTCCAGCCCGAAGGTCATCCAGTACGGCAGCTCCACGCCGAAGCGCGAGACCAGCCACCCCAGCCACCACACCCCCACCAGCACCCCCAGCGCCCCGCCGCCCAGCGCGATCAGCACGCTCTCGGTGAGCAGCTGCCGCACGATTCGCCCCCGCCCCGCCCCCAGCGCCGCCCGCACCGCGATCTCCCGCCGCCGGGTGGTGCCGCGCGCCAGCAGCATGTTCGCCACGTTGGCGCAGGCGATGAGCAGCACGAGCCCCACCGCTCCCCCCATCAGCCCCAGCAGCGTCCCCCGCTCGCCGCGCAGGTACGCGGCGCCGTACGCGCGCGCGCCGAAGCGCCGCCCCGCGTGGGTGTCCGGGCGCTCCGCCGCCATCTCGCGCGCCACCCGGGCCAGGTCCGCGCCCGCCTGGGCGGTCGTGGCGCCCGGCCGCAGCCGGGCCACCAGCAGCATCCAGCGCCGGTCGTACGGGTCCGCCGGGTCCGGCCGCGCCGGCACCCACAGCTCCGCCTTTTCCGGGAAGCGGAAGCCGCGCGGCATCACCCCCACGATGGTGGTGGGGGTGCCGTTGAGGATCGCCGTCCGCCCCACCACGTCCGCGCGGCCGCCGAACTGCCCCCGCCACACCTCGTCGCTCAGGATGGCCACCGGCTCACCCCCGGGCCGGTCCTCCTCCGGGAGGAAGCCGCGCCCCAGCGCCGGCCGCACCTCCAGCAGCGGGAACAGGTCGTGGGTCACCGGCGATCCCTGGAGCCGCACCGGCTCGCCCTCCCCCGCCAGGTTGAAGCCCCGCATCCCCACGCCCGCCACCCCGGCCAGCGTCCGGCCGCGCGCGCGGATCTCCGCCAGCTCCCCCGCGCTGAACGCGGTCTCCTCGCCGTCCCCCCGCGGCTGCGCGTACACCCTCACCAGCCTTGCCCCCTCCGCGAAGGGGAGCGGCCTGAACAGCAGCGTGTCCACGATGCTGAAGACCGCCGTGTTCACCCCGATCCCCAGCGCCAGGCAGACGATCGCCGCCGCCGCGAACCCCCGCGACCTGCCCAGGCTGCGGAGCGCGTAGCGCACGTCGAGAAAAAGCGTGTCCATGATCTCCGGCGAGCCGTCGTGGAATGTCATCCGTTGCAGGCTGTCCCCTGTCCCCTGTCCCCTGCCGTTCCTACTCCGCCCGCAGCGTGATCGCGGGGTCCACCCGCGTGGCGGCGCGCGCGGGAAAGTACGAGGCCAGCAGCGCCACGGCGGCGAGCAGCAGCGGGGCGCCCAGGAAGGCGGCGGGGTCCGCGGGGCTGGTGCCCAGGAGGAAGGCGCCCAGCAGGCGGGCCAGCGCCCACCCGGCCGGCAGGCCGATGGCCACGCCCAGCCCCGCCAGCCTCAGCCCCCGCGCCAGCACCATGCGGAGCACGTCCCCGGCGCGCGCCCCCAGCGCCATGCGCACGCCGATCTCGTGGCGGCGCTGCGCGACCGAGCCGGCGAGCACCCCGTACACGCCCACGGCGGCGAGCAGCAGCGCCAGCGTGCCGAACAGCGCCAGCACCCGGCCGGCCGCGCGCTGCGGGAGGAGCGAGGCGGCCACCTGCTCCTCCATGGTCCGCGGCTCCTCCAGCGTCCAGCCGGGGGCCACGGCCGCCACCTCGCGCCGCAGCGAGGGGAGCACGCGGAGCGGGTTGCCGGAGGTGCGCACGTGAAGGACGGTCCCCCACGGGTCCTGCAGCGCGGCGAAGTAGACGTAGGGGCGCGGCTCCTCGGCGAGCGAGTCGTACTTGCCGTCGCGCGCCACCCCCACCACCGTCAGCCACGGCCCCTGCGCCCCCGACACGCTGATGCGCATCCCCAGCGGGTCCCGCCCCGGCCAGAAGCGCCGCGCGAACGTCTCGTTCACCACCACCGCGCCCGGCGCCCCCGGGCGGTCCTCCTCCGTCAGCCCGCGGCCCCGCACCAGGGCGATCCCCATGGTCTCGAAGTAGCGGGGGCCCACCACGTTGGAGGGGAACTCCATGTCCTCCCCCTCCGCCGGCTGGTAGCCCTGCACACTCATCCCCCGGCGGCTCCCGTCCATCCCCAGCGGCACCGCCGTCGCCCAGCTCAACTCCACCACCTCCGGCATCGACGCCGCGCGCGCCTGCAGCTCGCGCGCGATCCGCGCCCCCTCCGCCGGCTCCCCCTGCCCCGGAGGCCCGGCCAGCGACACCAGGAGCAGGTTCTCCGCGCGGAAGCCGGTCTCGATGCGCGCCGCGCCCTGCAGGGTGCGGACGAAGAGCGCCGCCCCCACCATCAGCAGGAGCGACATCGCCACCTGGGCCACCACCAGCGCGCCGCGCAGCGTCACGCGCCGCCCGCGCTCTCCCCCCTCCGGCTCGCCCTTGAGCGCGCCCACCACGTCCGGGCGGCTCGCCCGCAGCGCCGGCGCCAGCCCGAAGAGCAGCACCGCCGCCGCCGTCACCGCCACGGTGGCCGCCAGCACCCGCGCGTCCGGCCTCAGGTCCAGCCCGATGCGCACCGGCGCCGGGATCCGCACCTTCATCAGCAGGTCCGTGGTCCACACCGCCGCCAGCACCCCCACCCCCGCCCCCGCCGCCGCCAGCAGCGCGCCCTCCGTCAGCACCTGCCGCACCACGCGGCCGCGGCTCGCCCCCAGCGACAGGCGGATCCCCATCTCCCGCAGCCGCCCGGTGGCCCGCGCCAGCATCAGCCCCGCCACGTTGGCGCAGCAGATCAGCAGCACCAGCCCCGCCGTGACCCCCAGCAGCGCCAGGAATCCCAATGCCGGCCCCCGCACCTGCGGGAGGATGCGCGACTCGCGCTCCGGGAGCAGGGTGACGCGCCGCCCCTGCCGCTTCAGGTCCGTCCACGCCTCCGGGTGCGCCGCGTGGAGCCCGCGCGCCACCACGTCCATCCTCGCCTGCGCCTGCTCCACCGACACCCCGGGGCGCAGCCGGGCCAGCACGAAGCTGCCGCGGCTGCCGCGCCCCTGCAGGTCGTCCTCGCCGAAGCCCGCCGCCCGCGCCGCGCCCACCGGGATCCACAGGTCGAAGGCCGCCCCGCGCAGCGATCCCACGAACCCCTCCGGCGCCACCCCCACCACCGTCATGGGCTGCGCGTTGACGCGCACCGTCCTCCCCACCACCCCCGGGTCCCCGCCCAGCAGCCGCCGCCACAGGTCGTGGCTCAGCACCACCGACGGCGGCGCGCCCGGCTTTCCCTCCTCCGGCGTGAAGAAGCGTCCCCGCAGCGGCCGCACCCCCAGCACGCCGAAGTAGTTTTCCGACACCACCTCTGCCCCCGCGCCCACCAGCTCCTCCCCGACGGCGACCCCCACCGGCCGCGGCATGAACGCCGCCACCCCCTCGAACACCGCCGTCTGCGCGCGGAAGTCCAGGTAGTCCGGGTACGACGACGAGCCGAAGGCCGGGCCGCTGTAGTCGCTGGTGTACAGCGACACCAGCCTGTCCGGCCGGGCCACGTGCGGCGGCGGGCGCAGCAGCACCGCGTTGACCACGCTGAACAGCGTGGTGTTCGCCCCGATCCCCAGCGCCAGCGTCAGCGCCGCGGCCAGGGTGAAGGCCGGGCTCCTGGCCAGCGTGCGGATGGCGAAGCGCAGGTCCTGGAGAAGGATGTCCATGGGGTGGCCTCGTGGGTGTCGTCGGATTCTCGTACGGCGGGTTCGGGCGTGCCCCCGGCTGCGCCGGGGTCGGGCTTCGGCTCCGTAACGCAGCAAACAACGCTGCGTAACGGAGTCGAGCCCCCGCGAAACTGCCCGCGGGGTCTCGCCCCTCCGGGCCGAAATCCCTCACGCGGGGGTGGCGCTGGCGTCCGCTGGGGCCCCCACCCGGCTCGCTTTAGGCTCGCCACCCTCCCCCAATTCTGGGGGAGGGCTTCCTGACCCTCGCGTGCGTCGTGTCGTGCTCCCCTCCCCCTTGCGGGGAGGGGCCGGGGGAGGGGGTTCGCCGTTGCCGTTTGCAGGCTGTTCCCTGTTCCCTTCCGTTCCTCATTCCGTCCGCAGCGCGGTCAGCGGGTCCACGCGGGCGGCGCGGCGGGCGGGGAGCCAGCTGGCCAGCAGCGCGGTCGCCAGCAGCAGCGCGGCGACGGCGCCGAAGGTCAGCGGGTCTCCGGGCTGCACGCCGAAGAGGATCCCCCGCATCACCCGCGAGACCGCGAAGGCGCCCAGCAGCCCCGCGCCCACCCCGGCGGCGGCGATCACGGCGCCGCGGCCCACCACCATGCGCAGCACGTCCGCGGCCTGCGCGCCCAGCGCCATGCGGATGCCGATCTCGCGGGTGCGCTGCGACACCGCGTAGGCCATGACCCCGTACACGCCCAGCGTCGCCAGCACCAGCGCCAGCACCCCGAACGAGCCGAAGATCTCCCCCATCAGCCGGCGGTTCCAGGCGGCGTACGCCTGCGTCTCGCGCATGGTGCGCACGTCCCACACCGGGAGCGCGGGGTCCACCGCGCGCACCTCGCGGCGCACCGCGGGGGCCGTCGCCGCCGGGTCGCCCGCCGTGCGCACCACCAGCGTCATCATCCCGGACGCGGCCCGCGCGTACGGCAGGTAGGCGTGCAGCGCCGCCTGCGGGTCGCCGTCGCCCGGCTCCTCGTAGCGCAGGTCCGGCGCGATCCCCACCACCGTGAGCCACGGCGTGCGCTCCCCCACCACCAGCTGCACGCGCTTCCCCAGCGGGTCCTGCCCCGGCCACAGCCGCCGGGCCACCCCCTGTCCCAGGATCACGTGGGTGGAGGTGCTGTCCGCCGCCTCGCGCGCGGTGAAGTCGCGGCCCGCCAGCAGCGGCGCCCCGAAGGCCCGGAACACCCCCGGCGTCGCGGCCAGGTAGCGGATCGCCAGCTCCTCGCCGGGCGCGCGCGGCTGCCCCTCCGCCACGATCGTCGTCCCCACGCCGCCCGCGTCGCTGCCCGGCACCCCCAGCGACCACGCAGCCGCCCGCACCCCCGGGAGCGACTCCACCCGCGCCGCGATCCGCTCGAAGGCCGCCAGGCGCGCCGCCGCGCCCTCGTAGCGGCTCCCCGTCAGCGAAGTGCGCATCGTCAGCACGTGCTCCGTGTCCACCCCACGTCCGCCCGCGTCGCCGCCATGAAGCTGCGCACCATCAGCCCCGCGCCCACCAGCAGCACCAGCGCCAGCGCCACCTCGGCCGCCGCCAGCGCGCCGCGCAGGCGGCTCCGCCCCGGTCCGCCGTCGCCCGAGCGGGCCCCGTCCTTGAGCGAGCCCACCAGGTCCGTCCGCGACGCGCGCAGCGCCGGGAGCAGCCCGAACCCCAGCCCCGTCGCCGCCGACAGCGCCAGCGTGAACGCCAGCACCCGCCCGTCCACCCGGAACACGATCCAGTACGCCAGCTCCTCCGGGATCCGCGACGTCGTCCAGTCGATCCACCACACCGCCACCAGCGTCCCCAGCGCGCCGCCCGCCACCGCCACCAGCAGGCTTTCCGTGAGCAGCTGCCGGACGATGCGGCGCCGCCCCGCCCCCATCGCCGCCCGCACCGCGATCTCCCGCCCGCGCCCCGCCGCCCGCGCCAGGAGCAGGTTGGCCACGTTGGCGCAGGCGATCAGCAGCACGAAGCCCACCGCCCCCATCATCAGGAACAGCGAGAGGCGCAGCTCCGCGTCCACCCACTCGTCGCGCCAGCGGCTCGCCCCGAAGCCCCACCCCGCGTTGGTCGCCGGGCTGGCCGCCTCCGCGCGCCGGGCGATCCCCGCCAGCTCCGCGTCCGCCGCCTCCACGGTCGCGCCCGGGCGCAGCCGCCCGATCGCCAGCAGGTAGCGCTCCCCGCGCGCCTCCGCCGGGTCCGCCTGCAGCGGCACCCACAGTTCCTCCGTTTCCGGGAACTTGAACTCGGGCCCCATCACCCCCACCACCACGCGCGGCCTGCCGCTCACCAGCACCGTGCGCCCCAGCACGTCCGCCCGCCCCCCGAAGCGGCGCTGCCACAGGCCGTGCCCCAGGATCACCACCGGCTCCCCGCCCGGGCGGTCCTCCTCCGGGAGGAAGTTGCGCCCCAGCAGCGGCTGCTCGCCGGTGAGGGGAAAGAGGTTGCGGGTGATCCACGCCCCCGCCACCCGCTCCGGCTCGTCGCCGCCCGCCAGGTTGAAGCCGCCGCGCGCCACCGCGGCCACGTCCGCCAGCGTCGTGCTCTGCGCGCGCACGTCCTCCAGGTCCGCCACGCTGAACGGCGCCCCGTCGATCCCCTGGCGCGCCTGCGTCGTGAACAGCATCACCACCCGCTCCGCGTCGCTCATGGGGAGCGGGCGGAACAGGAAGGTGTTCACCACGCTGAACACCGCCGTGTTCACCCCGATCCCCAGCGCCAGCGACAGCACGGCGACCGCGGTGAAGCCGCGGCTCTTCGACAGGGTGCGGAACGCGTAGCGCAGGTCCTGGAGAAGCGTGTCCATGGGTGGGCCTCGTGGGTTTGAACTGCGACTGCGGATTCGGGCGTACCCCGGCTGGCGCCGGGTCGGGCTTCGGCTCCGTAAGCCCGCAAACAACGCGGGCTAACGGAGTCGAGCCCCGGCGGAAACAGCCCCGCCGGGTCTCGCCCCTTCGGGCCGAAATCCCTCACG
>JBEVLE010000256.1:0-12268 GCA_040509335.1 Longimicrobiaceae bacterium | reverse complement strand
CCGGCCAGCGCCGCCCGCCAGAAGCGCTCCGCGCGCCCGCGGTCCTGCCGCTCCAGCCAGTCCACGTACTCCCGGTAGCGCAGCCCGCGCGCGGGCGGCGGCGCCTCGCCGCCCGCGTGCGCCGCGTAGATCGCCAGCACGTCGCCGAAAAGGAGCGGCAGGCTCCACCCGTCCATCACCAGGTGGTGGTGCGTCCACACCAGCTGGTGCTCCTCGTCGCCCGTCCGGAAGAGCCCCAATCGCATCAGCGGCGCGCGCCCCGGGTCGAACCCCGTCGCTCGGTCCGCCTCGCGGTGGCGCTCCAGTCGCTCCAGGCGCGCGGCGTCGTCCAGCCCGCGCCAGTCCTCCACCTGGAAGGGGAGCCGGGCTTCGCGATGGATGACCTGCACCGGCCGGGGGAGCCCCTCCCACGCGAAGCTCGCCCGCAGCGCTTCGTGCCGCGCCACCGCGCCCTGCCACGCGCGCTCCAGCCCCCGCACGTCCAGCGGCCCCTCCAGCACGAAGCCGAACTGCCCCACGCACACGCCCGAGCCGGGAGCGAGCAGCGAGTGGAAGAGCATCCCCTCCTGCATGGGGGTCAGCGGGTACGCGTCCTCCACCCCGTCCCCGCTCCCTTCCGGCGCGTCGGGCCGCGGCGGCGGGACGTCGTCCGGCGCGGGGCCTCCCCCCCCGGGCGGGCGGTGGTCCGCGATCAGCGCGCGGAGTTCCTCGACGTACCAGCCGGCGACGCGCTCGATGGTCGCGCGCCGGTGCACCGCCGCCCCGTAGCCGAAGGTCACGGACAGCCGCCCCCCGGACACCGCCCCGCTCACCTCCAGGCGGTGGGCGCGCGCGCGCCGCGGGTCCCGCGTCGCGCCGGCCGGCTCGGGCGCGAGCCGGAAGAAGGCGTGCTCCGCCAGCAGCTCGCCCATGTGCCCCGCGTAGCCGAACGACACCTCCGCCCGCGGCGCCGACGCCAGCGCCGCGCCGGCCCTCCCCCCGCTGGCCCGGCGCAGCAGCCCGTGGCCGATTCCCCCGTGCGGCACCTCGCGCAGCTGCTCCGCGACCGCCTTCAGCGACTCGCCCGGCCCGCCGCTTTCGGGCAGCTCCAGCAGCACCGGGTACGTGTGGGTGAACCACCCCAGCGTCCGTGCGGGGTCCAGCTCCTGGAAGCGCGCGTCCTCCCGGCCGTTGCCTTCCAGCTCCACCCGCACCGAGCGGTCGCCGGTCCAGCGCGCCAGGACGCGGGCCAGCGCGCCGAGCAGAATCTCGTCGGCGCGGACGCCGTGCGAGGCGGCCGCGCCCTGCAGCAGAGCCGTGGTCTCGTCAGGCTCCAGCCGCGCGGCCACGCTCGCCGCGCTCCCGGCGGTGTCCTCCGCCCCCGGGTCGTCCACCGGGAGCGGCGCGGCGTCCAGGAACGCCTGCGAGGTCCAGTAGCGGGCCTCCGCTGCGGTCTCCGGCGCGCGGGCGAGCTCCGCCAGCCGCTCCGCCCACGCCTTCCAGGAGGTCGTCTTCGCCGGGAGGCGCACGGCCTCGCCGCGCTCCCGCTGCTCGTACGCCGTCGCCAGGTCGTCCAGCAGGACGCGCCAGCCTCCCCCGTCCACCACCAGGTGGTGGAGCACCAGCAGCAGCCGCCCCGGCCCGCCGTCGCCCGGGCGGAAGTGCGCGGCCCGCGCCACGGGCCCCCGCTCCAGCGCCAGGCTCGCCTGCACGCCGTCCGCCGCCGCGGCCAGCGCCCGGCCGCGGGCCGTGTCATCCAGCCGCGCCAGGTCGATCACGGTCAGCGGCACGCCCTCCCCGGCAGGCGCGTGCTCCTGCGTCCACCCGCCCGCCCCGCGGCGGAAGCGGAGGCGCAGCGCGTCGTGGTGCGCCGCGACGGCCGCGAGCGCCTCCGCGAGGAGCCGCGGGCACAGGGCGCGAGGGGGGACCAGCAGCAGCGCCTGGTTGAAGTGGTGCGGGGCCGCGGACTCCTCCGCGAGGAAATCGTGCTGCACCGGGGCCAGCGGCACCGCGCCGGACACCGCGCCCTGCTCGGCGGCGACCGCAGCGCCGTCCCCCACCACCCGCGCCAGCTCGGCGATGGTGGAGTGCTCGAACAGCTGCCGGGGAACCATCCGCAGCCCCGCGCCGCGCGCGGCGGCGGCGACGCGGGTGGCGACGATGGAGTCGCCCCCCAGCTCGAAGAACGGGTCGTGGATCCCCACCCGCGCCACCCCCAGCACCGCGCTCCACACCTCCGCCAGCAGCCGCTCGGTGGGCGTCCGCGGGGGCGCGTACGCCCGCCCCGGGGCGTCGCCCGCCGCGGGGTCGGGGAGGGCGCGGCGGTCGAGCTTGCCGCCCGGGGTGAGCGGGAAATCGTCCAGCTCCACCCAGGCGGAGGGGACCATGTGCTCCGGGAGCCGCTCACGCAGCGAGGTCCGCAGCTCGTCGGCGGGGGGGAGCGCGGCGCCCCCCGCGGCGACCAGGTACGCCACCAGCCGCTCCCCGCGCGCCTCCACGACGGCGCCGCCCACGCCGGGGTGCGCGCGGAGCGCGGCCTCCACCTCGCCGGGCTCGATGCGGAAGCCGCGGATCTTGACCTGCCGGTCCGCCCGCCCCAGGAACTCCAGCGTCCCGTCCGCCCGCCAGCGCACCCGGTCCCCGGTGCGGTACAGGCGCGCTCCCGGCGCCGCGCCGAAGGGGTCGGGGACGAAGCGCTCCGCCGTCAGCCCCGGGCGTCCCAGGTAGCCCCGGGCCACCCCGGCGCCCCCCACGAACAGCTCGCCGGCGACGCCCGCCGGCACCGGGGCGAGGTGGGCGTCCAGCACCAGGGCGCGGGCGCCGGCGATCGGCCGGCCCAGCGAGGGCGGGCGCCCGTCGCCCTCCGGCTCGACCACGCCGGAGGTGGCGACCACCGTGGCCTCGGTGGGGCCGTAGTTGTTCACCAGGGCGAAGGGAAGCCCCGGCCGGGGCCGCACGCGCAGCGCGTCGCCGCCGGTGAGCAGGGCGCGGAGCGGCGCGCGCTCCGGCCACTCCGCCGCCAGCAGCCCCTCCGCCAGCGGCGTGGGGACGAACGCCAGGGTGATCTCGCGCTCCAGGAACAGCGCGCGCAGCGCCTCCGGGGAGGTGCGCGTCTCGGCGTCCACCAGGTGAACGCACGCCCCGGCGAGCAGGTACGGCCACACCTCCCACACCGCCGCGTCGAAGCTGAAGGAGGCCAGCTGCGTCGCCCGGTCGTCCGGGGTCACCGCGAAGGCGCGGGCATGCCAGTCGGCCAGCCCCAGCAGCGACCGGTGGCTCACCATCACCCCCTTGGGCGCGCCGGTGGAGCCGGAGGTATAGATGACGTACGCCAGCTGGGAGTGCGAAAGTGCGAAAGTGCGGGAGTGCGAAAGTGACGACGCTCCGTCTTCGGGCGAGGCGCTGTCGACGTCGACGAGCGTTCCCCCGAAGTCCGGGAGGCGGTCCGCCAGGCCTTCGCGGGACACCACGACCGGCGCACCCGAGTCGCGGAGCATGTACGCCAGGCGCTCCGCCGGGTACGCCGGGTCCAGGGGGAGGTAGGCGCCGCCCGCCCGCAGCACGCCCAGCATCGCCACCACCGTCGCCGTCCCGGGCTCCAGGCAGATGCCCACCCGCGTTTCCGGCCCCACGCCGGCGCGGCGCAGCCGCCGCGCCAGGGCGTCCGCCCGGCGGTCCAGCTCCGCGTAGGTGAGCCGCTCCCCGCCGGAGACGACGGCCGGGGCGTCCGGGGTGCGGCGGGCCTGCGCCGCGAAGCGCTCGTGGACGCAGCCGTCCCCGGGCGCGGCGGGCTCCCCCTCGCTCCACTCCGCCAGCAGCTGCCGCCGCTCCGCGGGGAGGAGCAGGGGGAGATCCGCCAGCGGCGTTTCCGGCGTGGCGGCGGCTGCGTCCAGCAGGACGAGGAAGTGGTCCAGGAAGCGCGCCGCGGTGGCGAGGTCGAAAAGGTCGCTGTTGTACTCCACCATCGCCGAGGGGGCGGCGCCCTCGTCCACCAGCACCGACAGGTCGAACTTGGAGGTGCCGCTGTCGCCCGTGGGGACCGCGCTGTCCTCCAGCCGGTGCACCGACAGCCCCGAGCGCTCCTCCGGCGGCGGGCCGTGGTCGCCGGGGGCCTCGATCCCCAGCATCACCTGGATCAGCGGGTTGCGGCTGGAGTCGCGCTCGGGCTTCACCGCGTCCAGGATCAGCTGGAAGGGCACCTCCGCGTGCGCGTACGCGTCCGCCATCCACGTCCGGACGTGGTCCAGGAGCTCCGCGAAAGGCAGGCGGCCGGAGGGGCGGGCGCGGACGGGGATGGTGTTGATGAAGAAGCCGATGAGCCGCTGCGTCTCGGGCCGCTGGCGGTTGGCGGCCACCGATCCCACCGCGAAGTCCTCCTGCCCCGTGTAGCGGAAGCAGAGCGCCTGGAAGGCGGCCGCCAGCACCTGGTGGAAGGTGGTGCGCTCACGCTGCGCCAGGGCGCGGACGCGCTCCATCCGCTCCGGCCCCAGCGCGACGCCGTGCATCCCGCCCCGGAAGCTCTGCACCGGGGGGTGCGGGCGATCGGTGGGGAGCTCCAGGGTCGGCGGCACCCCGCGCAGGCTTTCCCGCCAGAAGACCAGGTGCCGCTCCAGGCGCTCGCCGGAAAGCTGCTCCCGCTGCCAGGCCGCGTAGTCGGCGTACTGGATGGGGAGATCCGGGAGCGGCGAGGATTTGCCCGCCACGAAGGCCTCGTACAGCACGCCCCACTCGTAGAAGAAGATCCCGCCGGACCAGCCGTCCATGACGATGTGGTGCATGGTCACCAGCATCGCGTGCAGCTCGGCGTCCAGGCGGAGGAGGCGCGCCCGGACGACGGGGCCGGCGGCCAGGTCCAGCGGACGCCGCGCCTCGTCGGTGAGGCGCGCGCGGACGGCGTCCATGCGCTCCGCCTCCGGGACGGCGGACAGGTCGTCCACCGGGAGGGGGACCTCCATCTCCGGGCGTACCATCTGCCTGGGGCCGGCGTCGGTCTCCACGTAGACGGTCCGCCACACCTCGTGCCTGCGCACGACCTCCGCGAGCGCCCGCCGCGCGGCGTCCACGTCCAGCGGACCCCGCAGCCAGCCTCCCACCGGCACGTTGTACATGGGGCTGCCGGGCTCCATGCGGTCCAGCACCCACAGGCGCTCCTGGTCGAAGGAGAGCGGGAGCGGACCGTCGCGCGGCACCCGGGGGATGGCGGCGGGGGCGTCCCCGCCCGCGCCGGCGCGGAGGGCGGCCACCCTGTCCGCCATCCCGGCCACGGTGGGGTCGTCGAACACCGCGCTCAGCGACAGCTCCACCCCCAGCTCGCTGCGCACGCGGGCGACGAGCCGGGTGGCCAGGAGCGAGTGCCCGCCGAGCGAAAAGAAGTCGTCGTGCGCCCCGATCCCCCCGAAGCCGGTCAGCTCCTCCCAGATCGCCGCCATCCGCTCCTGCAGCTCGCCCTCCGGGGCGGCGTACCGGGTCCCGGTCTCCGGCCGCGGCTGAAGCCCCGCCGTCTCACTGCCGACGGGCTCCGACATGGCGGCCTCCGCGAGGCCCGGCGGGGCCGCGTCGTCGACGCGCCCGGGCGCGCCCGACCTGCGCCGGCGCGGGCGGCGCTGGCGCTCCACCCAGTACGCCTGCCGCTCGAACGGGTACGTGGGGAGGAGCGTCCGCCGCCGACGCTCCCCGGCCGTGAAGCCGTCCCAGTCCACCCGCACCCCCGCGATCCACAGCCGGCCCAGCGTTTCCAGCAGCTGCGCCTGGTCCGACCGGCGCGTGTACGCGTGCCGCAGCGACGCGAACACCGCCGACTCCGCCGCGCCCGCGTGCAGCGCGAACGTCCCCAGCGTCCGCCCCGGCCCCACCTCCAGCAGCACCCGGCTCCCGTCGCTCAGGAGCTCGGCGACGCCCTCGGCGAAGCGCACGGTGCGGGTGAGGTGCAGCGCCCAGTACTCCGGGTCCGTCGCCTCCTCCGCGCGGATCCACGTCCCCGTCACGTTGGACACGAAGGGGATCCCGGGCGCCGCCAGCCGCATCTCCCGCAGCCGCCCGGCCAGCGGCCCGGCGACCGGCGCCATCTCCGCCGAGTGGAAAGCGTGCTCCACGCCCAGACGCCGGCACGCCACACCCTCCGCCCGCAGCTCCGCCTCCAGCGCGTCCACGGCGGCGGCGGGCCCCGAGACGGTGCACAGCCCCGGCGCGTTGTGCGCCGCAAGCGCCAGCCCGCCGCGCAGCCGCGGCTGGAGATCGGACGGGTCCATCGGCACCGCCAGCATCGCCCCCGCGGGGAGGCCGGAGATCAGGCGAGCCCGGTGCGCCAGCAGCTCCAGCGCGTCCTCCAGCGTGAACACGCCCGCCACCGTGGCGGCCACGTACTCGCCCAGCGAGTGGCCGAGCATCGCCTCCGGGCGCACGCCCCAGCTCATCCACAGCCGAGCCAGCGCGTATTCCACCACGAACACGGCCGGGTGCGCGGCGTCCGTCCGCCCCAGCGGATCGCCGCTTCCCGCCGCGCCGCCGGCCAGCATCCCGCGCAGGTCCACCGATCCGTCCGCGCCCGCGTCTACGCCGGCGCCCCCGGCCGCCTGCTCCGGGGCGACGTCGCCGGGGAAGAGCGCCTCCAGCACGTCGCTTCCCGTGAGCGCGTACAGGATCTCGGCGCAGCGGTCCACCTCGCGCCGGAACGCCGGCTCGGCCTCGTACAGCCCGCGCGCCATCTGCGCGTAGTGGTCGCCGACGCCGGGGAACAGGAACACCACCGGGCGCTCGTCCCGCTCCTGCGCCCCCTCGACGAGGCGCCGCGGGTCGAGCGTTTCCAGCGCCGCGGCGGCGTCCTCCCGGCCGCGGCACACCAGCACCCGCCGGTGGGCGAAGCGCCGCCGGCCCACGCGCAGCGTGTGCGCCACGTCGGCGAGCTTCTGCTCCGGGTGGGCGCGCAGGTGCTCCGCGAGCCGCGCGCCGGCCGCGTCCAGCGCGGCGGGCGTGCGCGCGCTCGTCACCAGCAGCTGCCACGGCCGCGACGGGCCGGACGACCGGGCCTGCGGCGCCTCCTCCAGGACGACGTGCGCGTTGGTCCCGCCCATCCCGAACGAGCTCACCCCCGCGCGCCGGGGGGTGCCGCCGCGCGGCCAGGGGCGCAGCTCGGGGTTGACGTAGAAGGGCGAGCGCTCGAAGTCGATCCGCGGGTTCGGCGCGCGGAAGTACGGCGACGGCGGGATCTCCCCGTTCTCCAGCGCGAGCGCCGCCTTGATCAGCCCCACCACGCCGGCCGCCGCGTCCAGGTGCCCGATGCTGGACTTCACCGCGCCCAGCGCGCAGCTCCCCGGCGTCCCCCGCCCGAAGGCGGCTGCCAGCGCCGCCACCTCGATGGGGTCCCCCACCTCGGTCCCGGAGCCGTGCGTCTCCACGTAGGAGATCTCCGCCGGGTCGACACCCGCCGCCGCGAGCGCGTCGCGGATCGCGTCCGCCTGGCCCTCCCAGCGGGGCGTGGTGAAGCCCACCCTCTGGTTGCCGTCGTTGTTGACCGCCGAGCCGCGGATCACGGCGTGGATCAGGTCCCCGTCCGCCAGGGCGTCCTCCAGCCGCTTGAGCACCACCACCCCGGCCCCGCTCCCCCCCACGGAGCCGCGCGCCTCCGCGTCGAAGGGACGGCACTCCCCGGTGGGCGACAGGACGCCCCCCGGCTGGTACTGGTAGCCGCGATGCTGCGGCACGCTGATGCGCACCCCGCCCGCCAGCGCCACGTCCGTTTCCCCGGAGCGCAGCGTCTGGCAGGCGAAGTGGACGGCGACCAGCGACGACGAGCACGCCGACTGCACGTTGAGGCTGGGCCCCTGCAATCCCAGCTTGTACGACGCCAGCGTGGCGACGGAGGCGGTGTTGGACAGGTACACCTGGAAGCTCCCCACCGTCCGCGCCAGCGTCCGCTGCGAGAGCACGTCCAGCATGTAGCGGTTCTGCCCCTCCGAGGCGAACACGCCGGTCCGCCGCCCGTACCGCTCCGACGCGTATCCCGCCCTCTCCAGCGCCTCCCAGGCGCATTCCAGGAACACGCGCTGCTGCGGGTTCATCACCACCGCCTCGCGCGGGGTCAGGCCGAAGAAGGCGGCGTCGAACAGCGCCGCGCCCTCGATCACCCCGGACACGGGGACGTAGCCGGGCGCGCGGATCTCGCGCGGGGACGCCCCGGCCGCGGCCAGCTCCTCGTCCGTGAAGCGGCGGAGGGAGCGTGCGCCGGAGCGGAGGTTGCGCCAGAACTCGTCGATGTCGCCGGCCCCGGGGAAGCGCCCAGCCATCCCGATGATCGCGATCGCCTGTCCGCCGGAGGGTCGTGCCGGGCTGTGCATGGCTGGTCCGTGTCGGGGGATCTCGGCGGCGCGCTCGGCCGGGGCGTCGTGGTGCCGCGGCTCGGGCGCGCGGCGCTCTTCGGGGCGCGCGGGGCCCGGCACGCCGGACGTAGCCGGCGTGTCAGCCGTCCGGTGTGCTTCCGCTCCGCGGCGGTCGACCTGCGCGGCGAGCGCCCCCAGGGTGCGGTGGGTGAACAGGTCCACCAGCGCGATCCGGTCGGGGAAGCGCTCCTGCAGGCGGGAGTGGACCTGGACCAGGAGGAGCGAGTGTCCGCCCAGGTCGAAGAAGTTGTCGCCCACGCCGACGCGGGGGACGCCCACCACCACCACCCCCACGGCCGCCCGCGCGCGGTCGGTGGCGGTGAGCGGCGCGCCGGCCGCGGGCGCGCCGCCGCCGCGCTCCGGCGCGGGGAGCGCCCGGCGGTCCACCTTGCCGTTGGAGGACAGGGGGAGCGTGTCCAGGAGCACGAAGGCGGCGGGGACCATCTGCTCGGGGAGACGCGCGCGGAGGTGGCTCCGCAGCTCGTCCGCGAGGGCGGGCCTCCCCCGCCCCGCGGCGGGAACCACGTACGCGGCGAGCATCGCTTCGCCGGGGGCGGCCTCCCGCACGGCCACGACCGCCCCGGCGACGTCGGGGTGCTCGGCGAGCACCCTTTCCACCTCGCCCGGCTCGACGCGGAAGCCGCGGATCTTGACCTGCGCGTCCAGCCGCCCCAGGAACTCCAGCTCGCCCTCCGCCGTCCAGCGCGCCCGGTCCCCCGTCCGGTACAGCCGCGCCCCCGGCCCGCCGGAGAACGGGTCCGGGACGAACCGCTCCGCCGTCAGCGCCGCGCCGCCCAGGTAGTCGCGCGCCACGCTCGCCCCGCCGATGCACAGCTCCCCCGGCACCCCCACCGGCGCCAGCCCGCCCGCGCCGTCCAGCACGTGCAGCGCCGCGTTGCCCAGCGGCCGGCCCACCCACTGTCGGCGCGCTCCGCCCCCGCGCGCCGCGTGCGCGGCGCACACGACCGCTCCCTCCGTGGGGCCGTACAGCACGTGCACCGCCGCCGCGGGGAACACCTCCCGCATGGCGTCGAGAAGCTCCGGCGGCACCGCGTCTCCACCCACGAACGCGCGCCGCAGCCCTGGAAACGTGCCGCGCGTCGAGGCGACCTGCTCCACGACCTGGCGCATCAGCGCGGGGACGGCGTGCAGTGAGGTGCAGTCGGCCAGCCCATCCACCAGGCGCGCGGTCTCCAGCACTTCCTCGCGCGCGACCACGCGCACGGCGCCCCCGCCCAGCAGCGGCAGCACCGACTCGAAGAGCCAGATGTCGAAGGCGAAGCTGGCAAGGGAGGGCACCACGTCCCCCGGCCCGAAGCCGAAGGCCTCCTGCGCGGCCAGCAGCGTGTGCAGCAGCGCGCGGTGGGACACGCGCACGCCCTTGGGCCGGCCCGTGGAGCCGGAGGTGTAGATGACGTAGGCGAGGTTGTCGGGGGACGCGGGGGGGCCCCCACCCGGCGGCCTTAGAGCCGCCACCCTCCCCCAATTCTGGGGGAGGGCTTCCCGACCCTCGGCACCGGGCGAGTCGTCGGGGGCCAGGAGCTCGCCGCCCACTCCGACGACGGTGGCGGCGTGCCGCGGGAGCGCGGCCACTTCCTCCGCGCGGGCGACGAGCACGGGCACGCCAGCGTCGCCGAGCATGTAGGCGATGCGGTCCGCTGGGTAGTCGGGGTCGAGCGGGACGTAGGCGCCGCCGGCCTTCCAGATTCCCAGCACGGCCACCAGCAGCCCGGGCGTCCGCGGCAGGCAGACGCCCACCGGCGTCTCCGGCCCCACGCCCAGCGCCCGCAGCGCGTCCGCGAGACGGGTGGCGCGCGCATCCAGCTCGGCGTACGTCAGCGACTCGCCCGCGCCCGAGACCGCGGGCGAGTCCGGGGTGCGCGCCGCCTGCTCCGCGAGGAGCCGCGGCACCAGCTTCTCGTCCGGGTACGTCCGCGGCGGGTTCCATTCCTCCAGCAGCCGGCGCTCCTCCGCCGCGCTCACCAGGCGCAGGTCGGAGATGCGGCGGTCCGGGTCGGCGACGGCGGCCTCCAGCAGCAGGCGGAAGTGCTCCGCCATGCGCTCGATGGTGGAGGCGTCGAACAGGTCGGCGCGGTAGTCGATCCGACCCTCGATGCGCTCGCCGGCCTCGAAGAGCGTCACCCCCAGGTCGAACTTGGCCGCGGCGTCGGCCCCGCCCAGCGGCTCCATCTCCAGGCCGCCCAGGGCGAGGGTGCCCCGCTCCGCGTTCTGGAGGGCGAACATCACCTGGAAGAGCGGGTTGTGCGACAGGCTGCGCTCGGGGGCCAGCTCCTCCACCAGGCGCTCGAAGGGCAGGTCCTGGTGGGCAAAGGCGCCCAGCGTCGTTTCGCGTACGCGGGCGAGGAGCGCGCGGAACGACGGGTCGCCGGCCAGGTCGGACCGGAGCACGAGGGTGTTGACGAAGAAGCCGATCAGCCCCTCCACCTCCGCGCGGGTGCGGTTGGCGATGGGGGTGCCCACCACCACGTCGTCGGTGGCGGCGTAGCGGCCCAGGAGGACCTGCCACCCGGCCAGCAGCGTCATGAACAGCGTGGCGCCCTCGCGCCGCCCGAGCCCGCGCAATGCCCGCGTCGTCTCAGGCGAAATCTCGAAACGCTTCCCCATCGCTGCGGTGCTCGACGGGCCGCGGCGCGGGCGGTCCGTCGGCAGCTCCAGCAGCGGCGGGGCTCCGTCCAGCATCTCGCGCCAGAAGCGGAGCTGCGCGTCCAGGGTCTCGCCCGCGAGCCACTCCCGCTGCCAGACGGCGTAGTCGGCGTACTGCACCGGCAGATCGGGAAGGCGCGATTCCCCGCCACGGCCGAAGGCGGCGTACAGAGCGGAAACCTCGCGCGCCAGCACGCCGATGCTCCAGCCGTCGCCCACGATGTGATGCAGGGTGAAGCAGAGCGCCCACTCGTCGTCCGCCAGACGCGCCAGCAGCACGCGCAGCAGCGGCCCGCGCTCCAGGTCGAAGGGGCGCAGGCCTTCCTCCGACACCCGGCGCAGCGCCTCCGCGCGGCGGGGCTCCTCTGGCAGCGCCGACAGGTCCAGCAAGTGCAGCCGGACCGGCGCCGCCGGGAGGATCACCTGGGTGGCCTCCCCGCCCCGCGTCACGAAGACGGTGCGGACGGCCTCGTGGCGGCGCACCACTTCCGTGAGGCCGCGGCGCAGCGCCGCCGCGTCCAGCGGGCCGCGGACGCGCATCGCGGCGGCGAGGTTGTAGGCGGCGCTCCCGGGCTGGAGCCGGTCCAGGAACCAGAGCCGCTGCTGCGCGAAGGAGAGCGGCAGCGGCGCACCGCCGCGCGGGACGGGCACGATCGGCGGCGCGGCGGTGCCGGCGCCCTCGCGCAGCAGCGCGTCCACCCGCGCCGCGAGCCCGGCCACCGTGCGCGCCTCGAAGATCGCCCGCAGCGGCACGTCCACCCCGAACGCCGCCCTCGCCTGTGAGGCGGCGCGGGTCGCCAGCAGCGAGTGGCCGCCCAGCTCGAAGAAGTCGTCGTCCACGCCCACCCGATCCGCACCCAGCACGTCCGCGAAGATCCCGGCCAGCAGCTCCTCGGTCGGCGTGCGCGGCGCCTCGTACGCGGCGCCGGCCGCATCCGGCGCGGGAAGGGCGCGCCGGTCCAGCTTCCCGCTCGGCGTGAGCGGAAACGACTCCAGCGCGAGGAACGCCGAGGGCACCATGTACTCCGGGAGGCGCGCCCGGACGTGCGCGCGCAGCTCCGCCATGGACGGGGCGCCCCCGTCCGCGACCACGTACGCCACGATCCGGCGCTCGCCCGGCGCGTCCTCGCGCACCACGGCCACCGCCTCGCGCACGGCCGGGTGGGAGCGCAGCGCCGTCTCGATCTCGCCCAGCTCGATGCGGAAGCCCCGCACCTTGACCTGGAAGTCCGTCCGCCCGAAGTACTCCA
>JBEVLE010000255.1:0-3793 GCA_040509335.1 Longimicrobiaceae bacterium | reverse complement strand
AGCGCCCCGCCGCGCCGGGCGGCAACGGCGCGGGCGGCCTCGCCGGGCTGCTGGCCCGCCCGGAGACCGGCACCCGGTACGTGGCGCCGGCGGGCGAGGTCGAGGAGCGGCTGGCGGCGCTCTGGCGGGACCTGCTCGGGTACGAGAGCGTCGGCACGCACGACGATTTCTTCTCGCTCGGCGGGCACTCGCTCACCGCCACGACGCTGGTCGCGCGCATCCAGTCCGAGCTCCAGGCCGACATCGCCCTGGACACCGTGTTCGAGTCGCCCACCATCTCGGGGCTGGCCGCCCGCGTGACGGAGCTCCGCGCCGGGGACGTGCGGGTCGCGCCGATCCGGCCGCTCCCGCGCAACGGGCCGCTCCCCCTTTCCTTCGCGCAGCAGCGGCTGTGGGTGGTGGACCGGCTCGATCCCGGGAACCCCGCCTACAACATGCCCTACGTCCTGCGCCTGCGCGGCGAGCCCGACGTGCCGGCGCTGCGGGGGAGCCTGCACGCCCTGGCGCGGCGGCACGAGTCGCTGCGCACCACCTTCGTGGAGCAGGAGGGCGAGCCCATGCAGGTGGTGCACGCCCCCGCGCCGGTGGCGCTGCCGACGGTGGATCTCAGCGGCCTGCGCGACCCCTCGCGCGAGGCCAACCGCCTGGTGGGCGAGGAGGCGCTGCGCCCCTTCGACCTGGTGCGGGGGCCGCTGCTGCGCGTCACGCTGCTGCGCCTGGCCCCGGACGACCACGTGACGTGCTACACCATGCACCACATCGTCAGCGACGGCTGGAGCAAGGGCGTGCTGGTGCGCGAGGTGTCGGTGATCTACGGCGCCCTGGCCCGGGGCGAGGCGCCGGTGCTGCCGGAACTGCCGGTGCAGTACGCCGACTACGCCGTGTGGCAGCGCGAGTGGCTGAGCGGCGCCGAGCTGGAGGCGCAGCTGTCCTGGTGGCGCGAGCGCCTTGCCGGCGCCCCGCCGCTGCTGGAGATCCCCACGGACCACCCGCGCGCCATCGGGCAGAGCGTCCGCGCCCGGATGCACGCGCTGAGCATCCCGGAAGCCACGTCGCACGGTCTCCAGGCGCTCTCGCGCCGCGAGGGGACCACGCTGTTCATGACGCTGCTGGCCGCGTGGGAGGTGCTGCTGGGCCGCTGGTCCGGACAGGAGGACCTGGTGGTCGGCGGGCCCATCTCGGGCCGGACGCGGTGGGAGACGGAGGGGCTGATCGGCTTCTTCGTCAACATGCTCCCCCACCGCGCCGACCTGCGCGGCGACCCCACCTGGAGCGAACTGCTGGCCCGGGTGCGGGAAGCGTCGCGCGGCGCGTACGCGCACCAGGAGCTCCCCTTCGAGCGCCTGGTGGAGGACGTGGTCACGGAGCGCAGCCTCACCCACAACCCGCTGTTCCAGGTGGCCTTCACGCTGGAGCGCTCCGACGGCAAGAGCGTCCTGTCGCTGGGCGACCTGGAGGTGGAGCCGTTCGGCGGCGAGGAGAGCGCGTCCAAGTTCGACCTGGACGTGGCCTTCGTGGAGCTGGGCGAGAGGGTGGTGGGGGCGCTCACCTACCGGACCGGGCTGTTCGAGACGGCGACGGTCGTGCGGATGGCCGGGCACCTGGAAGCGCTGCTGGAGGCGATGACGACGGACCCGCGGGCGCGCCTGTCGGAGGTGTCGCTGCTGCGCGGCGCCGAGCGCGCCCGGGTGCTGGAGGACTGGAACGACACCGCGGCCGAGCTCCCCCGGGAGCTGGTCCACGAGCGGTTCGCCGCGCGGGCGGCGCTCGCCCCCGGCGCGCCCGCGGTGCACGCCGGCGGCGAGACCGCCGGCTACGGCGAGCTGGAGCGGCGCGCCAACCGCCTCGCCCGCCACCTCCGCGGCCTGGGCGTGGGCCCGGAGACGCGCGTGGGGCTCCTCGCGGAGCGCGGCATAGAGTGGGTGGCCGCCGTGCTGGCGGTCTTCAAGGCGGGCGGCGTGTACGTCCCGCTGGATCCCGCGTACCCCGCCGACCGCCTGGCCTTCATCCTGTCCGACTCCGGCGCCGCCGTGCTGCTGGCGCCCCCGCCGCTGCAGGACGCCGTCCCCGGCTTCGCGGGGGCGCGCGTGGGGCTGGACGCGGGCCGGGACGGCGAGGACGGCCCGCCCGAGGGCGGCCCGTGGCCCGACAACGCGGCGTGGGTGATCTACACCTCCGGCTCCACCGGGAAGCCCAAGGGGGTGGTGGCGACGCACGCCGGCGCCGCCAACCTGCTGGCGCACGGGATGGCGACGCTCGGCACCGGGCCGGGGAGCCAGGTGCTCCAGACCGCTTCCGCCACCTTCGACGCCTCGCTGCTGGACATGTTCGCCACGCTGCTTTCCGGGGCGGCGCTGCACGTGGCCGACCGCGAAACGGTGCTCGCGCCCGAGCGGCTGGCGGAGCTCATCCGCGAGCGCCGGATCGACACCTGGGTGACCACCCCGGCGCTGCTGGACACGCTCCCGGACGCCGACTTCCCCGCCCTGCGCACGCTGTGCGTGGGCGGCGACCGCTGCTCCGCCGAGACGGCGTCCCGCTGGTCGCGCGGCCGCCGCATGCTCAACATGTACGGCCCCACGGAGATCACCATCTACACCACCGAGCACGTGATCGCGCCGGGGGAGGCGGGGGCGCCGCCCATCGGCCGGCCCGTGGCGAACGCGCGCGCCTACGTGCTGGACGCCTCCGGCGGGCCGGTCCCGCCGGGCGTGCCGGGGGAGCTGCACATCGGCGGGGCCGGCGTGGCGCGCGGCTACCTGGGGCTCCCGGCGATGACGGCCGAGAAGTTCGTCCCCGACCCGTTCGGCGCGGAGACGGGAGCGCGGCTGTACCGCACCGGCGACCAGGTGCGCTGGCGCGCGGACGGAGCCCTGGAGTTCCTGGGCCGGACCGACGGGCAGGTCAAGGTCCGCGGCTTCCGCATCGAGCCCGGCGAGATCGAGGCCGCCCTGCGCGACCAGGCGGGGGTGCGCGACGCGGTGGTCGCGGTGTGGGAGGACGCCCCGGGGCGGAAGCGCCTGGTGGCCTACGTGGTGCCGGGCGAGGGGGAGGAGCCGGCCCCGGCGGAGCTGCGCAGGGCCCTGGCGTCGCGGCTCCCGGAGTACATGGTGCCCGCGGCCATCATGCCGCTGGAGCGCCTGCCGCTGAACTCCAGCGGCAAGGTGGACCGCGGCGCGCTCCCCGCCCCGCGCTGGGGCGAGGAAACGGCGTACGTGGCGCCGCGCACGCCCACGGAGGCGCTGCTGTGCGGCATCCTCGCCGAGGTGCTGAAGATCGAGCGGGTGGGCGTGGAAGACGGCTTCTTCACGCTGGGCGGCCACTCGCTGATGGCGACGCAGGTGGTCTCGCGGGTGCGGCAGGCCGTGGGCGTGGAGGTGCCGCTGCGGGCGCTCTTCGAGTCGCCCACGGTGGCCGGGCTCGCGGAGCGCATCGAGGAGCTGCGCGACTCGGGCTCCACGGCCCTGAAGCCGATCGAGCGGGTCGCGCGCGGGCGGGCGAGGAGCCGCCGGTGAGATCGGGATGGAAGATCGCGGTGCGGGCGTGCCCCCGCTGACGCGGGGTCGGGCTGCGGCTCCGTAGCAGACGAAACGACCGTCTGCAACGGAGGCGAGCCCCGCCAAACTGCCGGCGGGTCTCGCCGCTTCGCGCTCGCATCCCTCACGCAGGGTGGGCGCTGGCGTCCGCGAGGATGGGCCCCCACACCCCCCGGCCCCCTCTCCCACGAGGGGAGAGGGGGAGCACGGCAACGGCAACCCCCCTCCCCCCGGCCCCCTCCCCCGCAAGGGGGGAG
>JBEVLE010000254.1:0-5126 GCA_040509335.1 Longimicrobiaceae bacterium | reverse complement strand
GACGCCTCGGCGTCCGGGGGCTTCCGTCATGCCTGCGGTCCGGTGCGCGTCAGAACGTCCGGTTCCAGGAGGAGTAGGCGTAGTTGTTCTCGTTCGACTCGTACTCGACGTCGTAGAGGTCCACCCAGACCTTGTACTCGTTGAATCCCAGCGGCGAGGAGTACACGGGAGTGTAGTCGTAGCACTGGCCCGGGCCCAGGGGCGGCACGTTGTACTGCCACGAGTACTGGTAGGCGTACTGCCAGTAGGCTTCCAGGCGCGCCGCCGTCGTGCGGGTGGTGCTTCCCGGGCCCTGGTTGCAGACGCGTACGATGATGATCTCCTGCCCGTTGATGTTCTTGAGCGTGGGATTGATCAGCGCCACGTACAGGTTCGGCAGCGGCACGTCCTCCTCGAAGGTCACGTCCACGAAGAAGATGCTGGCGCTGCTGCTCGTGGGCATCGAGCCCATCGGCTGCCCGTAGTGGGACCCGCTGGCCGTCAGGGGCCCGCTGTTCACCGTGCCCCCGGTAGCGAAGCCGCCGGGCCACTTGGCCTGCTGTGTGTTGGTGTTCACCGACACGCGGTAGTACGTGTTCGCCGAGATCTGCACCGGCGGGATGTTGACGGCCACCCATCCCGTGTAGCCCGCCGGAAAGTTGGCGGAGGCCAGCTCCTGGCCCGAGTCGGACCAGAGGTGGCCCGTGTTCGTCCCCGTCTCGTTCGGCGCGCGCCAGAACCACAGCTGCTTGATCTTGCCCGACTTGGAGCTCTTGAACCGGGTGGACACTTCCCATCCCGGCACGGCGTCGATGTACTCCGTCGGCGACTGCGAGTTGAAGATGTACCACTGGGGTCCCACCGGGGCGGTGGCGAACTGCGGCAGGGCGGGCTTCGTCCGGGTCTCCGGCCGGGCCGTCTCCACCCCCGTGGGGTCGTGATCGCAGGCGCCCAGCAGGAGCGCGGCGACCGCGGCGAGCACCGGGAGGAACTTGTCGTGTACGCGCATCTTCTTCACTTCTCCGGAGTCGGTAGGGATTCGAGGAGCGCCGGCGACCGGGCCCCGGCGCTCCGGGGCTATGTAGTATACAGGATGCAAACAAACGAATCAAGGCGTTTAATATGCGGCTTCGTGATGCTCTTCCGTGGACCCCCAGGGCGGCGATGCGCCGTTCACCGCGGCACGCCGCTGGCGTCGAATCCGGTGCGGGCGCATCTTGCCGCGCTCGCCCGTGCATCCCCCGCGACCCGACCGCCCATGCGCTCCGCCGACGAAACGTTTCCGCTCTTCGCAGTGACCGCGCCGGGGCTGGAGGAGCTGTGCGCCCACGAGCTGCGGCGGATGGGGATCGCGGGGGTCGCGGAGCCCGGCGGGGTGGCGTGGGAGGGGACGCGCGCGGAGCTGTACGACGCAAGCCTGCGGCTGCGCACGGCCGGGCGGGTGCTGGTGCGGGTTGCGGAGTTCAGGGCGCGCACCTTTTTCGAGCTGGAGCGGCACGCGCGCAGGGTGCCGTGGGAGCGGTTCGTGGCGTCCGGGGGCGCGGTGCGGCTGCGCGTCACGTCGAAAAAGAGCAAGCTGTACCACGAGGGCGCCATCGCGCAGCGGCTGCTGGACGCGGTGGAGCGCGGCGTGGGGAGCCTGCGCGACGCGGGCGCCGCCGGGGGCGGCGACGAGGAGGAGGACGAGGCGGGCGCGGAGGGGCAGCTGTTCGTGGTGCGCTTCCACTACGACCGCTGCACGGTGAGCGCGGACGCGTCCGGCGCGCTGCTTCACCTGCGCGGCTACCGCCAGGCGCTCGCCAGGGCCCCGCTGCGAGAAACGCTGGCCGCGGCCATGCTGCTGGGGAGCGGGTGGGACGGCACGGCGCCGCTGCTGGACCCCATGTGCGGGTCGGGGACGGTGGCCATCGAGGGGGCGCTGCTGGCGCGGCGCATCGCGCCGGGGCTCGCGTCGGCGGAGCGGACGCCGCGGCGCTATGCCTTCCAGGAGTGGCCGGACTCGGACGCGCGGCTGTGGGCCCGGGTCGTGGAGCGCGCCGCGGGCGAGATCCTGGAGTCGGCGCCGGCGCCCATCACGGCGTCGGACCGGGACGCGGGGGCGATCGAGGCGGCGCGCGCCAACGCCGCGCGCGCCGGCGTGCTGGACGACCTGGCGCTGGACGTGCGGCCCCTTTCCGCGGCGGAGCCGCCGGAGGGCAAGGGGTGGCTGCTCAGCAACCCGCCCTACGGCGTGCGCGTGGGCGAGACGGAGGGGCTGCGGAACCTGTACGCCGCGCTGGGGCGGCTCGCGCGCGACAAGCTGCCGGGGTGGACCCTGGGGCTGCTCTCGGCGGACCGGGGGCTGGAGGCGCAGGTGAAGGTGCGCTTCGCGGAGGCGCTGCGGACCCGGAACGGGGGGATCCCCGTGCGCCTGGTGGTGGGGCGCGTGGAGGGGTAGCCGCGCCCGGACGGGCGGTGCCGTTCTTGCGGCGCCCGCCCGGAAAGGCCGCCGACTCCGCCGCCGGACCGTCCCCCGGTCCCGCGGCGCCTCCCTTCCCGGTCGGCGCCGGCCTCCTCGATCTCACGGCCGGAGGGTGCGCGCATGCCTTCGAACGCCGCCGTCTCGTTCCCGGAGCCCGACGACTTCCGCCGGCGCGAGTTCCCGCGCCTGGTACCGCCCTCCCGGGAATCGGCCCCGCCCACGCGGGACGAGCCCCTCCTCGCTCCGCCCGGAGCCGTTCCCCCGGGCGCGGTCGCCTCCGCCGAGCTCCCCTGGGAGCAGCCCCGGCCACGGGGGATCCGCCCACCGGTGTTCGCGGACGAGCGGTGGCGCGTGATGCACGCCGCCGCCGGCGGCACGTGCGTGCTCTTCCTGCTGCTGCTCGCCCTTGCCTGGCTGGGTCTGCTGGGCCTGACGCGCTGACGGGCTCCGCTCCGGGAGCTCCTGCCCCGGGTCCCGCGCGAGACCGCGTGAGGGATTACGGCCCGAAGGGGCGAGACCGCGCGGCTGTTTGCGCGGGCTCGACTCCGTTACGCACAGTTTTATCGTGCGTTACGGAGCCGAAGCCCGACCCCGGCGCAGCCGGGGGCACGCCCGAACCCTGCCGTTGCGGTTCATCCCCTGCGCACCACCGCCGCCAGCATCCGCTCCACGAGATCATCCACCGCGCCGTTCTCGATCCAGCGCGCCACCACCACCAGGTCGTTCTCCGGGTCCACGTAGATGATGTTGGTGCCGTTGCCCAGGTGCACGAACGCCGACTCCGGGGCCGCGGGAAAGCGCTTGCGGTCCGTGTTCAGGAACCAGTTCATGAACCCGTAGTCCGTCTGCGCGGGGGTGGGCGTCGTCGCCATCCTCACCCACGCCTCCGAGAGCACCTGCCGGTCGCGCCACCGCCCCCGCCGCAGCGTCAGCAGGCCGAAGCGCGCCATGTCGCGGGCGCTGATGAACATCCCCCCGCCCCAGTGCCCGCCCCCGCTCACCGACTGCACCGCCCGCCCGTCCAGCACCACCCACGAGTTCTCGTAGCCCAGCCAGCGCCAGGTGTTGGACGCGCCGATGGGGTCCATCACCTCCTCGCGCAGCACCTCCGGGAGCGGGCGCCGCCACACCTCCAGCGCCGCCAGCGCCAGCGCGTTCACCCGCACGTCGTTGTACTCGTACGCCGCGCCGGGGGCGGAGCGCGGCCGCGTCAGCCATTCGGCCGGGTTCTGCGCGGGGCGGTCGGCCCAGTCCGGCTTTCCCCACAGCGTCCCCTCCCAGTCGCTGGTCTGCCGCAGCAGCGTGTTCCAGGTGACGGCGCGGTTGTGCGGCGAGGCGAAGGGCTCCAGGAAGGGCGAGCGCCCCACCCGCCCGGGCGCGTCGCCGCGAGCGTCGTCCTCCAGCGCCAGAACGGGCCCCACGTACTCCGCCACCCGGTCGTCCACGCTGCGGATGAGGCCGCGGTCCACCGCCACGCCCACCACGGTGGAAAGGAAGCTCTTGGTGACGCTGAAGGTCATGTCCACGCGGTGCGGGTCGCCCCACTCCGCCACGATGTAGCCGCCCCGGAGGACGACGCCCGCCGGGTCGCCGCGCTCGCGGAACGGTCCCACCGCCTCGCCGAACGGCTCGCGCCCGAAGGTCTGGTAGTGGGCGAGCGCGAGGTCGCGCGGCGCCCGGCTCTCGCTGGCGACGGCGAGCTCCACCGCCTGCCGCAGCTGCGCGGAATCCATCCCCACCTGCTCCGGGCGCCGCCGCTCCCAGCGGTCCCCCGGGCCCGGGTAGTACGCGGCGCGTCCCTGCCGCGCGGGCGCGCCGCGGAGCGCCGCCGTGTCGGCAGCGGAGGCGAGCGCCGGGAGGGGCGCGGCCGCGAGCAGCGCGGCGGCGAGGAGCAGCGGGCGGAGGTGGTGTCGCATGGAGTCCGGAGGGGGAGCGGGTGCCGTCGCGCGGGGCGCGGGAAGGCGAGATTGCGCCGGGCCCCGCGGAAGCGCAAGGGGGACGCGCGGGGTGGAGCGCGCATCCCGGCGCGGGCGTGCAACTTGCCTCGTCCGGACGGGTGCGTACGACAACCCCTTCGCGACAACAGGAGGCGGAAGCATGGCACGCTACGGACGCGACTACGGGCCGGCGCGCGGCGGATACGACGCCGGCTTCGGCCGCCGGACGGGCGGGGGCTACTACGGCCAGGGCCCCGGGTCCGGCCGGGGCGACGGCGGGTACGACCGCGGCTACGAGGGCGGCGGCTGGGGGATGGGCGGGCTCTTCGACACCATCGTGGGGCGCGGCGCGGAGAGGGGCGGCGGCTACGACCGCGGCGTCCGCGCGGGCGCCGGGTACGACCGCGACTTCCGACGGCGCGACTTCGGGCGGAGCGGGTACGGGGGACCGGAGCGCGGCGAGGGCTGGCGCGGCTTCGGCGGGCAGGGCCGCGGGTACGACCGGTCGCCCGGCGGGGCGCGGGTGAACCGCAGCCGGTACGACCGGGGGTGGTCGTGACGGTTTGAACTGCGGGGTTGGGCGTGCCCCCGGCTGGCGCCGGGGTCGGGCTTCGGCTCCGTAGCAAACGAAACGACCGTCTGCAACGGAGTCGAGCCCCCGCGAAACTGCCCGCGGGGTCTCGCCCCTTCGGGCCGTAATCCCTCACGCGAGCCGGGTGAGGGCCGCCGTGCGGGCGTGTGATTTGCCT
>JBEVLE010000253.1:0-17586 GCA_040509335.1 Longimicrobiaceae bacterium | reverse complement strand
TGGGTCAGACCCAGCCGGGGCTCTCTGCATTGTCGGGGAATGATTCTAAACGTAAATTCAGGAACATTGGTACTTGGCTCACCGCGTCCAGGCCGGTTATGATGCTCCCCGACAGTGCGCGCCCCGCGCGCTCCTCCTTCCTCGACCCCGCAGAACGGCGCCGTGGCGGTCCCGTGTGGGACTCCGTCCGCCATATCTACGTGGGGCGGCACAAACCCGAGTGGACCGTGGCACTCTCTGCGTATTTTGACGATAGCCGCCAGTATTCGAACGGGCTAGGGTATCACGCAATAGGCGGGTATGTGGCGACCACCGATTTTTGGGACACCGAATTTTCGCCACGCTGGAAGCGCCTGATTGACTCCGCTCCTCACAAGATCGGGGAGTGGAAAACCAGCGATTGCCGGGGCGGGTATGGCGAGTTTTCAGAGCTTGAAGGCTGGACCATTGAGGAGCGGCGGAAGTTTACCGTTCAGGTAGTGGACGAACTTCTAAGCTATCCCTATCTGTCGATCGTAGGTTTCGGCGCGGTGGTCGTAATGCCAACCCACGAAGATGAGAAAGAGGCCAAGCGGTTTGAGGAACATGCTTTGCGCCTGGGCTTGCTCTTCATCGTGGGGGCTATCTGCGCTTACGCGAGGGACAACAGAAATAGCGAGGAAATCAACTGTCTGTGCGACGAGCAGAAGGGGTGGGAAGGTCGTCTTACTGATGTCTGGAACAGCGTTGTGCGGGGTGAAAAGACTTGGTTCTCAGGGGAGATAAGCAAGCTGCGCTTTGACGACAGCAAAAAGGTTCTCCCGCTGCAAGCCGCCGATTTGCTGGCGTACGAAATCCGAAAGGACGTGATTGATCGGCTGGAGCGGCCGCAGTTTCCCCGGAGCATGGCACTGCATCGGCTCTTGGGCGGTCATCCCCATCTCGGCGTTCTCGTTGACTCCGAGCATATAGACGACATGAATGCGGCGCGTGCGGCAAATCGTCCGCCTCCGCTCGCGCCCTTCCTGTTCCTGTCGGAAGGCGTTGAAGTGAACGGGTACGGCCCTTTTCGTCTCGTTGGCGATCCCCGCCCGCCCCGGTAGCGAAATGAAGAGAGCCCCCGCCGGATGTGACCCGGCGGGGGCTCAATCTGTTCTTGCTCACTGGTACGAGAGGGCGGGAGACTATCCGCAATCCTCCTGTTCTACGCGACGCAGGTTCTTCGACCACACCAGCGCTGTTTCGGCGCTCGGATCGGAAGGATGGTACAGCACAACATTCACTCCGTCCGCCTCACGGCTTGATTCGACAGGATGCCCCTCGTAGCACATGCCCGGCTGGAGCCATTCCCGCGGAGACCCGCCTGGCTCCATGTTGTACAATCCGGGAGCTAGGCGGTACAAAGCCCGTCCAACTACCGGCGCCCCCGCATCGCGAGTTTCCTTGAACAACTCGCGAACAGTAAAGGCAACGGACTCGCGGCTATCGGTGTGGTGCGCAACCGGCCCGCGAACCTCAGGCCCCCCATTGACGCGATAGTACCACTGGAACGTCGGAGCACCTGACGCGGCAACCCCGTCCTCCCTGGGGAAGCACTCAATTGTGCTATTCCCATATGCGAAACTGAATGGTCCCGTCATAGTTCCTTGTGGATGCGATGCCCAGCGAGACTTAACGAGGCGGGCGCGCTCCCGCCTCCCGGTACAGGTCCGCCACCAACGCCAGCACCCGCCGTTCCGCGTCCGCTCGCCTCTTCTCCGGAATCCCGCTCAGCAGTCCCGCCACGTAGGCACGCGCCAGCTCTGCCGTGAGCGGATCGGCGCGGCTCTCCATCGTCCGAGCGAACCACGCCGTCAGCTTGCGCCGGGTCTCATTGCGAGGTGCCGCGCCGTTCATAAACGCGCGGAGCGTGCTCCAGGGAATCCCCACGTCCGCAGCGAAATCCCGCAACGGCACCCGCTCCGCGTAGGCGCGGGCCGCCTCGCGGAGAACGTCAACGGACACGACGGCGCGCGGGTCAGGCATTGCCCGACCCGCCCCGGCCGCGTATCGTGCCGTGTGCAGCTTGTGCAGTTACATGGGCTCTCACGGGACAGCATAGGCGGAGCTATGACAGCAGACAAGGGCAGGCGGTTGAGGCGGCTCCGCAAGCTACCGGAGCGGGTGCAGCGGCTACTAACGTTCGCGATCTACGCAGCCTCGCTTGAGGTGCCGCGAGATCGGCGGGCGGCGGAGATGGTGGCGGGGCTGGAATGGGTGGTTGACCTGCTCCACCGGAGCGGGTACGCGGCTCCGCTGTGGCTTCTGCGCCCGAAATGGTACTTCGGCAGGGGCGTGCAAATTCACGACCCGGAGCGGGAGCGGCCCACGTCGCACTTGATGCTTGGGCTTGCGGAAGGGATCTTCGCGGAGTTGCCGGAAGCGGAGCGGTCGGACGCCATGCGCGAACTGCTGCACCTCTTTGCCGGCATCTACGCTCAGGGCGGCACAGAGCCCCCGGAATGGGTCCGTGTCGGGCTGGACAGGTACGCAGAGGATGAAGGGGAGGAGCTGCCGCCCGACCTGATGCTCGACGTTCTGTCCGCCTCCGTGGTCAACTTGCCGGAAGAGCACCGGGCGGCTGCGCAGCACTCGATTTTGGAGCACTACGAAGCGATGTACCGAGGGAGCGGACGCCCGGTGCCCGAATGGGTGCGGGTGGGGCTGGAAGGTCCATAGACGCGAAGCGCGGCCCCTACTTCGGGCCGCGCTTCTTGCTCGCCTCGCCCTGCTTCGGGCCGGTCGGAATCTCCGACCTGGGTACGGCGATTATTCGCCGCGTGAAATCCGCGAGGCGATCCAGCGACGACGGTTCAGGTGTCCCGTCGTCGCTTAGGGCCGCGCCGCTCTTGGGGCTTGGACTGCTCTTCTCTGTCATGTTTTCGCCAACCCCTGTCCGATCAGGTTACGGTACATGATGCGCTTCCCGAAGATGGACGCCGCGACCATGAGGAAGCGGCCCCGGTCGGTAGTCTCCCGCTCGTTGAAGCGGAAGACCTGTTCATCAAGGTAGCGGAACAGGTGGAAGGGCTCCACACTCACATAGGTCCCCTTCAAGCCCCGCTTGAGCAGGCTCCAGAAGTTCTCAAGGCCGTTGGTGTGGACGTTGCCGCGCACGTAGCACTCCGCGTGGTCAACAACCTTGTGGATATACTCACGATCAAGCCCGGTGTACCCGGAGTGCGCGTCGCTGAACACTTCCGCGCCCTTCTGGACGTGCTCGCGGACCTCGCCCTGCATGGTGACGCGGTTGGTCTGCTTGAGGATCTTGGTGCGCACGCGGGACTTGCCCCCGGCCTTGCCCTTGTGGCGCGCCAGCAGGCCCATAACGGCAACCTTGCCGATGCCGCCGCGCCCCTTAATCACGCGCGCCCGCTTGTCCTTATGCATGTTGCGGGCTTTGCCGCCGATGTAAGTTTCGTCCACCTCAACCTCGCCGTCGATCTTCTGGAACGAATCGGACTGCATGGCGAGGCGGATGCGGTGCAGCATGAACCACGCGCTTTTCTGAGTGATCCCCAGGGCGCGGGCAAGTTCGTGGCTGCTGATCCCGTTTTTGCAGTTGGCGAGCATCCACATGGCCGGGAGCCACTTCGACAGGCTGAGCGGCGAGTCCTCGAAAATGGTGCCCTGCTTCAAGGAGAACTGCTTGCGGCAGTTGCGGCACTTCCATACGCGGCGGGTCGCAACGAAATTATGAGTATCGACCGCACCGCACTTTGCGCACACCTGCTTGCCGGTCGGCCAACGAAGGTTCGTGACGAACGCGAACGCTACGTCCTCATTGGCGAAGTAGGTGACGGCTTCAAGCAGGGTTTCGGGGGCGCGGTCGGTCGGCATCGTTCGGGCTCGGTCTAAGTGTCCGGCTGCGTTTCACTTCAACCAATATAAGCCCGGACCTTGGGTGCGTCAAGTATATTGTTGCCTTCACGAGCTGGACACCCGCGCGAGGGTGCCGGAACACCAGCAACTCGGTGCCCCCCGTCGCGGGGCGGAGAACGACCGGGCAGGCTTTCGTGGGCAGCATCGAGCCTGACGGTCAGGCTTCCGCACGTCTTGTCAGCACGACATGGGTAGCTCCGGCGGTCGGCACGTGGGTCGTGCACTCGTAGCCCAGGTCCGGGAGGTCGAGGCCGTACAGGAGGTGCTCGCCGGAGCCGAGCAGCCTCGGTGCGATCGCCACGTGCAGCTCGTCGATGAGCCCCGCTTCGAGGTACTGGCGGACCGTCGCCACGCCCCCTCCGATCTGCACGTCCTTCCCGCCCGCGGCCGCCGTGGCGCGCTCCAGCGCCTCACGGATACCGCCCGTCACGAAGTGGAAGACCGTACCGCCTTCCATCTCAGCGGGCGGGCGGGCATGATGCGTCAGCACGAACACGGGGCCGCGATACGGGGGATTCTTTCCCCACCAGCCGCGCCAGGTGTCGTCGGGCCACGCGCCGCGAACCGGGCCGAACATGTTGCGTCCCATGATCCAGGCGCCGACGCCCTCGCCGAATCGCGCCGCGAAATCGTCATCGACGCCCGTGGTGCCGCCGCTCTTTCCGCCCATGCGCTGGAAGGTGCGCGTGGGGATGAACCAGTCGTGCAGCTCTTCACCACCGACGCCGAGGGGCTCCTCGCGAGTCTGGCGCGGGCCGGCTCCGTAGCCGTCGAGCGATATCGCGAAGTTGTGTACACGTACGCGAGTCATTGCTTGCCCCCGAGCTGGGATGGCGATCCGAGAGCTGCGGCTTCCACGCGAGTACGAACCTCTGTCAGGACGGTACCGGTTACATGTGCTCGTCAGGAAGCCTGCTGCCCGAGTTCCTGGGCGAGCCCGATGAGAATTCCTTCGGGCCCGCGGATGTAGCAGAGCCGATATACATCCTTGTACTGGACCACTTCGCCGACGAGCTCCGCGCCGTGATCGCGGAGCCGGGCGAGCGTCTCGTCCACGTCGTCCACGGCGAACATGACGCGCAGGTAGCCGAGAGCGTTCACGGGGGCGTTGCGGTGATCGGCGACCACGGGCGGCGCGAGGAATCGCGAAAGCTCGAGCCGGCTGTGACCGTCCGGGGTGACCAGCATGGCGATCTCGACGCGCTGGTGCCCCAGTCCGGTGACGCGCCCGGCCCACTCTCCTTCGATCGGGGCGCGCCCTTCGAGCTTGAGGCCCAGCTCGGTGAAGAACTCGATGGCGGCATCGAGGTCTTCCACCACGATGCCGACGTTGTCCATCCGCTTGACACTCATGGAAGTTGCATAACGTTGCGGCCTTTACAGAGCGTGAGCTGTATGGATCCGGGCGCAATCTGTACACCGCCACCCACGCTCGCAAGAAGGGCCCCGACGCCGGATCCGGCGTCGGGGCCTTCGTTCGTCTCGCGAGCGCGATCCCGCAGACCCGCAGGCTGCTTCAGCAAGCACTCGTGACGACGGTTCCTCCCGCCATCCGCTGCCAGTTGAGCGCCGTCTCCCGGGTCGGCAGCCAGCTCGCGCTCGAGCGAGTGGAGCCGTAGCAGGCGTAGGTCGAGATCGCGCCGCTCGATCGGGAGCCGAGCCAGCCGCTCGCTTCCGTGACCGCACGGAGCGGCGCACCCGGAGTCGGCGGAAGGCGCGCCGCGAGGATCGCCTCGATCCAGCCGAACATCAGGTCGAGGTCGAGAATCGGCCGATGGTCGAACGGGTCGGTCGAGACCGCCCAGGGTGCCCCGGCGGCCCGGCCGGCTTCGAAAACGGCCGTGATGTTGTCTCTCCGGTACGGCTCGTCCACCGCTCCGATCAGGAAGTATCCCGGAACGCCGGCCGCCGCCCCGGCGGGGCCGGTGGCGTGGCAGGCGCCCTTCATGGTCAGGAACCCGGCGACCCGGGCGCCGTGAGCGCGGCTGAACCCGTACGCGGCGCATCCCCCCATCGAGTGCCCGACGAAAACGATGGGAACGCTCGCCAGCTCGGGATGCAGGCTCTGCGTGGCGAACTCGGAGAGCGCGCTGAGCAGCGCGGCGTGGCTCGCGGCGTCGTCGAGCAGGGTCGTCGTTCCGATGAGCGCCACGTTGCCGCCGGCGAGCTCGAGTGCGCGCTTCCTCACCTCCGCTCTCTCGCTCGGGAGGCACCAGATGCTGCACGTCCCGTCCGAGGTGCCCCGCACCAGCCCGCGCGAGTCCAGGGGATTGCCGGTGGCAGGGTCTCTCAGGCCGGGCAGGAAGACGATCGCCGCCCTGTACCCGGCGATCCCCGGGGGCAGGTACGCGACGGCGTCCTGGTACGTGAAGAGCGTTTGAGGGGTCAGCACGACGTCGTGGGCGTTGCTTCCCTCCGTCAGGCTGACGCTCTCCGACCGCGGATCGAAGCGTGGAGCGCCCGTGACGATCGTCGCGCTGCCCACCGGCAGCTTCCCGAGCTCGAATCGTCCGTCCGCGCCGGTGGTCGTGGCCGCGCTTCCGATCTTCACCGACGCGCCCTGGATGACGGCTCCGGTGGCGGCGCGTACGACGCCGGACACGGTCGCCGTCGCGGCGGGTGGACCGCTGGGATCGCTCCCCCCGCAGGCGGCCACGAGCATCCCTGTCGCCAGCGCGAACACGAGCGTGGAAATCGATTTCGGGACTCGCATGGGGATCGTCGCTCCCGTCCTGGTGAATGAGCTTCACTGCCGCTGCGGGCTACCTGGGGTCGATCCCCACCTTTTCGACCAGCCACTCGTGCCTGTCGTCCACGGCCTGCTGATCGAGGTTGTGTCCCGCCGTATACCAGCGGACCGTTCTGGGCTGCGGCGCGGCCGCGTGCAGTTCCGCCGCATCGGCAGAGGGGATCAGGGTGTCCAGCGTCCCGTTCTGCAGCAGCAGCGGGATGGCGGCATGCCCGATGAACCGGATCGGCTCGATGGGTGCCATCGCTCGAATCCAGGCGCTGCGCATGGCGCACGGGAGACCGGAGATGTACTTGAAGCCGTCCGGACCGGTGGAGTGCGAGACGAGACCGCCGTGTCCGACGACGAGCGCCGCCGCTGCAAGGCGCCGTTCGACGCCGACGAACAGCGCACCCATCGCGCCGCCGTAGCTGACGCCCATGTAGGCGATGCGGCCGTCGTCGACGTTGGGGCGTGAGCGCAATACGTCCACGGCGCGCTGCAGGTCCCTGATCAGCTGGATCTGCTCGGCCCGATCCTCCGCGGTGAACCTCACGACCGGTCCCGCGCGGCGGGCAAACGGCGCATCGATCGCGATCACGACCGCGCCGTACCGTGCGTAGCTCTGCGCGACAGCCGACATGTCCCTCGCGTTCCCGGGCATGCCGTGCAGGAGCACCATGCCGGGGCGCGGACCCGGGCGCGCGACCGGGTCCCACATCATCCCGGTCACCAGGCCGCCGTCCGGGCTGCTGAAGGAGATGCTGCTGGCCTCCACGCCGTTGTTCGTGGATTCGACCGTCGTCTGCAGGTTCAGTGGCGCATCGACGTCGTAGCCGAACAGGTCCCGGTCTCCCGCGGTGGCCAACGCTCCGAAATCGGGACGTGCACCCGAGCAGGAATCGGCGTGCACGCGAACCCTGACGGAGTCGCGCACGTCCGGGCGGTCCGGGAGCGTAGCGACGACATACGTCGAGCCGACTGCCATGGCGGTGATCGCGCCGGCGGCATTCACGGCAGCCACGCTCTCGTCACGGGAGACGTACCGTACAGCAACGTGCTGTATCGCCCCACCGGCGTCGCGTACCGTGGCGGTCAGCGGCAACGACTCGTACACACCCACGACGACGCTGTCCGCGGACAGTGTGAGATGCGAATCGCCGTTCCGCTCAACCGGGTTCCCGTCGCAAGCGAGGACCGCGGCTGCCGCCGACGTCACGGCGACGATTGCCTTTGCCGATCTCATTCACACTCTCCTGGCTTGTCGTACGCCGCGCTCCCGGACGCCTCCGCGGCCCATGTCACCGGATGGTCGAGAACAGGTCGTGCGCCGGAAATGACGTGGCGCCCCCGAACGCGTTCCACAGCGCGGCATCGAGCTCGGCCTCGAGGTTGGCTGTCAGGGAGCGGGTGTTGAACAGGCCCACCCACGAGAAGTTGTGATGCGTGCGCACGAGCATGCCCGTCGTGCCGGGCAGCGTTCCCCCGTGCCACCAGCTCGCGTCGCCCTGGGTCGGGCGAACCCACCATCCGGCCGCGTAATAGCACGCGCCGTCGGCACACACCGGAGCGCCGCTGCCGGTCATCTCCGCGACGAGCTCGGCGCTGAGGATGTCCGGACGATTGGCGCGCCCATCGACGCCGGCCAGGAACCGCAGCAGGTCGACGGTCGACGAGACCCAGGCGCCGCTCGCATCGCCCGCTTCGAGGTGGAAGCCCCCGTAGTTGAAGGGCACCATGCCTTCACCCGGGAAGACGGATGGCACCAGCGGCGCGTTCACGCCCGCCCCGGGCCAGTAGTACTTCACCTCGTCCGCGAGCGCGTCGCGCATGCGCGACCTGCCCTGCTGCGTGCGATTGGCGCCCACGGGCTGCAGCACGCGCGTGCGCACGTACTCCGCGTACGGCATGCCGCTCACACGCTCGATCACGCGGCCGAGAACGATGTAGCCGAAATTCGAGTAGGCCCACTTTTCGCCCGGATTGAAGTCCAGCGGCATTCCCTTCATGTAGCGGACGAGCGTTTCGGCGGATGCCGGCGCGGGGGCGCCGACCGCGGCCGCGGCGATCGCCGGCCGGTCCACCGGGTCGAATCCACCGTTCGGCCTGGTGCGATCCCAGCCCCCGGTGTGGTTGAGCAGGTGCCGGATGGTGATCTGCTCCCACCGCGGATCGACGGTCGCTCCCGGTGCGGGGGCGAGGTGCGCGATGAACGGCGCCACGCGATCGTCGAGCCTGAGCTTGCCTTCCTCGACGAGCTTCATGATGGCGGCGGCGGTGATCGGCTTGGACACGCTGGCGATCCGGAACAGCGCGTCGGGCTGCACCGGCGTCTTGTTCTCGACGTCCGCGTAGCCGAAGCCGCGCGCGTAGATCAGCTTGCCGTCGCGCAGCACGGCGACCGCCCCACCGGGGATGCCGTGCTTACGCATGAAATCGGGGATGACCTGATCGTACGACCCCATTCCCGGCACGGCGGCGCCGCTGATCGGGATCTCCGGTTGCGCGGGCGCGACCGGAGGAGAGACGGGCGGCGTGGTCGGCTCTCCGCCGCAGGCGAGCAGGACCGCGAGACAGGCGGCGGCCCCGGCGCCGCGGGACAGCCCGGGCCATTCACGACGTGAGATCATGCGGTTTCGCCTCGTGGTCGATCGTGGTCAATGGCCGCGCCGCATCAGAAGATCCGGGCGGGACCCTGCGTCCGGGCCGGTGCATCCTCGCGCGGCGCGCCACCCACCGCGTAGGACGCGAACAGCGACAGCAGCGGCCGCGCCGTGCGCCGGCGGCTCTCCTGCGTGAAGGCCGCGTCGGCGACCCGGAACTCCAGGCGGTCGCCGCGCGACGGGTCGTGTAGGCGCAGCGTCACGCGCCCGCGGTCCCCGGCGAGCCGCTGCGTCAGCGCCAGCTCGCTGGTGAACGCCGGCAGGATCTCGCCCTGTTCGATGGCCTGCGCGCTCCGGCGGTACGCGTAGAGCTGCGCCGTGGTGTTGTCCGCCACCCGGAGGTCGACGGTGAGCCGCGCCGTGGCGTACACGCCGCCGCTGCCGAACGCGGCGGCCGTCGTCTCGATGTGGGCGACGCTGCCCGCCAGCGTCACCACGGTGCGGTCGGTCGGCCGTGCGCGCACGCCGGCGTCGGCGCCGGCGGCTCGCGTCCGGACCAGGTTCTTCAGCGTGGTCGTCGTGCCGCCGCTCGCCGTCGCCGCCTTGAGCGGGCGGATCGGGTCCCGTGTCCAGCGAAGGAACGGCGTCAGCTGCAGCGTCAGCCGCGAGCCGTGCCGCTCCATGCCCAGTTCCACCTGGTCCGAGACTTCCGGCAGCAGCGACGGGTTGCCGACGGTCTCGTTCATGTCGTCCCCGCCCATGGAGAACGGGTTCAGCATCTCCGGCCCGGGCCGGCTGATGCGGCGGCCGTACGCGAGCCGATACACGTGAGCGCGACGCGCGTCGGTCCATTCGCCGCTGATGCTGGGGAAGAAGCGAACGGCCGTCCGGACGCCGGCCGCATCGAGCTGGATGCGGGTCCGGTCCGCCTCCACGCGCAACCCCGCCTCGGCGCGCACGCCGCCGGTGGATCGGTGCGCGGCGAGGTAGCCGGCGTGCACTTCCGTCTCGTCGCGGTAGCCCTGCGACACGGTCGCGCCGAAGTGGGTCGCATCGTGCGCGGCGGTGAGGGTGCGGAACCGGGACTCCTGTCCCACCTCCAGACCGATGCCCGAAAAGCGCACCTCGAGGCCGTTGCGGAGGACGTGCTCACGCTGCCGCGAGGCCATGGCGATGGTCATGTAGCTGTAGCCCGCACCCTCGTCGTGGTAGTCGCCGCGGAAATCCTCGTTCACGAAGCTGGTGCGCGCTTCGGCGGTGAAGCGGACGGGCCCTCGATCCACGCTCGCGACGGCGCTCAGCTCGGCCGCCGGGATCTCGTGCTCCAGCAGGCTGCCGGTCGCGCTCGTCGCCGTGTTGCCCGCCGCATCCGTGTACACGGACGCGGTGCCGTTCCGGTACGCGCCTTCCATCCAGGAGTACGCGCCGCGCAGCGCCAGCGACGTGTTCGGCGTCGGCGCTGCGGCTGCGCCCGCCAGGACGGAGTGCAGGCGGTGCCTGGCACGTGCGCGGCTGTCCTCGTCCGTCCGGAGCGGGAGGTCCCCGGGCACGAGGCTCCAGCGCGCCGTCTTCGAGTCCGTCCGCGGCCGCATGCCGGACAGGGCGTACGTCGCGTCCCAGCTCAGAGCGCCACCCACGCTGCCCGAGGCGGCGGCGGAGCCCATGTAGTGGTCCTCCGTCGCCACGGAGCCCGCCACCGAGCGCATTCCGGTGCGCCGCGCGGCACCATCCCGGAAAACGAGGTTCACCACGCCGGCGGCGCCATCCGCATCCTGCCGCGCGGACGCGGCGGTGCCTGCCTCGACGCGTTCCAGCGCCGTCGCCGGCATCCGGCGCAGAAACGCGGCGAGGGCGTCGCCGGTCAGCGGGATGCGCCGCCCGTTCACCAGCACGAGCACGCTCGTGCTGCCGCGCATGCTGATGCGCCCGTCCGGGTCCAGATCGACGCCCGGCACCGTGCGCAGGAAGTCCGCGATGCTGCCCCCCGCGGACGCGCGCGCGTCCACGACGGTGGCGCCGCTGCGCAGCCGGACCGCGTCGCGCTCCGCGTCCACCGCCAGCGTATCCAGCCGCACCGGCCTGCCGGCCGGAACGCCGTGATGTTCGTGCTGTGCCGCCGCCGGTGCGAGCATGGCCCCCAGGGCACCGCACACGGCGGCGATCGCTGCCGCTCGTGCAAGCATGCGCGACATGAGCCGATCTCCTGCCGCGGCCCTCAGCGCCCGCCGGCGGCGGGCGCGGGGGCCGCCGCCCGACCCGCGACGATCCGCGTCATTCGCAGCTCACCGCCGGCCGGTAGACCTGGTTGAACAGGCTGCCGAAGCTGCCGCCGATCTGGGTGCCGCCGCCGGCTACCCAGATCAGACCGTCCACGAAGGCCGACCCGACGACCCCGTGGATGGGGATGGGCATGTTGGGCAGGCTCGACCACTGGTTGGTCCGGGGATCGTAGTACTCGTGCTGGGGGGTCATGCCGGTCGGCGCCTCGCCGCCCCACACGTGGAAGCAGCCGCGGGCCATGACGCCGTTGATCCCGCTGCGGCCGCTCAGCATGGGGGCCGCGGTCGTCCAGGTCCGCGTCTGCGGGTCGAAGACTTCGTGCGCGGTCGTTTTCAGCGGCGACAGGCCGTTGCCGAGCCGCCCGCCGACGACGTGGATGCGGCCGTCGATCGCCGCACCGGCAATGTGATTGCGCTGGGTGGGCAGATCCGGCAGCACCTCCCACCGGTCGGCCGCCGGGTCGTAGACGGCGAAGTCGCTTCCGCGCGGCACGCGTCCCCCGGCGACGTAGATCTTTCCGCCGTGCACGACCGCCACCCCCCCGCTGCGCGCGGTGGGCATCCGCGCCTTCTCGACCCATGCACCCGTCGCGGGATCCAGCTCGTACACCGTGTCGACGTAGCCCTCCTGATCGGCCGTGAGCTGGCCGCCGATCAGGTAGACTTTTCCATTGACGGCGGCGGCCATCCCGTGGTTGTTGGGCTGCGGGAGCTGCGGTCCGAGCGCCCAGCGGTCGCTCGCGATGTCGTAGACCTGCACCGTACGGACCGTCTGCCGACTCGCCGGATAGCCGCCGAGGAGGTAGAGCTTGCCGCTGGATTCGGTGACCGCCAGCTCGGAGTTGGGCTCGACCAACGGAGCCCGGGCCCCCCATTCACCGGGACCGACCGCCACGCGGTTGAGAACGATCGCGGGAGCATCCGCCTGCGCTCCGCCGGCTACCGTGACGGACGCCGTGCCCGCCGCGCCGATGGCGAATCCGCTCGGGGGCGTGACCGCCATCGTATACGTTCCGGGGGGCACGCTCGCGAAGGTGTAGACGCCGTCGGCGCCGCTGTTCGTGGTGCGGGCAGCCTGCGCGTTTCCGGTCAGCGCAACCGCGGCGTTCGCCACGGGAGCGCCGGTGCTGGCGACGACGGTGCCTCGGATGCTGCCAGCGGCGACCTGGGTCGGACCACTGTCACATCCGCCTGCCGCGAGAATGACGACTGCCGCGACTTCGAGTGCACGCCGCACAGGACACGCGGCTGCCAGCGCTACTGCCAGTTTCATGAACGCTCTTCAGGGAAGGTCATCGATGCTGGAGCCGACCATTCGGCTGCGTGGCCCGACCAGGCAGTCGTGCCCCACCTCCAACTCGTGCATGGAATGAACGCGCCGCGCTTCGCGATTGTGACATCCCCGCCTGCCTGCCGGTAGATCCGGATCCTCGCGCGCGATTCGGAGCCGGCCCGGACACCGCCACCCACGCCCGCGGGACGGATGAATCCGCCCGAGCTCCTGGACCGGGTTCGTGGGGCCGCCCGGCTCCGACGCCCGGGGAAAGCGAAGGCCCCGACGCCGGATCCGGCATCGGGGCCTTCTCCCCCCTGCGCGTACCGCTCGGCAGGATCACGCGCGCCCCTACCCGAGCGCCCGCTCCACCTCCCGCGCCAGCGTCTCCACGTGCGGCTCTCGCAGCATGCTGTAGTGCGTGCCGGGCACCGTCCGCACCTCCAGCCCGCCCTGGACCACCTGCTCCCACCCGTTGGCCTTCCTGCCGAAGAGCCGCTTCATCAGGTCGCGCCTACCGGCGCGCAGCAGGGTGACGCGCCCGCCGTAGCTCGCCGGGCGGTACTCGTACATCGCCTGCAGGTTGATGCGGAAGATGCCGTACAGCTGCTGCATGCGCGCCAGGTCCAGCGCCTTGGGCAGCATCCCCGTGGCGCGAGCCGTCTGCAGCACCTGGCGCAGGTACGCCACCTCGCGCCCGCCCCGTGCCTCCGGGTCCGGCGTGGGCAGCCGGTCCGCCGGGAAGCCCAGGTCCATCGCGAACATCTGCACGATGCGCAGCGCGTCGCCCGGGATGCTCCGGTCCGGGTCGTCGAGCCAGGGCACCTGCGAGTCGATGAGTACCAGTGACTCCACCTCCTCGCCCGCGGCCTCCAGCTGCCGCGCCATCTCGAAGGCGACCACCCCGCCCAGCGACCACCCGCCCAGCCGGTACGGGCCCTCGGGGCGCACCTCGCGGATGAAGGCCAGGTAGTCGCGCGCCATCTCCTCGATGCTCCAGTTGGGCTTCTCCCCCTCCTCCAGCCCGCGCGAGCGCAGACCGTAGATCGGCTGGTCCTCGTCGAGCCGCTTGACCAGCGGGGCGTAGGCCATGAGGTTGCCGCCCCCCGGGTGCACCAGGAAGAGCGGCGGGCGGCTCCCCCCGTAGCGCAGGGGGAAGATCAGCGGCATCTCGCCGCCGCCGCCGCGCACCTCCTCGGCAAGGCGCTCCACCGTGGGCGACTTGAAGAGCGCCGCCACCGGCAGGCGCACCCCTGTGGCCTCCCTGAGCCTGGACATGAGCTGCACCGCGAGCAGCGAGTTCCCGCCCAGCTCGAAGAAGCTGTCGTGCACCCCCACCCCGGAGATGCCCAGCACCTCCTGGAAAAGGCCGGCGACCATCGCCTCCAGGCCGTCGGACGCGGCGGGATACGCTTCCGTCCGGCCGATCCCGCTGACTTCCGGCCTGGGAAGCGCACGGCGGTCCACCTTGCCGTTGGCGTTCAGGGGCATGCGCTCCAGGATCACGAAGTGGCCGGGGAGCATGTGCTCCGGCATCCGGCCGGCCAGGGAGCCGCGCAGCGCCGCGGCGGAAAGGTCCGCCCCCTCCTCCGGCACCACGTAGGCGGCGATCCTCCGGTCCCCGGGGACGTCCTCCCGCACCACGGCCACCGCGTCGCCGACCCCGGCGTGCTTCCGCAGCGCCGCCTCGATCTCCCCCAGCTCGACGCGGAAGCCCCGCACCTTCACCTGCTGGTCCAGGCGCCCCAGGAACTCCAGCTCCCCGGCCGCGCCCCAGCGCACCCGGTCGCCCGTCCGGTACAGCCGCCCGCCGGGCTCGCTCCCGAACGAATCGGGGATGAAGCGCTCCGCCGTCAGCCCCGGGCGCCCCAGGTATCCGCGCGCCACGCCCGGCCCCCCGATGAACAGCTCCCCCGGCACGCCCGCCGGGACCGGGCTCCACGCCCCGTCCAGCACGTACACCCGCACGTTCGCCAGAGGCCGCCCGATCAGCGTCCCCCCCGGCTCCTTCTCCTCCGGGACCGGGTAGCTCGACGACAGCACCGTGGCCTCGGTGGGACCGTAGAGCACGTACAGCCGCGCGGCCGGGAAGACCTCCCGCATCTCCACCCACTGCTGCCGCGTGACGGCCTCGCCGCCCGAGAAGACGCTGCGGACCCCGGAAAGGGCGCCGGGCCCGGCCTCGCGCGCCGCCGAGACGACCTGCCGCATCAGCGTCGGCACCGCGTTCATCGCCCCCGCGGTGCGCAGCTCCTCCACCACGGCCGCGGGATCGCGCACGCGCTCCAGCGGCAGCAGGCGCACGGTCGCGCCGCCGGCCAGCGGCACCAGCGCCTCGAAGACCCAGATGTCGAAGGCGAAGCTCACCATCGCCAGCCACACCTCGGCCGGGCGCGGCTCGAAGGCGCGCTGCATGGTGGCGACGAAGTGCGCCAGGCTGGCGTGCTCGACGACCACGCCCTTGGGGGTGCCGGTCGATCCGGAAGTGTAAAGGACGTACGCCGAGCTGCGCGCGTGCACCGCGCCCGGGGGCGCCTCGCGGGAGGCCCGGCCGATGGCTTCCCGGTCGGCATCCAGGCAGACGACCGTGCCGGCGTAGGCGGGGAGCCCGTCGAGCAGGGGACGGCGGGTGACGAGAACGGGCGCGCCGCAGTCGGCGAGCATGAAAGCCAGCCGCTCGGCGGGGTAGGCAGGGTCCAGCGGCACGTAGGCGCCCCCGGCCTTGAGCACGCCCAGGACCGCGACGATCATCTCGACGCCACGGTCCAGGCAGATGCCGACGCGGACCTCGGGGCCGACGCCATGGAGCCGCAGGTGGCCGGCCAGCCGGGCGGCGCGGCGCTCCAGCTCGGCGTAGGTGAGCGCCTCGGCGCCGGAGGTGACCGCGGCCGCCTCCGGCGTGCGCGCGGCCTGCTCCGCGAACCGCTCGTGGAAGAGGGTCCGCGGGTACGCGGCGGCGGTCGCGTTCCACTCCTCCAGCAGCTGCGCGCGCTCCGCCCCGCGCAGCAGCGACAGCTCGGAAAGGCGCCGCTCCGGATCGGCGGCCAGCTCCTCCAGCACCGTCTCCAGGTGCCCCGCCATGCGCGCGATGGTCCCGGCGTCGAAAAGCGCCGTGCGGTAGACCAGCCCCCCGCTCAATCCGTCTCCGGAGCCCGCGAGCACCAGGTCCAGGTCGAACTTGGCGGCGCCTTCGCCCCCGCCGAACGGCTCCAGGACGAGGTCTCCGACGTCCAGCCGCACGCCGCCGTCCCCGCCGGCCAGGTTGAGGGTGAAGATCGTCTGGAAGACCGGTGCGTGCGCCAGGCTGCGCTCCACCCCCAGCTCCTCCACCAGCCGCTCGAAGGGCAGCTCCTGGTGGTCGTACGCTCCCATCGTCTCCCCACGGACCCGTGCCAGCAGCTCCGTCCAGGTGGGGTCGCCCGCCAGCTCCGCGCGCAGCGCCAGCATGTTGACGAAGAAGCCGATCAGCCCCTCGGTCTCCCGCCGGGTCCGTCCCGCGATGGGGCTGCCCACCACCACGTCTTCCTGGCTCGCGTAGCGGCCGAGCAGCACCTGCCAGGCGGCCAGCAGCGTCATGAACAGCGTCGTCCCCTCGCGCCGCGACCGCTCCCGCAGCGCCTGCGACAGCGCGCGCGGCAGGTGCAAGTGGTGTCTCGCGGCCCGCGGGCCGTGCCCGACCACGCGCGGACGATCCGTCGGGATCTCCAGCAGCGGCGGAGCGCCGGCCAGCCGGCTCCGCCAGTAGGCGATCTGCTCTTCCAGGACGTCGCCGCTCAGCCACTGCCGCTGCCAGACGGCGTAGTCCGCGTACTGCACCGGCAGCTCCGGCAGCACCACCGTCTCCCCCCGGCGGGCCGCGGCGTAGACGGTGGAGACCTCGCGCACGAGCACGCCGCGGCTCCAGCCGTCGCTGACGATGTGGTGCAGGGTGAACAGCAGCACGTGCTCGTCGTCGGCGAGACGCAGCAGCGTGCTGCGCAGCAGGGGGCCCCGCGCCAGGTCGAAGGGACGCATGGCCTCCTCGGCGGCCAGCCGCTCGGCCCGGGTCTGCCGCTCCGCTTCCGGCAGCTCCCGGAGGTCCAGCTCCACCAGGGCGACGGGGGCGGGCGGGTGGATGACCTGCACCGGGGCGCCGCCGCGCTCCGCGAACGTGGTGCGCAGCGTCTCGTGCCGCCTCACCAGCGCGTCCAGGCTCGCACGCAGCGCGGCGGTGTCCAGCACCCCGCGCAGCCGCATCGCGTACGGCATGTTGTAGGCGGGGCTGTCCGGGTCGATCCGGTCCACCAGCCAGAGCCGCTGCTGCGCGAACGACAGCGGCAGCCCGTCCAGCATGTCGCGCGGGACCCGCGCGATCGGCGGCGCGAGCGACGCGCCCGTGCTCCGCAGCGCCTCGATCCGCCGGGCCAGCCCCGCCACGGTGGGCGCCTCGAAGAGCGCCTTGAGCGGCACCTCCACCCCGAACGCCTGCCGCGCGCGCGACACCACCTGCGTGGCCAGCAGCGAGTGCCCGCCCAGCGCGAAGAAGTTCTCCTCCACCCCCACCCGCTCGGTCTTCAGCACCTCCGCCCAGATCCCCGCCAGCACCTCCTCCTCCAGCGTGCTCGGCTCCACGTGCTCCCGCCCGGACCCGCTCTCCGGCGCCGGCAGCAGGCGCCGGTCCACCTTGCCGTTGGCCATCACCGGCAGCTCCTCCAGCACCACGAAGGCGCCCGGCACCATGTACTCCGGCACCTGCTCCTCCACGTGCGCCCGCAGCTCCGCCGCCGCCACCTCCACCCCCGCCTCCGGCACCACGTACGCCAC
>JBEVLE010000252.1:0-26973 GCA_040509335.1 Longimicrobiaceae bacterium | reverse complement strand
CTCCAGACCGTCGATGGCGTTGAGCGAATTCCTGTCCATCATGTTGCCTCCCTGGTTGGTGAGCCGCCGGAGCGGCTCGGGGATGATAGGCGCCCGGTCTCGTCGTGGACGGGCGCAGTGCCGACCTGCCGCTCCCATTCTTCGATGCACGGGCACCGTGGATCACCCGTGGTCACAGGGAATGGCAGATCACTGGCGTACGCAGGTGCCAGGGCTGCCTGGCCATCGCGCCTTCAGGACGGCGAAGCCGAACCGTCGAGCGGGTCCCGACACCTGCGTCCGCCGGTCCGAATGCGCCCGGTCTCGTGCTCCGGAACGGGCGCAGCCGCCCTCGCTCGCTGCGCTACGACTCGGGCGGCGGGGTGAGGGACGGTTTGGTCCCGTTGGAGCAGTTCGAGCACGAGCAGCACGACGCGCCGCTGCTGGTGGCGCCGGCGACGCCCGCGAGGAGCTCGTCCGAGAGCGGCTCGATTTCCAGACCGTCGATAGCGTTGAGCGAATTCTTGTCCATCATGTTGCCTCCTCGGATTGTGGATACGGTCGACCGTGGTGCCGGCAAGGGCACACCCGTCACGAATGGGTCCCGTTACGACTCGCTCAGGGAGCGATGCGCGTTGGAGCAGGCCGAGCACGAGCAGCAGGCCGGGCCGGTGCTGCTGGCCCCGGCGACGTTCTCCAGGAGCTCGTCAGAGAGCGGCTCGATCTCCATTCCGTCAATTGCGTTGAGCGCTTCGTTCTCCATCATGTTGCCTCCTTGGGAGGGAGCCGCCGGAGCAGCTCGGGGGATGATTTGGCGCCCGGTCTCGTCGTGGACGGGCGCAGTGCCGACCCGCCGCTCCACATTCCTCGCTGCACGGGCAGCGTGGATCACCCGCGATCACAAGAAATGGCAGATCACTGGCGTATACATGTGTCAGGGCTGCCAGACCATCGCGCCTTCAGGACGGCGAAGCCGAACCGTCGAGCGGGTCCCGACACCTGCGTCCGCCGGTGCGAATGCGCCCGGTCTCGTGCTCCGGGACGGGCACAGCCGTCCTCGATCGCTACGCTACGACGCGGGCGCCGGCGAAAGGGACGGCTTGGTCTGGTTGGAGCAGCCCGAGCACGAACAGCACGACGCTCCGGTGCTCGTGGCGCCTGCGACGCCCGCGAGGAGCTCGTCCGAGAGCGGCTCGATCTCCAGGCTGTCGATGGCGTTGAGTGAATCCCTGTCCGTCATGGCGACTCCTCCCTGTGGTGGGCCGAGAACGGCCCGTGGATGGATGCGGAGCACACGCCGTGGCCGAAGCCGGATCGGGTGTCCGCACAACGCCGGGTCGGCACGATCGGCCACCCGGCCAGGTGGCTGATTCTCCGCGGTCGTGCCCGAGCACTCCCGGGCAGGGCGGCCGGAGCCGCGGAGAAGCCATGACTTCGCTCGACTGCCGCGGCCCGCCCGTGCGCGGAGGGCCACGTGGAACGCTCCGGCCAGGGCGGTCAGCCGGCGAGCCCCGCCGCCAGCGGCGGAGAAGCCGGCTCGCCCCGGCGGACCCCGGGCGCGCGCCGATGGGGGGGCCGCATGGCGAGGGAGTCCACGACCAGCTCGACGGCCCACCGCCGGCCTTTCCCGTCCCGCGGGAACGCATCCGGCGCGGGGAGCGCCTCCGAGACCGTCAGCGACTCGCCCTGCTGCAGGGCGGACCGGAAAAGGCTCATGAACAGAGGCGAGGTGAAGTCCACGTACTGGGGCTGGCTGCGCAGTCCCATCTGCGGGTGCGGGACGCTCTCGATCATGAACACCCGGTCGGGGATCCCGCGCGCCAGGCGCCAGCGGTTGACCGCCGCGAAGGCCCCGGGCTCGTCCAGGCCGGAGGCGCCTTCCAGGAGCGGTCGGACCGGAAAGGTCCAGCTCCGGCGGTGGAGGACCACGTTTCCCAGGAGCGTGCGCCGCGCGACCTGGACGGGCCCGTCCTGCTCCACCCAGGGAGGCGGAAAGACCGCGCTCGTCTCGCTCGGCCCGAACAGGGAAAGAAACTTGATCAGCGTGGGGAGGTAGTCCTCGTACGCGAACCCGAGCTGGACCGCCAGGAGTCGCCGGCCCCGGCCGTCGCGCAGGTGCGGCCGGCCCGCGTCGAAGTGGACCCACAGGTCGTCGAGCCGCACCTGGCGGTGGGGCGGGGCCTCGTTCGCGGCCTCCGGGAGCGCCAGCACCCGCGGGGTCTGCAGCGCGTGCACGTTGAGCGTGTCTCCCTGCACGCAGCGCAGGTCCAGCAGGTCCGTGCGCTCGCCTTCGACCTCGCGCGTTCCGCGGGCGATCAGGTGCCGGGTGAATCGGCGGCGGGTCTCATCGTCCATGGCGGGCGTGAAGCGGCTCGCGAACCGGCCGGTGCCTTCCTTGACCCGGTTCAGCATCCACAGCCCGCCCGTGGCGTCGGCGGGCTGCAGGAACATGCAGGCGCCCGCCTCGAAGGACGTGTACGCGGAAGGCAGGCGCGCGAGCGCGGCGTTCAGCGCGTCGCCGCTGAGGCGCTGCTCGTCGCCGTCGCGGCGCAGGCACTCCCGGAGCGCGCGATCCGCCTCGGCCCGGTGCCGCGCCAGCTCCTCCAGCTCCGGGAGGCCCCGGGGGTTCCAGGTGGAGCGCCATCCCCCGTCCTCCCGGGCGGCGATGCGGAAGCGGACGTACTCGTTCCACGACGTCTGCACGTGGTGGAACACCTCCAGCAGCCGGACGGCCGGGCGGCCGGGCCAGCGCTCCCGGGCGACCGCTCCCAGCGTGTGCAGGAAGTCGTGGCGGTGGTCGAACACGCTCGTCAGGCGCACCAGCGGCTCGACGCTGCGGAGCGCCTCGTCGGCCGATCGGCGCGACGCGACGGCGACCGACGGCGAGGGGGCGTCCGCTCCCGCCGGCAGCACGAACACGTCCTCGTAGACGCTGTACCGCGAGGCGCGCGCATACCCGGTTTCCGGCGCGACCCCGCCCAGCGCGGCCGCGGCGGCCCAGGTCTCGTCGATCAGGCGGTCCATCTCCTCGGAGGCGGCCACCGGGTCCGGCGCAGCCGCGAACCCTTTCTCCAGCTCCACGAGGCGCCCGAGCCGTTCCACGAAGGGAGCCGTGGCATCGTCCGCCGGAAGAGCGCCCAGGGAGCGGAGCATGTTCGTCTCCTGGTGCCCGTCGTAGACCTTCCACGGGGGGAGCAGGACCAGGAAGCCGATCCGCAGCAGCGCATCCACCTCCCGCCTGGCACGGGGGCCGTCCCACTCCCCGGCGAACTCCCGCTCCACGCCGGCGATCACCTCGGCATAGGTGAGCCGTGCGCCGCCCAGCCGCTCCCGGAGGTGGGCGACGAACGGACCTCGAAGGCCGACCCGAACCAGCGATTCCGACCGGTAGCTGAACCGTCCCGTTTCCGGGTCCGGCTCCCAGTAGCCGGGACGCAGGTACATCACCCGGCCCGGCTCGATCTCGGTCACCGAATTGTTCAGCACCACCTCGAGCCCGGCCCGGAAGGGCTCGTGGCGGCACAGCATCTCGCCGAGCTTTTCCAGCAGGTACGGCTTGATGCGCACCAGCGACCGGGCGCGCCACCCGTCGCCCCGCAGCTGCAGGGTACCCGCGGGAACGTCCCGCCGGAGGGTCGCGAGCCCCAGGCGGGTGAAGGTGGAGAACGGGGAAAGCTTGGTGGAGGCGCGGCTGACGTAGCGCAGCAGGTTGGCCTCGACCTTTCGCTGCGCACGGCTGCGGGCGTGCGGATCCGCTGCGAGGAGGCCGGAGCTGCTGCGGCACAGGTCCGGGCTCGCCAGGGCAAGCCCCCGCGCGAATGCCGGGTCGCGAAACGATTCCAGGAGCGCGAGCCGCTGCCGGTCCTGCGCTCCGGCGTACTCCGCCAGGAATGCGGCATTCCGGCGCGCGATCCGGGCCTCCCCCTCCACGACGCGGTCCGCCAGCGGGCCGGCGAGCCGGCGCAGCTCGGCCCACCCGGAGGTCCCGACCCGCCGCCCCAGAGGCCGGGCGTTGAAGCAGTCGCGCCTCACCGCCAGCAGCAGCCTGCGCAGCTCGGGGGCGGAGCCGGGGACCAGCTCGTGGATCCGGTCGGCCAGCGCGGCGCGGAGCTCCCCTAGGTCCGCCTCCAGCCGCCCGGTCTCCGGGAGGTCCGCGCACAGCGTCGTGGCGAACCGCTCCACGGCGTCCGCCGGGAGCCCCGCGATCCGGGCGATCACGGGCACCGCGTCCTTCGTCCGCCTCGTGGAATTTTCCACCCCTACACCCCTGCCGCCGCGGTGGAGCCCGCTTCCTGGCCGGCCGTGGCGCGGAGGAGAAGGTGATGCACGAACGCTTCGTTCGTCGAGGACAGGCCGAGCTGGTTCGCGAGGCCGTGGAAGACCTTGAAGATCGGGGGGAACACCGGGTCCGGAGCGAACGGATCCACGTGGTACGCGGGGTCGCCCCGGAACCCGGCCAGGTACGCGTGGAGACCTGCGAGCGCGCCCGGCCAGTCGCGCCCGTGCGGCTCGCCCGCGCTCCCCCCGGCTGCCTCCCCCACCAGCTGCGCGGCGGCGACGCGCCGCAGCGGCTCCAGTGTGCCCGGCATCTGCTCCACCCGGGCATCGAACTGGCCCCGCACCTCCTCCTCCCGGTCCGCGTCCTCGGCGTAGAAGCGGAGGAGCCAGTCGCGGTGGTAGGCGAGGTACGCGGCAGGGCCCCCGGCGAGGTCGAGGCCGGAAAGCCCGGCGACGAGGGCCCTCAGGAGGATGCGCTGGCGCAGCGAGTGGGGAACCTGTCCGGAGGCGTCGGGCCGCAGCCCGTCGAGCACGAGGTCGGCGGCGGATGCCAGGCAGGCGGCCATGAGGCCCGCGTAGCGGTCGTCGTCGAGGAACGGAGCGGGACCCAGGCTCACGTGGCTGCGCCGGTAGCGCGTCCAGCTCAGCGTCCTGTCGGGGTAGTCTTCCTCCCGCTCGTCGTCCTCGTCGATCGCGGGGATGTCTCCCCTGCTCGCCCGGGGCGCTCCGGGGACCGGCGCGGGAAGCGCGTCGAAGTGCGCCTGAACGGCCTCCGCGAGGAGCCGGCGGGCGAGCGGACATCGATCCCGCGGACCGTGGAGACGTACCTTGAGGTGCTCTCCGCACCGGCTGTACCGGACCATCCACAGCGACCAGTCCCCTCCGGGATCCTGCTCGCGGAGCCCACGCAGGAACGGGCCGACGGCGGCGTGCACGAGCGAGTCGAGATGCTGACTACAGTAGAGGCTCGCAGTGAGGACCGGCTCGCATCGATTCATCCGCGTCTCCTAAACAGAAGGTTCGGAAACAATCTTCCGTTTATGAGCGCACAAGTCAAGACATTTATTTTTCGCGGAGCGTCACGCCAGCAGCAGAGGAGATGGCAGGGCCGAGGGGGCGGCGAGCCGGAGGAGGGAGTACCCGATCCCCGCGAGGCCGCGGAAGAGCGCCGGACGGAGGCCGGGCGGCTCGCCCACGGGGGCCAGGTGGAAGTCGCCGCCGGCGTCCGCGCGGCGCAGGGATCGCCCGGCCAGGGCTCGCGCGGCGTCCAGCGGTCCCGGGTCGCCGAGCGCCTGACCCGCGCACGCCAGGACCTCCCCCCGGCCGAAGTTTCCGCAGCACAGGTGGTCCAGGGGAAGGTCCGGAGCGTCCCGGACGGCCTCGAGCAGGAGGGCGGCATCCTCGCGCGCCACGTCGCCTCCGTCGCCGGCGCTCGTCGCGCCGAGCCGGGCCAGGAGGATGCCGGGGGCGCCGTGGCACCAGGCGCTCTGCTCCAGGAGCCGCCCGAACCGCGGGTCCAGCCAGTTGAGCGCACCGCGGTCGAAGAGGCTGCGCTCGTAGGCGAAGCCCTCCAGCGCCGCGGTCCGCAACTCCTCCCGGCCGGTCCATCCGTGGAGCCGGAGGAGCGCATGCGAGATCCCCGACGCCCCGTGCGCAAAGCCGCTCAGGGGGGGAAGGCCGGCACAGGGCCAGGCGCGCGGCCGGCCCTCGTGCGACACGCGCCGGTCCAGGAGGTGGCGCGCGCACGCGAGGGCGAGCTCGACCGGGTCGCTCGCGGAAGCGCTCGGCGGGGGAGATGCGTCGTGGAGGGCGAGGAGGGCGAGCACGGTACCGGCGGCGCCGGCGACCACGTCGAGCTGCTCGTCGGACCGGATCCGCTCGGGCGTCAGGAGCGTGGTGAGGGCGTGCGCCTCCGCGACGAGCGCCGGCTCGCCGAGCCACACGCCGATGCGGGTCAGAGCATAGATGAACGAGCCCAGGCCGGTCAGCCCGCCGATCGGGATCCGCAGGGTGCGCGCGCGCTCCGGGTCGAGCACCAGCCCGCGCAGCTTCGCGCGCAGGGGCGCGATCGCGCCGAGGACGAGATCGTGGTTGGCCCGGTCGCCGCGCACGTGGTCCAGCGCCGCCAGGAACAGGGCGATGCCGGAGGCTCCGTCGTACAGGTGCGGCCCGAGCACCGCCGGCGCACCTCCCGCGGGCGCCGGCGGGGCTTCCGGGGCGAGCCAGACCACGCCTCCCCGGATCTCGACGGCGCTCCCGCGAATGCGGGAGGACAGCTGCAGGGCCCGGGCGAGGAGCACGTCGCCGGAAGGGTCCGCGGCGGGGTGCGGCTCCGGCCCCGCCGCGGATGCCGGTTCGATCTCAGGGATGGGCACGGGACTCTCGCTCGCCGTGCGGGGGCGGGGTGCTCCGGCACTCCCTCATTCCGCGCGCAGGGCGGTCATGGGATCCACGCGGGTCGCGCGGCGCGCGGGGAGGTAGCACGCAAGCAGCGCCGCCGCGACGAGCAGGAACAGCACGCCGGCCAGCGTCCCGGGATCCGCCGCGTCCACGCCGAACAGGAAGCTCCGGATCACCCGGGTCAGCAGCAGCGCGCCGACGGCGCCCGCCAGGATCCCGCCGCCCACCATCGTCATGGAGCTCCTCACGATCATCCCACGCACCTGCCGGGGATCCGCGCCGAGCGCGATGCGGACCCCGATCTCCCTCGTGCGCTGGTTCACGCGGTACGAGATGACCCCGTAGATGCCGACCGCGGCGAGGACCAGCGCGACGGCCGCGAACACGCCCAGGACCACCATCGTGAAGCGGCGGTCGCCGACGGACCGCGACACGCGGGCGTCCATGGTCTCGAACTCGGCGGGCACCGTGCCGCCGAAGCGGTCCTTGAGGCGCGCGCGCACGATGGGCACGAGCGTGGCGGCGGGGAGACCGCTCCGGACCACCGCCGTGGCGTACCGGGCCCGGAAGGGGCGCTGGGCGTAGTTGACGTACACCTCGGGGGACGGCTCGGCCGCCGGCCCCCCGTGCCGAACGTCGCCCACCACCCCGATCACCGTGAGCCAGCGATCCTGGCCGTACACCCAGCTGTCGTTGGCGAGGTTCCGGATGCGCTTGCCGAGCGGATCTTCCGAGGGCCAGTACCGGTCCGCCAGGCTCTGGTTGACCACCACGGCGTCCGGAGCGCCGGCCGCGTCCCGCTCGTCGAAGACCCGGCCCCGGCGGAGCGGGATCCGCAGGGCGGCGAAGTAATCCCCGCTCGCGGCCCGGTAGTCCGCGTAGCCGCTCTCCGCGCCGCGCCCTTCGATCTCGAAGCCGCCGTTGATGTTCGCGCCGCTCAGCGGAAGCAGGTTGACGATCCCCGCCTCCTGCACTCCGGGGACGGACTCCAGATCGGCAAGAAAGGCCCGGTGGAAGGCCGCGACGGCCGCGTCGTCCGGGTACGACGTTTCGGGGAGCGCGAGCTCGATCGTGAGCACGCCTTGGGAGCCGAAGCCGGTGTCCACCCGGGTGACTTCCCAGAAGCTCCGGATCAGCAGGCCGGCGCCGGCCAGGAGCAGGAGCGCCAGGGCGACCTCGGCGCCGACGAGCAGGTTCCACGTCACGCCGCGGCCGCCTGCGACCCCGCGGGTGCCGACGAGGTCGCGTCCCATCTCGGTGCCGGAGGTGCGCAGCGCGGGCAGGAGGCTGAACAGCAGCGCCGCGAACAGCGATGCGAGCAGAGCGCACGCGAGCATCCATCCGTCCATCCCCACCTCCTCCACGCGCGGGATGCCGACGCCCGGGGCGAGGACGGTCAGCGCTCTCAGCGCCAGCACCGCCACGGCCAGGCCGCCGAGCGCGCCCAGACCGGCCAGCAGCAGCCCCTCCGTCAACAGCTGGCGGACCAGCCGGTGCCGGCTCGCGCCCAGGGCGGATCGCACCGCGACCTCCTGCCGGCGCGCCGTGCCCCGGGCGAGCAGGGTGCTCGCCAGGTTCGCGCAGGCGATGAGCAGCACCAGGGCGGCCGCACTCAGCAGGAGCAGGAGGGGGCCCTGCGCGGACCCGACCAGCGCCTCCTGGAGGGTGACCGCCTTCACCCCGAATCCGTCGACCTCGTCCCCGAACTGGCTCCGCAGCTGCCCCTGCACCCCTTCGAGCTCCGTGCGGGCCCGGTCCAGCCCCACGCCCTCCCGGACCCGCCCGACCACCGACCAGTTGTGGGCGTTGCGCGCTCCGGGATCCTTGAGGGTCTCCGGGATCCAGACGCCGGTTTCTCCGGGAAAGCGGAACCCGGGGGGCATCACCCCGATCACCTGGTAGGTGGTGCCGTACACCTGGAGGGCGCGGTCCGCCAGGCTGCGGGTTCCACCCAGCTGGTTTCGCCAGAAATCGTGGCTCACCACCATGACCGGAGGTCCGCCGGGGGCCGTTTCCTCGGGCGAGAACGTCCGGCCGAGGAACGGCCGCGTCCCCATGACCCGGAAGAAGTCGGTGGATACGGAGGCCACCTCGGGACGGACCGGATCGGCTCCGCCGAGCACGGTGGCCGGTCCGGCCGCGTGAACGGCCAGCCCCTCGAAGCTGGGGGACCGCGACCGCCAGTCCTGGAAGTTCGCGCCGGCCACCGGGATCTCCTCGCCGTCACGGGTGAGCTCCGAGACGGCCACCAGGCGGTCGGGCTCCGGGTAGGGGAGCGGCCGGAGCAGCACGCCGTTGACCACGCTGAAGATCGCCGTCGTCGCTCCCACCCCGAGCGACAGCGTGAGCACCGCCACGACCGTGAAGGCGGGGCTGTGGATCAGCTTGCGGGCAGCGTAGCGAAGGTCCTGGACCAACGTTTCCATTGCGGCTCCTGTCTCGATTCACCCGTCGAATGTGCGGGATCGTGCCGGCTGGAGTTCAGCATGCCCGACCAGCAGCGGAGACCACCCCGTGACGATGCCACGGAGGAACCGGCGTACCTCGACCGGCCCGGCCGACAATATAGTGTCTGCAAACGCGCGATTGCAACAAGATGTTTCCAAGTCGTGGCAGCGAGACGTGATACGGCCCCACGCCCCGGCGCGCCTAGCGCCCGCCCGGCGCGGCGGCGTGGTACTGCTCGTCCGTGACGTGCTCCAGCCAGTCCACCGCCCTGCCGTCCAGCGCCTCCTGGATGGCGATGTGGGTCATCGCCGTGGTGGGCGACGCGCCGTGCCAGTGCTTCTCGCCGGGCTCGAACCAGACCACGTCGCCCGGGTGGATCTCCTCGGCGGGGCCGCCCTCGCGCTGCACCCGGCCGGAGCCCGCGGTGACGATGAGCACCTGGCCGAGGGGGTGGGTGTGCCACGCCGTGCGCGCGCCGGGCTCGAAGGTCACCGCGTTGCCGGCCGCCCGCGCCGGCGCGTTGGCGCCGAACAGGGGATCGATCCGCACCGTGCCGGTGAACCACTCGGCCGGTCCCCGCCCCGAGGGCTGCGATCCGCTCCGCCTGATCTCCATCGTCGTTCTCCTTTTGCCGTGTCGATTTCCGGGATCCCCGTTCGACGTCCATGTGGAGCGGCGACCGACGACCCCGACCAGAGAGGCCCCGTGAGAAAGCTGATCGTTTCCGAGTTCGTGACCCTGGACGGCGTGATGCAGGCGCCCGGTGGCAAGGACGAGGACCGGGACGGAGGGTTCGAGCACGGCGGCTGGACGCTGCCCTTCTGGCACGACGACATCGGGAAGAGCTTCGTCGGGCTGATGCAGGGCTGCGACGCGTTCCTCCTGGGGCGGCGCACGTACGTCACCCACGCGGAGGCGTTCGAGCCCATGCCGGAGGGCGACTTCTTCGGCGACCTGATGAACGCGCCGAAGAAGTACGTCGTTTCCGCGACGCTCCGGGATCCCATCTGGCGCGACACGACCATCATCCGCGACGACGTGATCGAGTCGGTGCGCGCGCTCAAGGAGCAGCCCGGCGGCAACATCCTCACCGACGGCAGCAGCCGGCTCGTGCACGCCCTGCTGGAGCACGGCCTGGTGGACGAGCTGCACCTGCTGGTGTACCCGATCACGCTGGGGAGCGGAAAGCGGGCGCTGCCGGACGGCGTGCACGCGGCGTTCGAGCTGCTGTCCGCGACGCCGTACCCCACCGGCGTGGTGGGCCTGCACTACGCGCTGCGCCGGTAGCGCCGGCGAGGGGGGGCGTCCGCGGGCGCCCCCTCGTGCGCTCAGCCGCGCCACCGCGCCGCCCTGCGGTCCATCTCCCGGATGAAGCCGTCCTTGCCGTCCATGTACGCGTCCATGCTCCGCGGGTGCTCGGCCGCCAGCTTCCGCTTCAGCTCGCCGTACGCTCGCGCAGCATCGGGGTGGGCGATCATGTAGTCGCGGAAGGCCAGGTGGCGCTCCGCCTCGGCCGAGCCGGCCAGGAACGCGTGGAGGTTGTGCGTCCGGGTTCCCTCCCCGTCGTCCCTGCGGAAGTACCGGCGGCCGGGGATGCCGTACTCGCCCATGGCTTCGTAGCCGAGCGCCTCCATCGCCGGGGCCTGGCCGTCCACCGCGGCGAGATCCGCGACCTCCACCAGCAGGTCGATCACGGGCTTCGCGTGGATCCCCGGGATGGCCGTGCTGCCGACGTGGTGGATGGCCACGACGTTGTCGCCGAGCGCGGCGGCGACCCGCTCCGCCTCCGCGTGGAACGCGTCGCGCCACCGCGGGTCGTGGGGAACCACTTTCACTCTTGTCATCCGGGGCATCTCGCGGGCTGAGTGCGGACCTCCGGCTACGCCGCCCCGTCCCCGGGCTGGCCGGCGTGGACCAGCCGGGCCCAGTCGAGCTCCGCCCAGTCCAGCTCTTCCTCCACCCGCTGGAACGCGGCGTCGCCTATGGTGCCGTCGGCGCGGAGCGCCATGAGGCGCCGCCGCTGGGCCACGGTCGCGGCGCGTACCACCGCCTCGTCGGCGTCCTGGCCGTCGCCGTCGGCGAAGGCGGCGGGCGCGGCCGCGGCCTCCTGGGCGCGGCTCAGCTGCAGCTCGTAGCGGTGCCGCACCAGCGCCGCGGTCTCCGCGCCGGGGCACTCCGCGATCCCCGCGACCGCCGCCTGCAGCGTCTGGACGCGGGCGAGGCGCACCTCGCGCTCCACGGAGCCGTCGTCCTCCAGCCGGAGGCGGAGGAGGAGCGGACGCAGCGTGAGCCCCTGGAGCACCAGGGTGCCCAGCACGACGCCGAACGCGACCACGACGATCAGGTCCCGGTACGGGAACGGGGCGCCGCCGTGCGCGCCGGTGGGGAGCGCGAGGGCGGCCGCGAGCGTCACGGTGCCGCGCATGCCGCACCACCCCACCACCGCCGCGCCGCGCGCGGAAAGCGCCACCGCGTCGCCGGGGCCGGGGACTCCGTCCGCGCGCGGGCGGCAGCGCCACCGGCTGAACGCCGCCGCGCCCGTCACCCACGCGATGCGCGCCACGATGACCGCGGCGCACACCGCCGCCGCCACCGTGGCGTACTGCGCCCCCTCGGAGCCCGTGACCCGCGCGGCGATGGACTTGAGCTGGAAGCCCACCAGGACGAAGGCGAGCACGTTGAGCACGAACACCGCGACCTCCCACACCGCCCACGACGGGATGCGGATGCGGGCCGGCATCACCTCCGGCGCGCGGCGCGAGGCCGCCATGGCGAAGACCACCATGGTGATGATCCCCGACAGGTGCAGCCGCTCCGCCAGGATCCACACGCCGAACGTGGTGCAGAACTGCACCACGATCCCGGTGGACACGTCGCGGATGCGGGCCGTCACCAGCATCGTGAGCCGCGACAGCGCGAGCGCGAGGAGGACGCTGCCCACCGTGACCACGAGCAGCGTGGGGAGGACGCTCCACCCGGAGATGGAGCCGGCGAGCGCGGCCCCCACCGCCAGGCGGTAGACGAGCAGCGCGCTGGCGTCGTTGAACAGGCTTTCCCCCTCCAGGATCACCAGCAGCCGGTGCGGCGGCCGGAGCTGCTTGAGCACCGTGGTGGCGGCCGCGGCGTCGGGGGGCGCGACGATGGCGCCCAGCGCGATCGCCGCCGCCCACGGCATGGCGGGAACGAGCAGCCGCGCGACGACGGCGACGACGGCGATCGTGAGCGCGACCGCGCCGAGGGCGAGGCTGGTGACCGCGCGCCAGTTCGCGCGCAGGTCGCGCGGCGAGGCGTCGAAGGCGGCGTCCACCAGCACGGGCGCGACGAAGAGCGCGAGCGCCAGCTCGGGGTCGAGCACGATGGTGGGCGCGCCCGGGACGAGGGCGAGCGCCGCCCCGGCGAGCGCCACCAGCGCGGGGTAGGGCGCGCCGAACCGCCGCGCCACCGCCGCGAGCGCCGCTCCGCCCAGGAGCAGCGCCACCACGATCTCGAAGACTTGCATCTCCACTCCAGGGGAACCGGGAGGGCGCTCCGCCGCGCGCTCCGGCCGCGGCGAGGGGGCGGCCACCGCTCCCCCAGGACGCGAAAGCTACCGCGGCGTCCCGGCCGGACAAGCCCGGCGGCGCTTCACGGGCTGACAAGCGCGGCTTCACGATGCCGTCGCCGGCTCCGCGGCAGGGCGGAAATGCGCATGGAACAGGACACGAACTTGCCAGTCCCAGGTGGCTTGGTTAACGTCCGTAATCGGGTTCCGGGGAGGTCCCGCGCGTCGCGTCCCGGACCCGCCACGCCCCCGCCGTCGGCCCGCGCTCGTGCGCACGCGCGCGGGCCGCGCCGCCGCTGGTCTCCGGGCGGACCCCGTCCCTTCGCCGGCACGACGCCTTCCCCGCGCCGCTGCCCGCCCGCCACGCGCGCGGGCGGCATCGGCGCGCGGTCGCGCATGCCGCCTCCGGCTCCGGGCGGCGCGACAGGGTTCGCGGCGCCGCCTCCTGAATACACCTACGCTCCCTCCGAGCATGGCCCAGCCGACCGAGCACAACGATCAGGTCCTCGCCGCGGTCGAGGACGTCTACCCGCTCACGCCCGTCCAGGCGGGGATGCTCTTCCACGCGCTGTACGCCCCGGGCTCGCAGGTGTACGTCAACCAGTACGTCTTTTCACTGCGGGGCTCGCCGGACGCGGCGGCGCTGCGGCGGGCGTGGCAGGGGGCGGTGGACCACCACCCGGTGCTGCGGACGTCGTTCGCGTGGGAAGGGATGGACCGGCCGCTCCAGGTGGTGCACCGCGGCGTGGAGATGCCGTGGGAGGAGCACGACTGGCGGGAGCTGCCGCCGGACGCGAGGGAGGAGCGGCGGCGGCGCTACCTGGAGGCCGACCGGGAGCGGGGCTTCGACCTGGCCCGGCCGCAGCTCACGCGGGCGTCGCTGCTCCGCGTGGGCGAGGACGAGTTCGACCTGGTGTGGACCTTCCACCACCTGCTCGTGGACGGGTGGTCGATGGGCCCGGTGCTGCGCGACGTGTTCGCCCTGTACGAGGCTGGCGTGCGGGGGAGTACGGCGCACCTTCCCCACAGCCGGCCCTTCCGGGACTACGTCACCTGGCTGCTGCGGGAGGACCTGGCCCCGTCGGAAACCTTCTGGCGCCGGACGCTGGAGGGCTTCACGGCGCCCACGCCGCTGGGGATCGACCGCTCGGCGGCGGGCGCGCCGGACGGGGCCGCCGACTTCGGCACCGTGGAGCGGCGGCTGTCCGCGGCCACCACGGCCGGCCTCCTCGCCTTCACCCGGGGGCACAGGCTGACGTCCAGCACGCTGTGGCAGGCGGCGTGGGGGGTGCTGCTGTCGCGCTACTCGGGCGAGGAGGACGTGGTCTTCGGGGCCACCGTGTCGGGGCGGGAGATGGGGATGGACGGGATGGACGGGATGGTCGGGCTGTTCATCAACACGCTCCCCGTGCGGCTGCGGGCGGAGGGAGGGGCGCGGGTGGGCGAGCTCCTGGCGCGGCTGCAGGCCGGGCAGGCGGAGGCGCGGAGGCACGACCACGCCCCGCTCCCGCAGGTGCGGCAGTGGAGCGGCATCCCCGCCGGCCAGCCGCTCTTCGAGAGCATCCTGGTCTTCGAGAACCACCCCGTGTGGAACGAGGTGGGCGGGGGGGAGAACGGCTTCCGGGTGGAGGGATGGGAGCTCCTGGGGCGGAGCCACTACCCCCTGACGCTGAGCGTGCTCCCGGGGGAGCGGACCAGCCTCCAGCTGGATTTCGACCGCCGCAGGATCGCGCCGGAGGCGGCGGAGCGGATGGCGGGGCACCTGGAGGCGGTGCTGGTGGGGCTGGCGGCCGACACCGAGCGGCGCCTGTCGGAGGTGCCGCTGCTCGTCGGGGCGGAGCGCGAGCGGGTGCTGGAGGCCGGCAGGGCCCCGTCCGCCGGGCTCCCCGCCGCGTGCGTCCACGAGGTGTTCGCGGAGCAGGCGGCGCGCACCCCGGGCGCGGTGGCGCTGGTTTCCGGCGGGCGGACGCTCACCTTCGCCGGGCTGGAGCGTGAAAGCGGGCGGATCGCGCGCAGCCTCCGCGCCCGCGGCGTGGGGCCCGAGACCGTGGTCGCGGTGCTGATGGAGCACTCCCCGGTGGCGGCGGCCGTCCTGCTGGGCGTCCTCCGGGCCGGCGGCGTCTACCTCCCGCTCGACGCCGGCGCGCCGGCCGAGCGCCTGGGCTTCGTGCTGCGCGACGCGGGCGCGATGCTGGTGCTGGCGCAGCCGGGGCTGGAGGCGCGCCTCCCCGCCGGGGGCCCGCCCGTGCTCGCGCTCGACGCGCTCTGGACCGGCGCGGACGCCGGGGAGGAGGACGCGGCGCCGCTCCCGGCCGTCCCGCCGGAGGCCGCGGCGTACCTGATCTACACCTCCGGCTCCACCGGCCTCCCCAAGGGGGTGGTGGTCCCGCACGGGGCGGCGGCCGCCCACCTGCGCGAGGCGGCGCGCGCGTACGGGTACACGCCCGCGGACCGGGCGCTGGTGTTCGCCTCGCTGACCTTCGACGTGTTCGTCGAGGACGTGCTGGCGCCGCTGCTGGCGGGCGCCTCGCTGGTGGTGCGCGACCCCGACGTGTGGACGCCGGCCGAGATGGCGGAGCGCGTCCGCGAGCTGGGGATCACGGTGCTGAGCCTGCCGACCGCGTACTGGGTCCAGCTCGTCGGCGACGTCGAGGCCGCCGGCGCGCTCCGGGCGGGGGTGCGGCTGGTGGTCATCGGGGGCGAGGCCCTGACGCCCGCGACGGCGCGGGCCTGGGACGAGGTCCCGGGGCCGCGCGTGCGGCTGCTCAACGGCTACGGCCCCACGGAAACGGTCGTGACGGCGACGCTCTTCGAGGTCCCCCCCGGCGAGTCCGGCGGCTGGGGCGCGGCGGTGCCCATCGGCCGGCCGATGGGCGGACGGTCCGCGTACGTGCTGGACGCCGCCGGGGAGCCCGCGCCGGTGGGAGTGCCCGGTGAGCTGTGCATCGGCGGGGTGGAGCTGGCGCGGGGGTACCACGGCCGGCCGGAGCTGACGGCGGACCGCTTCGTCCCCGACGCCCCGGGGGGTGCGCCGGGCGCGCGGCTGTACCGGACCGGCGACCGGGCGCGGTGGCTGGAGTCGGGAGAGCTGGAGTTCCTGGGCCGCATCGACCAGCAGGTCAAGGTCCGCGGCTTCCGCGTGGAGCCCGGCGAGGTGGAGGCGGCGCTGCGGCACCTGCCCGGCGTGGCGGACTGCGCGGTCGTGGCGCGCGAGGACGTGCCCGGGGACCGGCGGCTGGTGGCGTACGTGGTGGGCGACGCGGAGGCGGACGCGCTCCGCGAGCGGCTGCGGCGGAGCCTGCCGGAATACATGGTGCCGGGCGCGTTCGTGTTCCTGGACCGGCTGCCGCTGACCCCCAACGGAAAGCTGGACCGGCGGTCGCTCCCCGCGCCGGAGGTGGGCTCCGGACGCGTGCACGTGGCCCCCGGCACGGAGACCGAGCGGGTGCTGTGCGGGATCTGGGCGGAGGTGCTGGGCGCGGAGCGGGTGGGGGTGGAGGACGGCTTCTTCGAGCTGGGCGGGCACAGCCTGCTGGCGACGCAGGTGGTCTCGCGGGTGCGGCGGGCGCTGGGGGTGGAGGTGCCGCTCAAGGCGCTGTTCGAGGCGCCCACCGTCGCCGCGCTGGCGGAGCGCGTCGAGCGCCTCCGGGAGGCGGGCGCCGCGGCCGCCGCCCCCATCGAGCGGATCGCCGCGGAACCGCCCGCCGCCGCCGCCCCGGAGGAGGACGCCGGGTCCGGGGACGCGCCGCCGGCGGAGTGGGGGTCCGTGGAGGCGCCGCTGTCGTTCGCGCAGCAGCGGCTCTGGCTGGTGGACCAGCTGGAGCCGGGGAGCGCCGCCTACAACATGCCCTACGCGCTGCGCCTGCGCGGCGAGCTGGACCACGCCGCCCTGCAGGCCAGCCTGGACGCGCTGGTGGAGCGCCACGAAACGCTGCGCACCACGTTCGTGGAGCAGGACGGAGGGCCCGTGCAGGTCATCGACCCGCCGGCCCCGCTGCCGCTGCGCGTGCTGGACCTGCGGGACATGCCGGCCGCGGAGCGCGAGCCCGAGGCGGAGCGACTGGCCGAGGAGGAGGCGCTGCGGCCCTTCGACCTGGCGCGCGGGCCCCTGCTGCGGGGCACCCTGCTGCGCCTGGACCGGGACTTCCACGTGCTCCTCTTCACCCTGCACCACATCGTCAGCGACGGGTGGAGCATCGACGTGCTGGTGCGCGAGGTGTCGGAGCTGTACGCCGCCTTCGTCCGCGGCGAGGAGCCGGCCCTGCCGGAGCTGGAGGTGCAGTACGCCGACTACGCCGTGTGGCAGCGCGAGCAGCTTTCCGGCGAGGTGCTGGACGAGCTGCTCGCCTTCTGGCTGGGCCAGCTGCGGGACGCCCCCCCGCTGCTGGAGATCCCCACGGACCGGCCGCGCGCGGCGGGGCAGAGCCCGCTCGCGGGCAGACACCTCTTCGACCTGACCCCCGCGGCCGCGCACGGGCTGCGGGCGCTCGCCCGGAAGCAGGGGGCGACGCTGTTCATGACCGCGCTGGCGGGGTGGCAGGCGCTGCTGGGGCGCTACGCGGGGCAGGACCAGGTCGTCGTCGGCACGCCCATCGCGGGGCGCACGCAGCGCGAGACGGAAGGGCTGATCGGCTTCTTCGTCAACATGCTCGCCTTCCGCGCCGACCTTTCCGGCGACCCCACCGGGGTGGAGCTGGTGGGGCGGGTGCGGGAAGCGGCGCTGGCGGCGTACGCGCACCAGGACCTTCCCTTCGAGCGGCTGGTGGAGGCGCTGGGGCTGGAGCGCAGCCTCGCCCACGCGCCCGTCTTCCAGGCCTCGTTCGCCCTGACCCGCGACGCCCCCGAGCGGTACCTGCGCCTGGGCGACGTCGCGATGGAAGCGTTCGGGGACGGCGACGCGGTCGCCAAGTTCGACCTGTACCTGCTGTTCGTCGACAAGGCCGAGGAGATGGAAGGGTCGCTGGTCTACCGCGCCTCGCTCTTCGACGCGGACACCGTCGCGCGCATGGCGGGGCACCTCATGGTGCTGCTGGAGGGGCTGGCCGCGCACCCGGAGCGGCGCCTGTCGGAGCTGTCGCTGCTGCGCGCGGGCGAGCGGGCGCAGCTGCTGGCCGCGTCCCGCGGCGGCGCCGCGGACCATCCCCCGGCGTGCGTGCACGAGCTGTTCGCGGCGCAGGCCGCGGCCACTCCGCGGCTGCCGGCGGTCGCCGGCCCCGGCGGCGCGCTGACGTACGCGGAGCTGGAGCGCGAGGCGAACCGGCTCGCCAACCACCTGCGGCGGCGCGGCGTGGGGCCGGAAACGCGCGTGGGCGTGTGCCTGGAGCCCGGCGTGGAGCTGGTGGCCGCCGTGCTGGCGGTCCTCAAGGCCGGCGGCGCCTACGTGCCGCTGGACCCCGCCTACCCGGCCGAGCGGCTGGCCTACACCCTCGCGGATTCCGGCGCGTCGCTGCTCGTCACCCGCGGGGAGCTGCTGGACGCGCTCCCGGCCTTCGCGGGCGAGGTCGTGTGCCTGGACGCGGACGCCCGGGAGATCGCGGACGAGCCGGACACGGCGCCGCGGAGCGGGGTGGACCCGCGGGGCGCGGCGTACGTCATCTACACTTCCGGGTCCACCGGCCGGCCCAAGGGCGTGGTGGTGGAGCACGCAGGGCTCGCGAACACGCTGCTGGCCACCCGCGGCCGCTTCGGGCTCGCCGCGGGCGAGGCGACGCCGGCGCTCGCCAGCCACGCCTTCGACATCTGGGGCTTCGAGGTGCTGGCACCGCTGCTGGCGGGGGGCCAGGCGCGCCTGCTGCCGCGCGACACCGTGCGCGACGTGGAGCGCCTGGTGGAGGAGCTGGCGGACGCGGACGCGCTGCACGCGGTGCCGGCGCTGATGCGCGAGATCGTGGCGCGGGTGCAGGCCGGCCCGGGGACGCTGCCGCGGATGCGGCGGGTGTACGTGGGCGGCGACGCGGTGCCGCCCGACCTGATCGGGCAGATGCGGGCGGCCTTCCCCGCCGCCGAGGCGTGGGTGCTGTACGGGCCCACGGAGGCGACCATCCTCGCAGCGGCCTCGCGGCTGCGCGCGGAGGGCGCCTACGCGTGGCAGGTGCTGGGGCGCCCGCTCCCCGGGGCGGGGCTGTACGTGTGCGACGCCGCCGGGGGCCTGCTCCCGGACGGGGTGCCGGGGGAGCTGTGGATCGGGGGTGCCGGGGTGGCGCGCGGCTACCTGGGCCGCCCGGAGCTGACGGCCGCCCACTTCGTCCCGGACGCCTTCGGGGGCGAGCCGGGGGCGCGGCTGTACCGCACCGGCGACCGGGTGCGGCGCCGCGCGGACGGGGAGCTGGAGTTCCTGGGCCGCGTGGATTCGCAGGTCAAGGTGCGCGGCTTCCGCATCGAGCCCGGCGAGATCGAGGCGGCGCTGCTCGCGCACGGCGGCGTCCGCGAGGCCGCCGTCGCCGTGCGGGAGGATGCGCCCGGGCAGAAGCGCCTGGTGGCCTACGTCGCACCGCGGGAGGAGAGCGGCGTGGAGCTGTGGCCCTCCATCGGCGAGTACTTCGTCTACGACGAGCTGATCTACCGCGGCCTCACCCGCGACGCACTCCGCAACGCCCGCTACCTGCGCGCGCTGGAGCGCGTGGCGCCGGGGAAGGTGGTGCTGGACGTGGGCACCGGGATGGACGCCATCCTCGCGCGCCTGGCGGTGCAGGCCGGCGCGCGGCACGTGTACGCGGTGGAGATCCTGGAGCGCTCCTACCTGGCCGCCCGGGAGCGCATCCGCGAGCTGGGGCTGGAGGACCGCGTCACCCTGATCCACGGCGACGCCCGCTCCGTGCGGCTCCCGGAGCCCGCCGACGTGTGCGTGTCCGAGATCGTGGAGGCGATCGCCGGGGGCGAGGGCGCCGCCGCGATCCTGAACGGCGTGCGCGGGCTGCTGGCCCCCGGCGCGACCATGCTCCCCGGGCTGACGCAGACGTGCATGGCCGCGGTGACGCTCCCGGAGGAGATCCGCGGCGCGCCCGGCTTCTCGCCCACGGCCGCGCACTACGTGCGCCGGATCTGGGACGAGGTGGGGCACCCCTTCGACCTGCGGCTGTGCATCCGCGGCTTCCCCGCGCAGAACCGCCTTTCGGACGCGGGGATCTTCGAGGAGCTGGACTTCGGGCGGGGGGCGGTGGACGCCGAGTACCGGCGGGTGGAGGAGCTGGAGATCCGCCGGGCGGGGCGGCTGGACGGGCTCCTCCTGTGGCTGCGGATGGAGCTGGGCGAGGGCGGGACGCTGGACATCATGGAGGAGGAGACGGCGTGGTTCCCGGTCTACTTCCCCCTCTTCGACCCGGGGCTGGAGGTGCGCCCGGGGGACCGGCTGCGCGTGGAGTGCCGCGCGGAACTGCCGGAGGGCGGCGTGGCGCCGGACTACTCGGCGCGCGGCGTGCTGGTGCGCCAGGGGGCGGCCGAGGCGCCCTTCGAGTTCGTGTCGGCGCACCACGCTCCCGCGTACCGCGCGAGCCCCTTCTACCGGCGCCTGTTCGCGGGCGAGGGCGTGCCGACGCGCGAGGCCGCGGGCGGCGACCTGGCGGCGTCGCTGCGCGCGCACCTCGCCGCGCGCCTGCCGGAGCACATGGTGCCGGCCGCGTTCGTGGTGCTGGACCGGCTGCCGCGCAACGCCAACGACAAGATCGACCGGCGGGCGCTCCCCGCGCCCGAGCGCGAGGCCGCGTCGTACGTGGCGCCGCGCACGGCCGCGGAGGAGGTGCTGGCGGCGATCTGGGGGCAGGTGCTGGGGCGGGACCGGGTGGGGGTGGAGGAAAGCTTCGTGGAGCTGGGGGGCCACTCGCTGCTGGCGACGCAGGTGGTGTCGCGGGCGCGGCAGGCGTTCGGGGTGGAGGTGCCGCTGCGGGCGCTCTTCGAGGCGGCGACCGTGGCCGGCATGGCCGCGCGCGTGGAGTCGCTGCGCCGGGCCGGCGGGGCGGCCGCCCCGCCGATCGCGCGCGTCCCCCGCGACGCGCCGCCGCCGCCGTCGTTCGCGCAGCAGCGGCTGTGGCTGGTGGACCAGCTGGAGCCGGGGAGCGCCGCCTACAACATGCCCTTCGCGCTGCGGCTGCGCGGCGCGCTGGACGCCGCGGCGCTGGAGGCCGCGCTGGACGCGCTGGTGCGGCGCCACGAGGCGCTGCGCACGGTCTTCGCGGAGCGGGACGGCGCGCCCGTGCAGGTGATCCACCCGCCCGCTCCCGTCGCGCTCGCCGTGCGCGACCTGCGGGCGCTCCCGGACGCGGAGCGCGAGGCGGAGGCGGAGCGGCTGGCGGAGGAGGAGGCGCTGCGCCCCTTCGACCTGGAGCGCGGCCCGCTGCTGCGCTCCACGCTGCTTCGCCTGGGCGACGAGGAGCACGTGCTGCTCTTCACCCTGCACCACGTGGTGGGCGACGGCTGGAGCATCGGGGTGCTGGTGCGCGAGGTGTCCGCGCTGTACGGCGCCCTCGCCCGCGGCGAGGCGCCGCATCTGCCCGAGCTGCCGGTGCAGTACGCCGACTTCGCCGTGTGGCAGCGCGCGTGGCTCCAGGGCGGCGTGCTGGAAGCGCAGCTCGCCTTCTGGCGGGACCGGCTGGCCGGCGCGCCCCCGCTGCTGGAGCTGCCCACGGACCGCCCGCGCACTCCCGGGCAGGACCCGCGGGCCGCGACCCACGCCTTCGTCCTCCCGGCCGCGCTGACGGCGGAGCTGCGGGAAGTCTCGCGGCGCGAGGGCGCGACGCTGTTCATGACCGTGCTCGCCGGCTGGCAGGCGCTCCTGGGACGCTACGCGGGCCAGGACGACGTCGTCGTCGGCACGCCCATCGCCGGGCGGACGCAGCGCGAGACCGAGGGGCTGATCGGCTTCTTCGTCAACCTGCTCGCGCTGCGCACCGACCTGGGCGGGGACCCCGCCTGGGGCGAGCTGCTGGCGCGCGTCCGGGAAACGGCGCTGGGCGCGTACGACCACCAGGACCTCCCCTTCGAGCGGCTGGTGGAGGAGCTGGGCGTGGAGCGCTCGCTGACGCACGCGCCGCTGGTGCAGACCACCTTCGCGCTGCACCGCGCCGCCGCGGAGGGCGACCGGCTGCGCCTGGGCACGCTGGAAACGGGATCGTTCGGCGGGGGCGAGCGCGTCGCCAAGTTCGACCTGGACCTGGTGTTCCAGGAGGCCGGCGAGGCGCTGGCCGGCGCGCTCGTCTTCCGCACCGCGCTCTTCGAGGCCGCCACCATGGCCCGCCTCGCCGGGCACCTGGAGGCCGTCCTGGAAGCGATGGCCGCCGACCCGGGGCAGCGCCTTTCCGGGCTCGCGCTGCTGCGCGGGGCGGAGCGCGCGCAGGTGCTGGAGGAGTGGAACGACACCGCGCACCCGGTCCCCGCGGGGACGGGCGTGCACGAGCTGTTCGCCGCGCGGGCGGCGCGCACGCCGGACGCCGTCGCCCTGGCGTGGCGCGGCGAGCGGGTGACGTACGCCGAGCTGGACCGCCGCTCGGCGGAGCTGGCCGGCGCCCTGCGGCGGCGCGGGGTGGGCCCGGAGACGCGCGTGGGCGTGTGCATGGCGCGCACGCCGGAGCTGGTGGCGTCGCTCCTGGCCGTGCTGCGCGCCGGCAGCGCGTACGTCCCCATGGACCCCACTTACCCCGCCGAGCGGCTGCGCTACATGCTGGCCGACTCCGGCGCGGCGCTCGTCCTGGCGGACGCCGCCGCGACCGAGCGGCTGGGCGAGTGCGGCGTGGAGGTGGTGCGCCCCGACGGCGAGGCGGTCGGCCCGGAGGTGGAGGCGGACGCCGCGGTGGAGCCGCAGAGCCTGGCATACGTCGTCTACACCTCGGGCTCCACGGGCACGCCCAAGGGGGTCCTCGGGACGCACCGGGGGATGGTCAACCGCTTCGCCTGGATGTGGAGCGAGCACCCCTTCGCGGCCGGCGAGGTGTGCGTCCAGAAGACCTCGCTCGCCTTCGTGGACTCGGCGTGGGAGGTCTTCGGGCCGCTGCTGGCCGGGGTGCCCTCGGTGCTCGTCCCGGACGAGGAGGCCCGCGACCCGGAGGCGCTGGTGGAGCACCTGTCGCGGCACGGGGTGACGCGCATCGTCCTGGTGCCCTCGCTGCTGCGCGCGCTGCTGGACGCGCGGCCGGAGCTGGGCGCGCTGTGCCCGCGGCTGCGCCTGGTCGTCACCAGCGGCGAGGAGCTCCCCGCCGAGCTGGCGCGCCGCTTCGCGGCGGCGCTCCCGGGCTCGGCGCTGCTCAACCTGTACGGCTCGTCGGAGGTGGCGGCGGACAGCACCGCGCACGTGCTCGGCGAGCCGGCCGGCGAGGAGCGCGTGCCGATCGGACGGCCCATCTGGAACACGCGCGTGTACGTGGCGGACACGGCGATGCAGCCGCTTCCCCCGGGCGCGGCGGGCGAGCTGTACGTGGCGGGCGCCGGGGTGGCGCGGGGGTACATGGGGAATCCCGCGGCCACGGCCGAAAGGTTCGTCCCGGACCCGTTCGCGCCCGTCCCGGGCGAGCGGATGTACCGCACGGGGGACCGGGCGCGCTGGACGGCGGGCGGCGAGCTGGAGTACCTGGGGCGCGCGGACCAGCAGGTCAAGGTGCGCGGCTTCCGCATCGAGCTGGGCGAGATCGAGAGCGTGCTGCGGTCGCACCCTGCGGTGCGCGGCGCGGCCGCGGTGGTGCGGGCGGACGCGCGCGGCGAGCGGCGGATCGTGGGCTACGTGGCCTCGGAGGAGGGCGCGGCGCCCTCCGCGGCGGAATTGCGCGCGCACCTGGCGGCGCGGCTGCCGGAGCACGTGGTGCCGGCCGCCTTCGTGGTGCTGGACCGCCTGCCGCTGAGCCCCAGCGGCAAGACCGACCGCGCCGCGCTCCCGGCGCCGGAGTGGGGCGCGGAAGGGGAGTACGCGGCGCCGCGCACCGCCGCGGAGGAGGTGCTGGCGGGGATCTGGGGCGAGGTGCTGGGCGCGGAGCGGGTGGGGGTGGAGGACAACTTCTTCGAGCGGGGGGGCCACTCCCTGCTGGCGACGCAGGTGGTGTCGCGGGTGCGGCAGGCGCTGGGGGTGGAGGTGCCGCTCAAGGCGATGTTCGAGGCGCCCACGGTCGCCGCGCTGGCGGAGCGCGTGGAAGCGCTGCGGAGCGCCGGGGCCTCCCCCGCCCCGCCGGTGGTGCCGGTCCCGCGCGACGCGCCGCTGCCGCTGTCGTTCGCGCAGCAGCGGCTGTGGGTGGTGGACCGGATCGAGCCGGGGAGCGCCGCCTACAACATGCCCTTCGCGCTGCGGCTGCGCGGCGCGCTGGACACGGCGGCGCTGCGGGGGAGCGTGGACGCGCTGGCGGCGCGCCACGAGACGCTGCGCACCACGTTCGCCGCGCGGGACGGCAGGCCCGTGCAGGTGGTCCATCCGCCCGCCCGGGTGCCGCTGCCCGTGGTGGAGCTGCGGGCGCTCCCCGCCGGAGCGCGCGAGCGCGAGGCGGAGCGGCTCGCGGCCGGGGAGGCGCTGCGGCCCTTCGACCTGGAGCGCGGCCCGCTGCTGCGCAGCACGCTGCTGCGCCTGGACCACGACGACCACGTGCTGTGCTTCACGCTGCACCACGTGGTCACCGACGGGTGGAGCATGCAGCTGCTGGTGCGCGAGGTGTCCGCCCTGTACGGCGCGCTCGCCCGGGGGGAGGCGCCGGTGCTGCCGGAGCTGGCGGTGCAGTACGCCGACTACGCCGTGTGGCAGCGCGCGTGGCTCCAGGGCGGCGTGCTGGAAGCGCAGATCGATTTCTGGAGGGAAAAGCTGCGAGGCGCTCCCCCGCTGCTGGAGATCCCCACGGACCGGCCGCGCGCCGCCGGGCAGAGCCCGCGCGCGGGGACCCACGCCGTGCTCCTCCCGCCCGCGGTGGCCGGCGGGCTGCGGGAGATGTCGCGCCGCGAGGGGACGACGCTGTTCATGACCGTGCTCGCCGCTTGGCAGGCGCTGCTGGCCCGATGGTCGGGGCAGGACGACGTGGTCGTCGGCACCCCGGTCGCGGGGCGGACCCGGCGCGAGACCGAGGGGCTGATCGGCTTCTTCGTCAACATGCTGGCGCTGCGCGCCGACCTGTCGGGCGACCCCGCCTGGAGCGCGATGCTGGGGCGCGTCCGCGCCGCGGCGCTCGCCGCCTTCGACCACCAGGAACTGCCCTTCGAGCGGCTGGTGGAGGAGCTGTCGGTGGAGCGCAGCCTGGCGCACGCGCCGGTCTTCCAGGCGACGTTCGCGCTGCACCGCGCGGCCGCGGGGGACGGCGGGCTGAGCCTGGGCGGCGTGGCGCTGTCGCCGTTCGGCGAGGGCGAGCGCGTGGCCCGCTTCGACCTGGACCTCGCCCTGGCCGACGACGGGGACTCGCTGGGCGGCGCGCTCATCTTCCGCGCGGCGCTCTTCGAGGCCGCGACCATGGAGCGGCTGGCGGGGCACCTGGAGGCGATGCTGGAGGCGATGGTGGCGGAGCCGCGGCGGCGCCTGTCGGAGGTGTCGCTGCTGCGCGGCGGCGAGCGCGCCCGGGTGCTGGAAGCATGGAACGACAGCGGCGCCGCGTACGCCGGGGACGAGCTCGTCCACGAGCGCTTCGCGCGGCAGGCGGGGCTCACCCCGGACGCCCCGGCGGTGAGGTCCGGCGGGCGGACGCTCACCTACGCCGAATTGGAGCGCGACTCCGCCCGGCTGGCGCTTCACCTCCGCGCCCTGGGCGCGGGGCCGGAAACCCGCGTGGGGCTGTGCCTGGAGCGCGGCCCGGAGATGGTGGCCGCGGTGCTGGGCGTGCTCCGGGCCGGCGCCGCGTACGTGCCGCTGGACCCGTCGCACCCCGCGGAGCGGCTGGCGCTGATGCTGGAGGACGCCGCCCCCGCGGTGGTGCTGACCCGCGAGGCGCTGCTGGAGCGCCTGCCCGCGCACGGCGCCGACGTGGTCTGCGTGGACCGCGACGCGGCGGAGATCGCCGGGCACGGCGAGGCGGCGCCCGCGAGCGGCGCCGCGCCCGACAACCTGGCGTACGTCATCTTCACCTCCGGCTCCACCGGGCGCCCCAAGGGCGTGGCGGTGACGCACCGCGGGCTGGGCAACTACCTGGCGTGGGCGGCCGGCGCGTACGCGGGGCCGGGCCACGGCGCGCCGGTGCACTCCTCGCTGTCCTTCGACCTGACGGTGACCTCGCTGCTGGTGCCGCTGCTCCAGAGCGGGCGGGTGGTGCTCGCCGGCGAGGGCGAGGGCGTGGAGGGCTTGGCGGGCGCGCTCCGCGAGGAGCCGGGGTTCACGCTGGTCAAGCTCACGCCGGCGCACCTGGCGCTCCTGGCGGAGCAGCTCACGGAGGCCGAGGCCGCGGCTGCGGCGCACACCCTGGTGGTGGGCGGCGAGGCGCTGCCGGCGGAGGTGGCCGCGTACTGGCGGCGGGTGGCGCCGGGGACGGAGCTGGTCAACGAGTACGGCCCCACCGAAACGGTGGTGGGGTGCGTCGTCCACCGCGTCGGGGACGCGGGCGCGGGCGGGAGCGTGCCCATCGGCAGGCCGATCGCGGGGACGCAGGCGTACGTGCTGGACGGCGGGATGCAGCCGGTGCCCGTGGGCGTGCCGGGCGAGCTGTACCTGGGCGGCGCGGGGGTGGCCCGCGGCTACCTGGGGCAGCCGGGGCTGACGGCGGGGCGCTTCGTCCCCGACCCCTTCGGGCGGGAGCCCGGCGCGCGGCTGTACCGCACCGGCGACCGGGCCCGCTGGCTCCCCGGGGGCGAGCTGGACTACCTGGGCCGCACGGACCACCAGGTCAAGGTGCGGGGCTACCGCATCGAGCCCGGCGAGATCGAGTCCGTGCTCGCCGCGCTGCCCGGGGTGCGGGAAGCGGTCGTCGTGGTGCGCGAGGACACGCCGGGCACCGCAGGGCGGCGCCTGGTCGCCTACGTGGTCGCGGCGGAGGGCGCGGGCGACACCCCGGCCGGGCTGCGGGCGCGGCTGCGCTCCCGCCTGCCGGAGTACATGGTCCCCGCCGCCGTCGTCCTCCTGGACGCGCTCCCCCTCGCCCCCGGCGGCAAGGTGGACCGGCGGGCGCTCCCCGCGCCGTCGTGGACCGGCGGCGCGCACGACGGCGGCGCGCCGCTCACCGCGACCGAGCGCGCGGTCGCCGCGATCTGGGAGGAGGTGCTGGGCGTGCGGCGCGTGGGCGTCGCCGACAACTTCTTCGACCTGGGCGGGCACTCGCTGCTGCTGGTGCAGGTGCACTCGCGCCTGCAGGAGCGCTTGCCCGACCGGGTCGCGCTCATCGACCTGTTCGAGCACCACACGCTGGGGGACCTCGCCGCCCACCTGGACCGGCGCGGGCCGGCGGCCGCGGCGG
>JBEVLE010000251.1:0-5980 GCA_040509335.1 Longimicrobiaceae bacterium | reverse complement strand
TGCCGATGTACAGCGTGGCCTTGCCCGCCGCGGCGCCACGCGGGCGTCCGCCGCCACCGCCTTCCGAGCGCGGACCGCGCCGGGGCTCGCGCGGCTCGCCGTCGTTGCCGCGGTCGCGCGTGTCGAACTCGGGGATCTCGGCGTCGTTCCCCGTTTCTTCCGTGCCCCGGTGCTCCGCGGCGATGCGGATGGCCGCCGCGGCCACGTCCACCAGCTCGAACTGCTCGGCCAGCCCCAGCACCATCTGCCGGAACGGCTCCAGGTCGCCCCCGCCCGAGATCACGTCGCGCACCGCGTCGGACAGGCGCGCCCGCTTGCGCTCGCGCACCTCCTGCGGCCGCGGCACCCGCGCGTGCTCTATGGGCTGCCCCGTCGTCCGCTCGATGGCGCGCAGGAGAAAGCGCTCGCGCGGCTGCACCAGCGTGATGGCCGCGCCCTCGCGCCCCGCGCGCCCCGTGCGGCCGATGCGGTGCACGTACGCCTCGGGCGTCTGCGGGATGTCGTAGTTCACGACGTGAGAGACGTGCTCCACGTCCAGCCCGCGCGCCGCCACGTCCGTGGCGATGAGCAGGTCCGCCGCGCCGTTGCGAAAGCGCTGCATCACCCGGTCCCGCTGCGCCTGGGCCAGCCCGCCGTGCAGCGCCTCGGGGTGGTAGCCGCGCACGCCCAGCGCCGCCGTCAGCTCGTCCACCTCCGTGCGCGTGCGGCAAAAGATGATGGCGGAGGTGGGCGCCTCCACGTCCAGCACCCGCGCCAGTGCCTCCAGCTTGTGCTGCCGGGGTACCAGGTAGGCCGTCTGCCGCACGAGCGGCGTGTCCAGCTTTTCGGGCGCGATGGTGATGCGCTCCGGGTCCGTGAGCGCCTTGCGGGCCAGGTCCGCGATCCGCGGGGGAAAGGTGGCCGAGAAGAGCGCCGTCTGCCGCTCCGCCGGGGTTTCCTCGAGGATCGCGTCGATGTCCTCGATGAAGCCCATGTCCAGCATCTCGTCCGCCTCGTCCAGCACCAGGTAGCGCACCGAGCCCAGCTGCAGCGTGCCGCGGCGGATGTGGTCCAGGATGCGGCCCGGCGTCCCCACCACCACGCTCACCCCGCGGCGCAGCTCCCGGAACTGGCGGTCGATGGCCTGCCCGCCGTACACCGCGAGCACGCTGATCCCGCGCCGGGACCCGTACTTGTGCACCGCCTCCGCCACCTGCACCGCCAGCTCGCGCGTGGGCGCCAGCACCAGGCCCTGCACCCCGCGCACCCCCGGCTCCACCTTTTCCACCAGGGGGAGCGCGAAGGCCGCGGTCTTTCCCGTTCCCGTCGCCGCGCGGCCGATCACGTCGCGCCCCTCCATCAGGACCGGGATCGCTTCCGTCTGGATGGGGGTGGGCTCCTCGTACCCCAGGGCCTCCAGCGCGGCGAGCACTTCCGCGCTCAGCCCGAGCCCGGCGAAGGTGGGGGCGTCGTTCTCCGCCGCAACGCCGACGGCTTCTTCTTCTGACAAGGCTGTCTCCTCAAATGGATCCTGCGCGTGTACCGCGCGGTACACCAATTTCGGTCCCGCGCCTCGGCTGCGCCAGGGACGCCGCCCGCGCGGGCGCCTAGTAGCCCATGTAGCCCACGTCGGGCTCCCGCGCGAAGGCGCGGAAGGCGTCGTCCACCTCCGCGTGCCGCTCCAGCAGCGACAGGAGCCGCCGGAAGGAAAGACGCAGCATGCGCTCGCGGAGGAGCGCGTCCGGCGGGACGGCCGGGTCCAGCCACTCCGGGAGGTACTTGTCCGTGGTCGGCTGCGTGGGCGCGTTGGAGAGCCCGTCGTCCGGGGGGCACACCCCCAGCCCGCACCGCACCAGCTCGTATCCCAGCGCCGGGTCCAGCCCCTCGTCGCGGGCCACGTCGTACAGCAGCTCGGCCAGCTCCGGCGGCATCCCGCTCTGCTGCGCCGCATTCATGATCTCCACGCGGCGGCTGGTGAGGTCCGGGTCTCCGCCCGCGCCCTCCGTCTTGGAGAGCAGGCAGTCCGAGCTGCCGAAGTAGGTGTCCTCCGCGCGGCGCCTGCGCCTGCGCTCCCGGTACGCGTTCAGGGCGCGGCTCGCGCTCTCCTCGCGGTCCGCCGGGGTCCGCCGGACATCGTCGGTCTGCTCCACCACACGCTCCACGCAACCTGGTTCCTTCGGCGCTGTCCCGCGCCGCTACACTTCCGGGGTCGGCTGGAGCGGAGCAAGGCGCGGACCACCTCCGCGCGCGGGGGAGAATCCAGCCTGCGGCAAAGGTTGTGCGGAGCTCCCCGGACCGGGCGCGATCCTTGCGATTTCCCGGGCAGGGCACCGAAAACAACCGACGGGCGCGGGAGCATCCCGGCCCCGCCTCGCGCGGAGGCCGTGTCGGCCCGTCCCCTTCCGGTCCGACGGCGTTGCCGGACCGGCTCCTCCCGGAGCAGCCGGTCCGGCTCCCGTCCGGGCCGCCCGCAGGCCACGGCCACGAAGAGCACGTATGGTCGGCTGCGATTCCGCTCGCCCTGGCGCGAGTGGGCCGCGCCAAGGATGTTGCAGGAAGGCCACGACGACGGAGTCCCCAGGAACCCCATCCCGGACGGCAGAGGACCCATGACCGCTTCCCGATCCCCCACGACCCGCCTCCTCACCCCCCTCGTGCTCGCGCTGGCGGCGGTCGCGGTCCACGACACGTCCCTGTCGGCCCAGTACTTCGGGAGGAACAAGGTCCAGTACGAGACCTTCGACTTCCAGGTGCTCCGGACGGAGAACTTCGACGTGTACTACTACCCGTCGGAGCAGGTCGCCACCCGCGACGCCGCCCGCATGGCGGAGCGCTGGTACTCGCGGCTCTCCCGCATCATCGACCACCGCTTCGAGAGCAAGCAGCCGCTGGTGCTGTACGCCAGCCACCCCGAGTTCCAGCAGACGGTCACCACCGGAAGCGAGATCGGCGAGGGGACGGGCGGGTTCACCGAAGCGTTCAAGCGGCGCGTGGTGATGCCGCTGGCCGGGTCGTACGAGGAAACCGACCATGTCCTGGGCCACGAGATGGTGCACGCCTTCCAGTACGACATCGCCGGCTTCGGGCGCGGCGGCGCCGGCGGGCTGGAGGCGGCGGCGCGGCGGCTCAGCGTCCCGCTCTGGTTCACCGAGGGGATGGCCGAGTACCTGTCCGTGGGCCCCGTGGACCCGCACACCGCCATGTGGGTGCGCGACGCCGCCCTCACCGGCGACATCCCCACCGTGGAGCAGATGACGTACAGCCCGCGCTACTTCCCCTACCGCTGGGGGCAGGCGTTCTGGGCGTACGTCGGCGGGCGCTGGGGCGATGCCGTGGTGGGGCAGATCCTCAAGCAGGTGGGCCAGGGCGTGCCGTACGAGGAAGCCTTCGAGCGCATCCTCAACACCGACCTGGAAGAGATCTCCGAGGACTGGCACACCTCCATCCGCCGCGCCTACCTCCCGCTCCTCAACGAGCGCAAGGAAGCACGGGAGATCGCCCGGCCGCTGATCACCCAGAAGCGCGAGGGGGGGCAGGTCAACCTGGCCCCCGCCGTTTCGCCCGACGGCCGCTACGTGGCCTTCCTGTCCGAGCTGGACTTCCTGGACGTGGAACTGTACCTGGCCGACGCCGAGACCGGCGAGGTGATCAAGCGCCTGCAGCGCGGCACCGCCTTCGACGCGCACTTCGGGAGCCTGCGCTACATCAACTCCGCCGGCACCTGGGCGCCGGGCGGCGACCGCTTCGCCTTTTCGGCGCTGCGCAAGGGCGCGGACGTGCTGGTGATCATCAGCGTCCCCGGGGCCGACCGCCTGCGCGAGTACGGCGTCCCGGGGGTCAGCGAGATCACCAACCCCACCTGGTCGCCGGACGGCCGCACCATCGTGTTCTCGGGGACCAAGGGCGGGCTGACCGACCTGTACGCCATGGACGTGAGCACCGGGACGGCCCGGCAGCTCACCAACGACCGCTACGCGGACATGCAGCCGGCCTTTTCTCCGGACGGCCGCACCATCGCCTTCGTGACCGACCGCGGCGAGGGCACCGACCTGAACCGGCTGGAGTACGGCGCCTACCGCATCGCGCTGATGGACGTCGCCACCAGCGAGATCCGCACCGCCCCGGCCATGGAGTCGCCCACCGAGGCGGAGCAGGCCGGCGGCAGCTGGGGGAAGAACATCAACCCCGCGTGGTCCAGCGACGGGCGCGCCCTGTTCTTCATCTCCAACCGCACCGGCATCTCCAACATCTACCGCGTGGAGCTGGCCACCGGCGCGCTCAGCCGGGTGACCGACCTGTTCACCGGCGCCAGCGGCATCACCGACCTGAGCCCCGCGATCTCCACCGCGCGGGTCGGCAACCGGCTGCTGTTCACCGCGTTCGAGCGGGGCGGCTACAACATCTACTCGCTCACCGAGCCGCGCGAGTTGGCGGGCGTGGCCGTGGTGGACTCCGCGGGGGCGCCCCGGCAGCTCGCCCCGCTGGCGGCGTTCCTGCCGCCGGTGCCGCGGCCCACCGAGTCCGCCTTCAACCGGGTGAGCGCGCTCCTGGCCGACGAGACCACCGGCCTCCCCCCGGAGAACGCCGCGTGGGCCACCGGCGGGTACGGCCCGCGGCTGTCGCTGGACTACCTGGGGCAGCCGCAGGTGGGCGTTTCCACCGGGAGCGCCTTCGCGCGGGGCGGCGTGTACGGCGGCATCGCCGGCATCTTCAGCGACGTGCTGGGCTACCACACCGTGTTCGGCTCGGTGCAGGCGCAGGGGCAGCTGGACGAGATCGGCTTCAGCACCGTCTACCTGTACCGCAAGCACCGCTGGAACTACGGCGCCGCGGCGCAGCGCCTCCCCTACATCGGTCTGGGCCGGGCGGGCGGCTACGACCAGACGGACATGCGCGTCAAGGAGCAGCTGATCCGCTTCCGCTACTTCGACACCAGCCTCCAGGGCTTGGCGCAGTACCCGTTCTCGCAGGTGCAGCGGGCCGAGTTCGCGCTGGGCGCGCGGCGCATCTCGCAGGACGCCCAGGTGCAGGAGATCAGCGCGCCCTTCGAGATCCAGAACGGCCAGCCCGTCATCACCGGCCCCACCGAGTACAAGGAGTTCGACGACCCGCGCTACGAGGCCGCGTACAACCTGGTGGAGGGCTCGGCGGCGCTGGTGTACGACAACTCGCTCACCGGGTACACCTCGCCCTTCGCCGGGCAGCGCTACCGCTTCGAAGTCACGCCCACGGTGGGCACCGTGCAGTTCATGCAGGCGCTGGCCGACTACCGCCGCTACTTCTTTTTGCGCCCCTTCACCTTCGCGGTGCGCGGGCTGCACTTCGGGCGGTACGGCAAGAACGCCGAGACCGACGGCGAGGGCGGGCGGCTCTTCCAGGACCTGTACCTGGGCCAGGGCTACCTGATGCGCGGCTACTACGACGCGTACAGCCGGTGCACCGGCGGCAACTTCGAGAACGACAGCGACTGCGACGTGGCGGAGCGGCTCTTCGGCAGCCGGGTGGCGGTGGTCAACGCCGAGCTGCGCTTCCCGCTGATCCGGCAGATCGTGCTGGGCTCCTCGTTCGGGCTGCCGCCCATCGAGGGGATCGCCTTCTTCGACGCCGGCACCGCGTGGGACCAGGACTCCGAGGTCGTGTTCGAGCGCGGGCTCTTCGACGATCCCAGCCGGCGCGGGATCCTGACCAGCGCGGGGGTCGGCGGGCGCATCAACGTCTTCGGGTACCTGATCCTGGAGATCGACTACGTGAACGGCTTCGAGCGGGATCGTGGGTGGCACTGGCAGTTCGGGGTGCAGCCGGGGTTCTGACGGCTTTTTACGGCGGGGTTGGGCGTGCCCCCGGCTGGCGCCGGGGTCGGGCTTCGGCTCCGTAAGGCAGCAAACGACGCTGCCTAACGGAGTCGAGCCCGCGCAAACAGCCGCGCGGTCTCGCCCCTTCGGGCCGAAATCCCTCACGCGACTTCACGTGAACGACACCGGCCCGCGGATCTGTCCGCGGG
>JBEVLE010000250.1:0-15014 GCA_040509335.1 Longimicrobiaceae bacterium | reverse complement strand
GATCCGGTCCGGCGCCCCGCCTCGTGTCGTCCCACCCCGAACGGTTCCGCGAATCCACCCGCGACCGCTTTCCCCGCGCTCTCGTCCGGATTCAGAGTCAGGTTGAACCGATCGCGCCACCAGAGTCCCCCTGGGTACTGTCCTTCCTGTACTGTATTCGGGGACAGAGCCGTTACGTCAGCTCCTTTAACCCTTTAGCCAGATTGACCACACTTGCTACGATACCCAGCTTCAGTAGCGCGTCGAACGCCAAAAGGAGCCACGCCATAAAAACAAGGCCTACGATGTTCGGATTGACGTTGATCGCTTGCAGGCGGTCCGGACTGTACAGCAGGGACCCCAGCAACGCTAACGGAATCGCAAAGCCGAGAACCCGACCCGATCCAATCAGAACGCTGCGAGTAATGGAACGTTCGGTAGACACAGGGACGGCAGGAGGTGAATCGTTCCAGGAAAAGAGGCCGAACTCACCCAATATGTACATGGGTGCCAGTTGGCTGAAGTCCTTCAGCAGAGCCTCCTGAGTCTCAGGTCGAGGCGCGATGGCCCAGCGCTCACGATCGCGGATGAAGGTGTTCAGTGCGGAAAAGTGTTGCCTAACCCACTGGTTGGTTTCTTGGCTTTGAGCGGAATATTTTAGGCTCAACAAAACCGTCGACCTTGATAGGGCATGAATACGGTATAAGACGGCCCTCCGAGTCGCTACGTTCCTGAGAGCTCCCTCACGCGACAGATCGATGAGAAGATTGATCACCGATGCAGCAGCGAGCGAATCGGCAAATCGCCTGTCAGTAAGGGCTGCACTCAGTCGGATTGCAGCAGCGACGACAAGAAACATCAGGAGGTACGTAGGTGCAAAGACGGCGGGCTCCAAGAAGCTGTCGGCGATCTGACGCACGGTTGTGATCCACCCACGTTTGAAATCGATCGGAACTCTCATCGAGGATATGATCAGAATTACGACCAACATTGTTGTAACGCAGGAAATCCAGTAAATCCCGGTTGTGATATGCAAGCGCTTCTGGAGTAGCTTGTCGTGCTCCGCGAGTGATGCCATCTCCTTTTCTCCATCTAAGCCGAGTAGTGGCCCAACAACACTCAAAGTGACCCTTGTTGTTGAATTCCCGCGGTACTTTACAGGTGCGTAGGTTGGAATCACCTGTAGAAAGTAGATCGGCTTGTACGGCGGCTTGAAAGCGAGATCCTTCAGCTCCTGAGGAGGTTGCGGCGGGCGAACTTTCAGGAATCGCATCAGTGCACCACCTCCTAGGTAAGCAACCATGAAGTCCTGCCGACAAGTCCTCTTGTTGCTAGAGTGGCGGGAGAAATGTATTGGGCGGCTTGTGCCGTGTGCAAGTGAATTGACGGGTCGAGCGGCCGAGCGACCCGGACGGGGCACAGGATGGCTCTTCTCAATCCTCCCAAGATGATCTACAGCTACACTTGCGTCGCCCGCTGCCGGATGTCCGCTCTTCCACCCTCTCCACCTCGGTCTTCGCCCTTGTTCTACAGGGGTGCCTCGCGGCGCGCCGTGATCGAATCCCGCCCCAGGGCCAGCGCGAGGCCGTTCACCCCACCGTCGGCGTCCTGCGAGAACACCACCTTCGTCGCGAACGCCGAGCGGTACAGCGGCGTGTGCCAGCGGGCGACGAAGGTGTCGTAGTGCCAGTGCTCCAGCTCCGCCCGCTCTCCCCCGCCCATCTGCAATGTCAGGCGGCCCCCGTCCCGGCGCACGACCATCGGCCCGCGCAGGCTGTCGGTGTACGTGCCCGCGTATGCTTCCAGCCGGTGCGAGGGCCGCGTCCCCCGGATCCGCCCGGCCTCGAAGCGCTCCCGCGCCTCCCGCACCTGCCGCTCGGCGGCCTCGCGGTCCGCGAGCCCGTCGTCGACCGGGTCGCCCGGCTGCGCGCCGAGGTACACGTCCAGGATCCGCGAGGCGATCATGCCGTGCACGGGCGTCCCGGCCGCGGGTCAGGCATTGAGGAGCACCACCACGCCGAGCCGCTTTTCCGGGAGGATCGCCACGTACGCGAGCTGGCCGTCCCCCGACCCGCTGTGCCAGAGCATGGGGTTGCCGCGATGGTCCATCACCTGCCACCCCATCCCGTACCCGGCGAAGAACCGGACCTGCCGGCCGCGGCGGAAGGCCGGCGTCGTGGGGACGACCACCTGCGGCTCGTGCATCTCGCGCACCTGCTCCTCGGACACGAAGCGGCGGCCGTCCAGCGTCCCCCGGTTGAGGTGGAGGCGCAGCCACCGCGCGAGGTCCGCCGCGCTGGACTGGACCGCGCCGGCGGGAGCGGTGGCCAGGCGTCCGGCGTTCTCGCGGGCGATCGGCCGCATCGCCCCGCGGACCCTGGATCGTCTCATTGGATCACCCCGTGGCGTGTGAGGGAGGAGCGCTGGCGTGCGAGTGTCAATCTTTTGACACCATCCTCCGGAAGTAAGGGCGGCCCGGTCGCCGCCCCGAAGCTCAGGACCCGCTCGAAAGCTCCGCGACCGCTTCCTCCACCGCGCCGATGCGCACCTGCCAGGCAGGATCGCCCGAGAGGCGGTCCACGGAGCCGGGCGGGAGCGGCGCGCCGAGCTCCAGCAGCGAGGCCACCGCCTGGGCGCGGACGCGCCAGACCGGGTGGTCCAGCAGCCGCTCCAGGGGCGCGGCCGCGCGAGGATCTCCCGCGACGGCGACGGCCCAGGCCGCGTACGTCTGGACCCTCCAGTCCGGGCTGCCGAGCAGCCCGACCAGGGGGACGACGACCTCCCCGCCCCGCGCCTGTGCGAGCGATCACCCGGCCCGCTCGCGCACCAGGTCGCCCTCCCACTGCTTGACGTGCTCGGCCGCCTCCAGGAGCCTCAGGATCGCCGGGCGGTCGGGCGCGGAGCGGACCACCTCCTCGCCGGGCCACCGCGAGCGTGGATCATCCACGGGCAGGCGCTCGCTCAGCGGGTCGTCCAGCGAGTCGGGGAGCGCCGGTGCCGGGAGCGCGGCCACCGCCCCGGAGGGCCGCGGCGCCGCGCCCGCGACCACGGCGGAGCGCCAGCGCGACCGCCGCCCAGACGGCGAGGACCGCCCGCGGCGCAGCGCGGTCCACCGGGGGATGCGCGGCCACCGCGGCCACAGGCACGCCCGGGCCGGTCGGCAGCAGCGCCCCGTGGTCGCCGGTTGGCGCACTCTCCGGCCGGGCCCGCAGGAGCATGGCGGCGACGCGGCCGTCGGACCCGAAGTCCCCGCGCGGGAGGAGGACGACCGGGTGGTCCGGCACGAGCAGGGAGAGCGGAGCGACGGCCAGCGCGGCCGCCACGACGGTCGTCCAGAGCTGGTGGCGGACGGCCGCGGACCGCGACGCGATGAGCCGGGCGGCGAGGGTTCCGGCGAGCAGGAGAAGACCCGTCTTCGCCGCCTGCTCGAGAAGGACCGGGATCACGAGCCCTCCTCCGCGTCCCGTGCCTCGGCCACGATCCGGGACAGGCGGTCGAGCTCCGCCTGGGTCAGGCGGATCTCGGACGAGCCGAGGAGCGCGGCCATCGCCCTCACCGCTGAGCCCCCGAAGAAGGTGCGGACGACGTGCGAGAGCACCGTGGTCCCGGCCGCGTCGCGGGGAGTGGTCGGGCGGTACACGTACGGGACGGCTTCCTTGCGGACCTCCAGGTGTCCCTTGTCCACCAGGACCCGCAGCAGCCCGCGCACCGTGGTGTAGGTGGGCGGATCGGGCATGCGGAAGTGGACGTCCGCCGCGGTCGCCTCCCCCAGGCGGAAGACGACGTCCATGATCTGCCGCTCGCGGCGGCTGAGGCCCACCGGTCCGGGATCGCGGCGCTCCGTCTCGTCGCTTCGCATGGTGTCAAATCATTGACACCCCGGTGGGACGTCAAGGAACCCGTGCGCGCCGCGAAGCGGCAGATGGCGCAAAGTACTTGTTCCGGATATCTTGGTGTGCTGCAACCGGGGCTCGCCCGGGCCGCCCACCGCGGATCCCCGGCGGAATCCGCCGCTCCTGCCGACTCCGGCGTCGCACCCGGCGCCTGCCCGACGTCCCGCTCCGCCGTAGCGACTCCTGCCGGCCGGCGATCCGATTGCGGCCTCGCCTCCACATCGGCACGATCGTCCGGCCCGGCCGCGCCGCCGCACCTGCCGGGCACTTCGGACTCCGCCCCCCTGCACGCCACCTTCCCCGTAACTCTCTTCAAGGCCGTCCTGCATGTCGTCCAGCGGCGCCGTGACCAGCGGGCTCGTCATCCGTCCCATCGCCCAGCATGAACCCCTCACGGTGCGCCTGCGCAACCTCGTTCAGGGATATCCCAAGGGGTTCGGGATCGTCAAGGAGTTCCTGCAGAACGCGGACGACGCAGGCGCGTCGGCGATGGAGATCGTGATGGACTGGCGTGTCCATCCCTCGTCCCGGCTCCCCGCACCCGCGCTCGCGAGGCTCTGCGGCCCGGCGCTCCTCGTCGTCAACGACGCCGTCTTTACCGACCCGGACTTCAGGAGCATCCTCGCGCTCGGCGAAAGCGGCAAGCGCCTGGACAGCGCCAAGATCGGCAAGTTCGGGCTCGGCTTCAATGCGGCGTACAACGTGACGGACCATCCCTGCATGGTCAGCCGGGACCGCCTGTATATCCTCGATCCCCACCGGTCGGCCGTGGCGGGTCTGTCGCCCAAGGAGGGAGTCGACTTCGAGCTCAACTCCCCCCTCTGGAAGGAAGCGCCCGACCTGCTCCTCCCCTTCGCCGCAGGAGGCCTCGACGACGGCGAGACCGATCTTCACAGGACCATCTTCCGCCTCCCCCTCCGGACGGCCGACCGGGCGCGCGAAAGCGAGATCAGCAAGGAGCCCTTCACGGCCGGGGACTTCCAGGAGATCGTGTCGCAGCTCGAGGCGCGGGCCGCGGAGCTGCTGATCTTCCTCCGGCACGTGCTTTCTCTGCGGGTCTCCGAGATCCCGCCGGAGGGCGGTCCCGCGCGCGAACTTCTCCACGTCGAGACCGGGAACCGGGGACCGGTAGCCGCCGCGCGCGAGGTGGTGGGACGGTGGCTCGGGGGCACGCAGGCGGAGGTGCTGAGCTCGCTCCGCGCACCGGGAGGCCGCGAGCTCGCCGCCAGGTACGAACACCACGTGCGGGTGACGACGCCCGCGGGAAGCGCGACCACGCGCTGGTTCGTTGTCAACGGGCTCCACACCGGCCCGCACGACGAGCTGCTGGACCTCGCCGACGCGATCCTCCTGGAGGGCGACCGCGCGCTCCCGCTGGCGGGGGCGGCCGCGCGCCTGGAGGGGGCCGGGCCGGGTCGCAAGCGCGTGGACGCGGTGGAGGGGCGGGTGTTCTGCGGTCTTCCGCTCCCCCATGAGACTCCGTTGGCGATCCACCTGAACGGGTTCTTCGAGCTGGACGGCAACCGCGACTGGCTGAAGGGAAACACGGAATCGATCGGGAGCCACGAGCGCCACCGGCGGCAGTGGAACCGGGAGCTCGTCCGCCATGGCCTCGCGGCGGCGACGGTGGCGCTGCTCGACAGCCTGGCGGAGGAAGCCGACGCGGAAGGGGTGGGCGACCTCTACGCGCTCTGGCCGAAGGCGGACGCGGCGCTCTCGACGCTTCTCCCGGGTTTCTGCGAAGCGGTCTACCGGGCGGCCTGGACGGGTGACCATCCGTTCATCCGGGTAGAAAATCCCGCCGCAAACCGGGTGAAGCCGCGTGACGCCCTCCGGGTTCCGGCCGCCTGGCACCCCCGGCTGGCCGCACCGCTGGCGCAGGCGGGGTTCAACATCCCCCATCCGCCGCTTCCCCCCCACATCGCGCTGGGCTTCCACGTGGCCGGCCACCCCCTCGCCGAGCTCACCCCGAAGGAGCTGCGGAAGCGCTGGCGTACGAGCAAGGACATCAACGTGGAACCGGCGAACGCGCCGAATCCCGCGTGGCGGGAGCGCGAGTGGGTGATGGAACTGCTCAGCTTCGTGGTCTCCGACGGGGCCGGCGACCTCAAGGGAGTTCCGCTCGCGCTGCTCGCGGACGGAAAGCTGCACACGTTCGGGCACAGTACCGGGAATATCACCTTCATCGCATCCGACCTGCAACGAGCGGTCTTCGCTCCGTTTCCGCACTGGTTCGTCGATGCCGAGCTCGTCGAGCGATGCGGCCTCGCGGAGCTTCCCGCCGCGGGCGTTCTGCGGATGACGCCCGACCACGTCCTCCGGAACCTGGACCGGTTCCTGGCGACCGATCGCGACCGGGTCGCATGGAGCCCGCAGGGTGAGAAGCGGCCAAACGCCGTCTGGCTCACGAGCGTCTTCGAGTACCTGGCCGCCGAGGGGGCCCTGGCTTCCGACGCCGGCCTCGGCATCTTCCGGAGGCTGGCGCTGGTACCGGACCAGTTCGGGCAGCTGAGCCGCCCCGGCCTGCGGTCGACGCCTCTCTGGCCCATTCCCGACAGGGCCGGCAGGCCGCAGCTCCGGAAGGTGTTCGGCGTCCTGGGGGTGCCTCTCGTGAAGGGACCCTCGGGCCTGGCTCGTGCGCTGCGCGCCGCGCTGGCGCATTCGAAATCGCCTCTCGTCGGGGAGGTGACCGGTCCGGGGCTCGTGGACGCGGTCTCGGAAACGATCCAGCGGTGGGACGGGAAGGCGCTGACCTACCACCCCGACATCCACGACGCGCTGCTGGACTTTCTCGCGTCGCAGGAGCCGTCCCGGTATTCCGACGAGCAGGTGGAGCGCCTCCGGCGGCTCCGTATCTTCCCGACGCAGTCGGGGGAGCTGGTATCGCTCGCCGACGCCGACCCGGTGCTGCCGGCCGATACGAGGTTCCCCGCCGTGCCCGGCATGCTGCTCCTCAAGCCCGGCGGCGCGAAGTCGTGGCGGAGCCTGTTCAAGCGCCTGGGCGTGGGCACGCTGAACTATCTCGCGCTGGCCGAGCGGATCCTGGAGCTGGACTTCCGCCCGCTCCGGCGGGACCGCCGCTACCGGCTTCTCGTGTGGCTCAGAACCCACCTGGACCGGGTGCTCGCGGACGCCGGCCAGGACCGGGAGGCGCTGCTTCGGCGCCTGCGGGGGGCGGCGATGGTCCAGGGCGACGACGGTGGGCTGCACGCCGCGGCGAAGCTGTACGACCGGGACGCGCTCATCGCCCGCGAGGTTCTCGGTCCGCTCGCGGTCTTCCCCGACTTCGCCCGCACCTACGCCCAGGAACCGGACCTGTGGCAGGCTTTCTTCCTTCGCCTGGGATCCCCAGCGGATCCCAGGCCGGAAGACGTGCTCGCCCATCTGGACCGGCTGATCGGCGAGGCGGGAGGATCGGGCGCGGACGCGGTGGCGGAGCGGCTGCTCTCGTTGTTCGAATACGTCCGGGACCACTGGAGGAATCTCGCGGCGGTCACGGTGCTCGACCCCGTTTCCGGCGCCGAGGGCCCGCTCCCGGAGGCGCTGGGCAGACGGGCGTGGCTGCCTGCACGCCGCGCGCCGGAGCGCCTGCAGAACTTCGCCGGGTACGTCGTCCCGGAGAGCCGCCTGTACCGCCCGGGCGAGCTGTACGAGGCGTATCAGGGCCACCTCGTAGCGAGCCGCGCACCCATCGCCCCCTTCCTCCACAACCTGACCAGGGAGGTGCGCGAGGGCCTGGGCTTTCCGGGTGCTCCGCCGCTGGAGCTGGTGCTCGACCATTTCGACCACCTCCTGGACCTGTGGGACCGCGGCGGCCACGGAGGGCTGGACGCAAGGAAGCTGGTGACGTCGCTCAACGCCATCTACCGTGACCTGGGCAACCGGCTCGGAAGCGCGGAGGTGGATTCCGGGACCGGCACGGGGGGAGGCCGCGCGGACCGGGAAACGATCCTTTCCGGGCTCCGGGAGCGGTTTGCCGAGCGCGCCTGCCTGTGGGACGAGAAAAGGCAGCGGTTCTGGCTTCCGGCGCACGCCTTCGCGGAGGCCGTGCCCTTCTTCGGGGGGGCGCGCGCGACTCTGGTGTACAACGAGGCGCCGATCAATGCGGCCTACGAGGTCCTCGGCCGCCGCGCCGCGGTCGGCGCGGCGGACCTGACCGCCTTTCTCGCCGAGTGTGCCGCCGCGCACGCGGGCGGAGTGCTGCCCGAGCCGGAGCGGGCGAACGTGCTCCTGGTGCTCCGGCGGCTGGCCGAAGAGAACCGGCAGGAGGGGGCCGCGCTCGAGTCGTGCCCGCTCCTTTCGGAAGACGGCCGCCTGCTCCACCCCTCCATGCTGTTCGAGGACGACGATCCCTACCACCGGCCGTTCCTGCACGAGGGCGGGGTCCACATGGTCGATCCAGGGGTCCCGGTCAGCCTGTGCCAGGCACTCGGCGTCCCGTCGCTCGACAGGACCCTCGAGGAGCGCATGGCGGGCGAGCCGCCGTTCGCCCACGATGCCGCGCTCGGCCTCACCTGCCGCCGTATCGCCTCGACCCTGCACTCCGGCGAGTTCGCCTCCGGGCTGCTGCGGCTGCTGCGGCACCGCCGTGCGGACGGCGAGGGCAGGGACCTCGCGTGGCTCAGGAGGCTGGAGGTCGTACCGACCCTCGCGTTCGACGTGGAGCTCTGGCTGCCGGGCGAGCAGGAGCGCAGGGTGGGGACGATGGAGGGTTCGTTCTTCTTCGAGTGCAGCGCGGAACGCGTCTACGTGGCTGCCGACTCCGGCGAATTCGTCCGCCATCACCTGGCGCACGCAATCGACCGCCGCCTGGGAGGAGCGATCGGAGACCTTTCGGCGCTGGTCTTCATGCTGGAGTGCGAGCCCGCCCGGATCGACACGCTGCTGACCAAGCTGAGGATCGCCCGGGTCCGGAATGGCCACGACGCGCCTCGCGAGGAGTGGCCCGCAGCCGGGACGGATCAGGACGCGTCGATGGCCTTCGCTCCCGACGTGGGCGAGGAAGACGCGATGGGGGAGGCGAGCCTGGACGCCGGCTCGCACGCGTTCGCCGGGCCCGAGCCTCACGACGAGGGCTGGGAGGAAGCGGACGGGGCTCCCGGCTACGGGGACCGGGACGAGGCCGCGTATGGACCCCCCGCACCTTCTCCGGCGGAAGCAGAGGCGAGCGGCGGCGGATGGAACGACCGGGAAGGTGCGACCGGCGGACCCGCCGGCGATCCGGCGCACGCCGCGCCCGATGCCGGCCCCGGGACGAACGGGCACCCGGTTCGGCCGCTGACGTTCAGGGCGGGCCACCCTTCGTCCGCCCCCCCGGCCCCCGATCCGGAGGGCCGCCCGGCGCGCGCGGACCTGCGGCGCCCGGGGCCGCGCCCGCTTCCCGAGCCGGTGCGGGCGCACCCGGACACGAACGGCCGTGGGGTGGAGCCGCCGTCCCGGAGCGCTCCCGGGGCGAGCGCCCCCGGTGCATCCCGGAGGCGCCCGCCGGGGGATCCGGGCTCGGGCTCCTGGAAGTCGCGGGTGGTCACCTACCTCCAGCCACGCACCCAGGGCGCACCCGACCCCGGCGACGCGAGCGACGACGAGCTGCCTCAGAACCGGCACATCGGAGAGGCAGCCGAGGCGTTCGCGCACGAGGAAGAACGCAGGACGACGGATCGTGTCGTCACGCGCATGCCGCACAACAACCCCGGCTTCGACATCCTTTCCGAGAGCGCGGACGGAGCGGACCAGCGGTTCATCGAGGTGAAGGGAATCAGGGGAGAATGGGGCGGAGCGGGTGTGCCGCTGAGCGCCCGCCAGTTCGAGATGGCGTGGCAGAAGCGGGAAGCGTTCTGGGTGTACGTAGTCGAGTACGCGCTGGACCCGGCGCGACGCAGGATGACACGGATCCGGAACCCGGCCGGATACCTGACCGAGTACCGCCTCGATCACCACTGGAGAGAACTCGGCGTCTGAGCCCCGGTTCGGGCCCGCGCCGCCGCGCACGAGCGGTCGCACCCCCCGCGCGTTCGGCGGCGCGCTGCTCCGGCCCCGGTTTCCACCCCATTCCAAGCCGTCAACGTGCGCATCCTGCTGGTCATCCACGGCTATCCCATGCGGTTCAACGCGGGCTCCGAGGTGTACACCCGGGCGCTGGCACGGGGACTCGCCGACCGCCACGAGCTGCGGGTCTTCACCCGGCGCGAAGATCCGTTCTCGCCGGAGTTCGACGTCCAGCGCGAGCCCGATCCGGACGATCCGCGCATCCTCCTCCACCTCGTCAACGTACCCGACGGGCGCGACCGCTACCGCCGCGAGGGCGTGGACCAGCGGTTCGCGGAGGTCATGGACGAGTTCCAGCCGCACGTCGTGCACGTGGGCCACCTGAACCACCTCTCCACCTCGCTCCTGGAGCAGGCGTCGCGCCGCGGCGTTCCGATCGTGTACACCCTGCACGACTACTGGCTGATGTGCCCGCGCGGCCAGTTCATGCAGATGCACCCCGAGGATCCGGCCGACCTGTGGGCCGCGTGCGCGGGCCAGGACGACCGCACGTGCGCCGAGCGGTGCTACGCCCGGTACTTCTCCGGCGCGCCGGAAGAGCGGGAGGAGGACGTCGCCCACTGGACGGGATGGGTGCGCCGCCGCATGGAGCACGTGCGGCGCATGGCGGGGCTGGTGGACCGCTTCGTGGCGCCGTCCCGCTCGCTGCTGGAGCGCTTCCGGAGCGACTTCGGGGTGGCTGAGGACCGCATCGTGCACCAGGACTACGGCTTCGACGTGGCCTCGCTGCGTGGGCGCAGCCGCCGGCCCGAGGCGGAGTTCGTCTTCGGCTACATCGGCACGCACATCCCCGCCAAGGGAATCCATCACCTGCTCGAAGCCTTCGGAGGGGTGCGTGGGCCGGTCCGGCTGCGTATCTGGGGCCGGCCGCGCGGGGCGAACACGGAGGCGCTCCGGGCGCTCGCGGCCGCGCTCCCGGGCGACGCCCCGGAGCGGGTGGAGTGGCGGCCGGAGTACCACAACGCCGACATCGTCCGGGAGGTGTTCGACCACCTGGACGCCATCGTGGTGCCGTCCGTGTGGGTGGAGAACTCCCCGCTGGTCATCCACGAGGCGCTGCAGGCGCGGGTGCCCGTGGTGACCGCCGACGCGGGGGGGATGGGCGAGCTGGTGCGCGACGGGGAGAACGGGCTGCTCTTCAAGCACCGCGAGCCGGCCGCGCTCCGGGATGCCATGCAGCGGCTGGCGGACGAGCCGGGACTTGCCGCCAGGCTCGGCGCCCGTGGCTGCCGGCAGTCGGAGAGCGGCGACGTCACCGACATGCGCGAGCACGTCCGCGAGATGGAGGCGCTGTACGCCCGGGTGATCCGCGAGAAGCGCGCGGCGCGCGCGCCCACCCGGCCGGGACCCTGGCGGATCACCTTCGACACCAACCCGGACGAGTGCAACCTCCGCTGCATCATGTGCGAGGAGCACTCGCCGCACAGCGACCGCCAAAGGGAGCGGGAGGCCGCGGGCCGGCCGCGGCGCCGGATGCCGCTGGAGATGCTGCGGCGGGTTCTCGAGGACTCCCGCGACACGCCGCTCCGCGAGATCATCCCCTCCACCATGGGGGAGCCCCTGGTCTACCGGCACTTCGACGACCTGGTGGACCTGTGCATGGAGCAGGGGCTGCTGATGAACCTGACCACCAACGGCACCTTTCCGCGCCGGGGCGCACGCGAGTGGGCCCGGCGGCTGGTTCCCGTCCTTTCGGACGTGAAGATCTCCTGGAACGGGGCGACCCGGGAAACGCACGAAGCCGTGATGCTCGGCGCCCGGTGGAAGCGCGTGCTGGAGAACCTGCGCGTCTTCGTGGCGGAGCGCGATGCGCACGCTCTCGCCGGGGGGCACCGGGCCCGCATCACCCTTCAGCTCACCTTCCTGCAGACCAACGTGGCGGAGCTGGCGGACATCGTCCGGCTCGCCGCCTCTCTGGGCGTGGACCGGGTGAAGGGACACCACCTGTGGGCCCACTTCGACGCGATCCGGCCGCTGTCCATGCGTCGCGACCCCCGATCCATCGCCCGCTGGAACCAGGCCGTTCACGAGGCCCGACGCGCCGCCGACGAGCACCGCCTCCCGGATGGCCGCCGCCTGCTCCTGGAGAACTTCCACCTGCTGGACCCTGGCGCCGTGGCCGACATGGCTCCGGGCGCCCGCTGCCCCTTCCTGGGCCGGGAAGCCTGGGTGAGCGCGGAGGGGCGCTTCGACCCCTGCTGTGCGCCCGACGTCCATCGCCGCACCCTCGGCGAGTTCGGCGACCTGAAGCTGGTGGGGATCCAGGACGTCTGGAACGGCGACGCGTACCGGCGGCTGCTGGAGACCTACGCCGACCACCCGCTCTGCCGCGGATGCAACATGCGCCAGCCTGCGGAAGCCGCACCGTGACGCGCTGGGACCAGGCGCGGGTGGCGCCGTCGCGTACCCACCACGTGACGCCCAGCGGAGCACCCCTCTACACCGCCCGCTTCGCGGAGGTGCTGTCGTTTCACGCCCCGGGCCTGGCGGCGGCGCGGGACGACTCCGGTGCCTTCCACGTCCGTCCCTCGGGAAGGCCCGCCTACACCCGGCGGTTCACGCGCACCTTCGGCTTCTACGACGGACGGGCGGCGGTGGAGAAAGCCGGGCGTGCGTTCCACGTCCTCTCCGACGGGACGGACCTCGGTCCCGAGCGATACGCGTGGTGCGGAAATTTCCAGGAGGGGCGCTGCGCGGTTCGCGCGGAGAGCGGGGAGTACTTCCACCTCGACCTGAGCGGCCGCGCGCTCCATGCGGGGCGATATGCCTATGCCGGCGACTTTCGCGAGGGCATCGCCGTGGTGCAGGAGCCGTCCGGGCTGCACCTCCACGTCCGGGACGACGGCCGCCCGTTGAACGGGCGCCGCTTCCTCGACCTGGATGTCTTCCACAAGGGATTCGCCCGGGCACGGGACGCGGGAGGCTGGCACCACGTGGACCGCGGCGGCGAGCCCGCGTACGCGCGGCGCTTCGCTGCCGTGGAGCCCTTCTACAACGGGCAGGCGCGCGTGGAGCGGGCAGACGGTGCGCTCGAGGTGATCGACGAGCAGGGGGCCGTCGTGTGCCGGCTCCGGCACCCCGTGGAACGTGCCACCGCGTCACCCGCCGATGGATGAGGCGGCGCTGGTCTGCTTCGCGAGGTCGTGTCTGGCGCCGGTCCTGGGGGCGGAGCCCGAAGGCTGGTTCTTCCTGGCGGGCGGCGCGTTCAAGTCGCTCCTGCACGGCCGTCCGCCACGGGACCTGGACCTCTGGCCGGCCACGCCGGGCGACCGCGAACTGCTGGCCGCGCAGCTCGTCCGGCGGGGCGGATGCACGCAGCGGGACAACCCCCCCTTTCAGACCTCCTACACCCACGCGGACCGGCTCGTCGAGCTCGCACACGACACCTCGGCGGCCGGCCTGGAGGACCGCTTGGGCCGATTCGACCTGGCCCTCTCCGCCATCGGGGTGGAACACCGGGCCGGCGCGTGGCGCGGCGCCATCCATCCCCTCGCCCTCGAATCCATCCGCCGGCGGGAGGTGCTGCTGCTGACCCCACTGGTGAACTGGAAGTACGCCCTTGCGACCCTGGAGCGGCTGCGCCGCTACGCCGCGGAGCTCGGCTTCGGCGTCCCGCCGGGAGAGGTGGAGGTGGTCTGGGAGGTGTTCGCCGCGCAATCCCGCGAGGAGCAGTACGCGATGATCGGGCGCTACCTGCGCGTCTCCCCGGGGGACGAGGGGATCCTGGGCGAGGCGCGAAGCCGGATGAAAGGCTGAGATGCCGGGTGCGCAGGCCGCCGGGCCCATCGCCACGATCCCGGAGCGAGGGGTAGATGCGGATGCGCTGCCGCAGTCGAGCTTCACGATCCGCGGTCGGATCGTGGTCGAGACGCGAGAGCACGGAGTCAGCGGGCGTGAACCATACGGACCGCTTCCAGCAGGGGCTCACGGACCGCCCCGACGAAGCGGACCATGGTCGGAATCAGGAAGCTGGCCATCTCTGGCCAGCGTTCGCGGTCGTACAGGTTTCCCTCCCCGACCACGGCGATCCGGCAACCCTTCGCCTCGTCGTTTCGGAACCAGTGGATCGGCATGCCCATAGCCTGCTCGAGCTCCGCGCTTCGGGCGGCAAGGGAGTCGAAAATCAGCTCGTTCTCCCACCGTTCGCGGTTGATGTATACTTCCACGCGGGACTCGTTGCGGGTAGCGACCATGTTGAACGCGATGCCGCCCGCGCCCGAACCCGTCCCGATCCACGAATCTGTCCCTGCGCTGATGTTGCGGAACAGGTCGGTCTCCCGGTTCATCTGCTCCAGCAGGTATGCCCAGAACTCTCTTCGGACGCGATGACGGTGAGGGATCTCCTTCTGCCGGACAGCGTCTTCCTGCGTCTTCTCCGCCATGCCGACGATGTACTCCTCTGCGCCGCGTAGCGGGATGATCTGCTCCAGGCTCAAGAACAGCTCGTCGGCGAGCGAGTAGACGGTCGCTTCGAAGCACTGCACCTGTAGCTTGTAGTTCATCAGCCAGAGCACCGTGGAAGTGACCTCCTTACGAAAGTGCGCTGCGATGAGCACGAGGCGCTGTGACACGCCCGGGTTGAGTTCCAGTTCCTCGTATTCTGCCTGAAAGAACTCGGCGAGCCGGTCGGCCGCGGACGACCCGGGCGCGTGCTGATCCAGGTACTGCTGAAAGATGCTGCGGATCTGCTCCTTGCTCAGCGAGGAGCAGTACGAAGCATACTTCAGCGCCTGCCATGTGACGTCTCGCCCGGAGTCGTCCAGCTTGTTCTCGATGATTACAAGGTTTCCCCGCTTGTCCAGCGCGAGAAGATCCAGACGTTCAGCGGTATTCGCGAAACCCGAAAACTCCTTTTGGATGACCAGCATTTCCTCGCCGAGAGCGACCGGATGGTTCGCGATCCACTCCTGCAGGTTGGAGCGCTCCCGGAGGCCCAGTTCGGAAAACGTGCGTCGCTGAAGTGGCTCGATCCGGTTGGTGGTACGGTTGATCAGGTACATTCCGTTCCTCCGTCGTGGTCGGCACAATCCGAAGGTTGCGACACTCCGTGCGTCTGCAGTGGCGGGTCCATCTGAACGCCGATGCAGTACGGGGGCG
>JBEVLE010000249.1:0-5981 GCA_040509335.1 Longimicrobiaceae bacterium | reverse complement strand
TGCGGGGAGGGGTCGGGGGAGGGGGTCGCCGTCACGGCGCCACCCGGAAGAAGTCGAAGTCGGCGCGGCCGCCGGGGGCGGCGGCGCGCGGGCGGACGGCGAACAGCCCCACGCGCGCGCCCACCCAGCGGCCCTCGCGCGCCCGGAAGGGCCCGCCGACCTCCCGGAAGCGCGCGCCGTCGCGGCTGTACGACCAGCGCGCGACCGCGCTGTCGCCCACGGTGACGCGCAGGAAGAGCGGGCCGGAGGGGGCGGGGAGGCGCACGGCGCTTTCCCGGCCGCCCTGGTGCGCGTCCGCGGCGCGGGCCTGCACCAGCTCCACGCCGTCCGCGGTGCGGCGCAGCGCCAGGTACGCGTAATCCAGCCCCAGCAGCACCAGCCCCGCCCGCTCGCCCTCGGCCGCCGGCGCGAAGTCCACGCGCGTGGTGGCCGTGAAGCGGGGCGCGGGGAGCTTCTGCAGCAGGAGGCCGGGGACGGGCCACAGGTTCTCCGCCGTGTCGGGGAGCGCCTGCGAGGGCATGCGCAGCCACCCGGCGCGCTCCGACAGGGAGAGCCACTCGGGACGCGGGTTGGCGTTCCACTGCCACTGGAGCCCCAGCTGCCTGCCGCCGAACTCGTCGGTGGTCTGCGGGACCGCGGGCGGGTGCGCGCGGCCCACGTCCGGCACGCGGAACTCCGCGACCGGCTCGCCGGTGCCGTCGCCGTCCGGGTCCGCGCCCATCACCGGCCAGCCGTCCCGCCACGCCATGGGCTGCAGGTGGACGATGCGCCCGTAGGCGCCGCGGTCCTGGAAGTGGAGGAACCAGTCCTCGCCCGTGGGCGTGTCCACCCAGGCGCCCTGGTGCGGCCCGTTGACGGGGGTGCTCCCCTGCGCCAGGACGATGCGGTCCTCGTAGGGGCCGTAGATGCTGCGGGAGCGCAGCACCGTCTGCCAGCCGGTGGGGACGCCGCCGGCCGGCGCGAACACGTAGTACCAGCCGTCGCGCTTGTACAGCTTTGGCCCCTCCATGGTGGGGTGCCGCACGGAGTCGCCGAACACCAGCCGCCCCTCGTCCAGCAGGCGCGTGCCGTCCGGGCTCATGCGCGCGACGTGCAGCACGTGCTTGATCCCCGAGCGGCTGCGCGCGAAGGCGTGCACCAGGTACGCGCTGCCGTCGTCGTCCCAGAGCGGCGCCGGGTCGATCCACCCCTTCGCCGCCTTCACCAGCACCGGCGGCTCCCACGCCCCGCGCACGTCGCGCGTCCTCACCCTGTAGATGCCGCGGTCCGGGTCGCCGTAGAAGATCCAGAACCACCCGTCGTGGAAGCGGATGGACGGCGCCCACACCCCGTTGCCGTGCTGCGGCGCGTCGAACGCGGGATCCGGGAAGCGGGGGATGGCGTGGTTCACCAGCGTCCAGCTCACCAGGTCCCGCGAGTGCAGGATGGGGAGGGCGGGGAAGGACCCGAAGCTGGACGCCGTCATGTAGAAGTCGCCTCCCACGCGCACCACGTCCGGGTCCGAGTAGTCCGCGAACACGACCGGGTTGCGGTACCGCCCACCTCCCAGGTGCGGACTCCACGCCGGCGCGGTGGACGCGGGAGATGGCGCGCAGGAGGCGAGGAGGAGCGCGGCGAGGAGGGCGGCCCCCCTCACCCCCCGGCCCCCTCTCCCACGAGGGGAGAGGGGGAGAACTGCACGGCAGTCTTGCCTTCGGCGCCTTGCCGACACCCCAGGTTGCCGACGGACGCACGAAAGCCCCTCCGGGATCCCGGGAGGGGCTTCTGCATTCGGGGGCGCGGCGGAGCGAAGTCGTTGCCGTACCCAGAAAATTATGTTCGGAGGGAGACAGCCGGGCAGTTTCGGCTGGCTCACTCCGGCGAAGGGAAACCCGCCGGCAGTATGGCGGGGTTCCCGTAGCCCGCGCAGGAGACGGACGGCTGTATCGTCCGGCTCCGGAGCGGCCCCACGCGAAGACCCCCGCCCTCGCTTTGCCACGAAGTCCGCCCTCTGCTAACTTCCCCGCGCGCACCTCGCCACCCCCGCACCCCACCGTGGAGGCCCGCTTGCACGCACGCCGCTTCCTGGCCGCAGCCGCCCTGGCGCTGCTCGCCGCCCCCGCCACGGCACAGCAGCCTCCAGATCCCGCCGCACGGGAGCGCGTGGTCGCCATCCGCGCGGGGCGCCTGATCGACGGCACCGGCGCCGCGCCGCGCGAGAACGTGACGATCCTGGTGCGCGGCAACCGCATCGCCGAGATCGGCCGCGAGGTGAGCGTCCCCGCGGGGGCCGAGAGCATCGACCTGTCGGGGTGGACGGTGATGCCGGGCTTCATCGACATGCACACCCACATCACCGGCGACCCCAGCGGCGGCTACTCGGACGCGGCGCTGCACCGGTTCCCCGGGTACGAGGCGCTGGTGGGGGCAAAGAACGCGCGGACGACGCTCCTGGCGGGGTTCACCACCATCCGCAACGTGGGCGCGGGCGAGTGGGCGGACGTGGCGCTCAAGCAGGCGGTGAGCGACGGGGTGGTGCCGGGGCCGCGCATCTACACGGCGGGGCACGCGCTGGGGATCACCGGCGGCCACTGCGACGACAACGGCTTCCGGCCGGACGTGCGCCGCGAGCCGGGACCCGAGGAGGGGATCGCCAACGGCGAGGACGAGGTGCGCGCGGCGGTCCGCTACCAGATCAAGTACGGCGCGGACGTCATCAAGATCTGCGCGACCGGCGGGGTGCTTTCCGCGGGCGACGCCGTGGGGGTGCAGCAGTACGACGCGCGGGAGATGGCGGCCATCGTGCAGACCGCGGCCATGGCGGAGCGCAGGGTGGCCGCCCACGCGCACGGGCTGGAAGGGATCAAGGCGGCGGTGGAGGCGGGGGTGGCGTCCATCGAGCACGGCTCCATCCTGGACGACGAGGCGGTGCGGATGATGAAGCGCCGCGGCACCTACCTGGTGCCCACCATGATGGCGTTCGACTACGTGGTGCGCGGCGCCCGGAACGGGACGCTGGCGCCCTGGTCGGCGGCGAAGGCGCTGGAGATCGCGCCGCACGCGCAGGAGTCGGTGCGGCGCGCGGTCCGCGCCGGGGTGCCCATCGCCTTCGGCACGGACGCGGGGGTGTTCCCGCACGGCACCAACGCGGACGAGTTCCGGCTGCTGGTGGGGGCGGGGATGACGCCCATGCAGGCCATCGGCGCGGCCACGGGCGAGGCGGCGAAGCTGCTGGGCGTGGCCGACCTGGGCACGCTCCAGCCGGGGAAGCTGGCGGACGTGGTGGCGGTCCGCGGCGACCCGCTGCGCGACATCGAAGTCCTCAAGCAGGTGGGGTTCGTGATGAAGGACGGGGTGGTGTACAAGCGGGACGGCACGCCGCTCGCGGACGCGGGCGCGGCGCTCCCCCGCCCATAGCTTTCGATGCAAACGGCTCCCATGTCGCTCGGCCCGATCCTCCGTTTCCCGACGCTCGCTCCCGCCCGGCTGCGGCGCGCGCTCCTGGGCTGCGCGCTCGCCCTCGCCGCGGCGGCCGCCCCGCCCGCGGCGGCCCAGGTGCGCCCCACGGCGCCACCGCGCGACACGGCGTCCACGGCGCCCCGCGACACCCTGGTGGCGCGCCCGCTCCCCCCGGCCGCCGCCCGCGCGGACACCACGCCGGCGGACAGCGCGCGGCGCGTCACGCCCAAGGGGGCGTTCCTGCGCTCGCTGGTGCTCCCCGGCTGGGGGCAGTCGGCGGTGGGGTCGCCGGGGCGCGGCGCCGTGTACTTCACGCTGGAGACGGCGAGCCTGTGGATGGTGTACAAGAGCCACCGCAAGCTCCACTTCGCGCGCCGCAACCAGGACTACCTGCGCGAGGTGGGCGAGCTGGAGGAGGACGTGCAGAGCGGGCTGGTGAGCGCGCGCGAGGAGCAGATGGAGGACTGGATCACGCTTTCCGGCTTCCTCCTCCTGTTCAACGCGGCGGACGCGTTCGTGTCGGCCCACCTGGTGGACTTCGACGAGCGCATCGGGGTGGTGCCCGGGCGGCGCGGCGGCGCACAGATCAACGTCTCGCTCCCCGTGGGGAGGCGCCCGTGACCCCCGCCGCCCCGGTCGCGGTCTTCGACTCGGGGCTGGGCGGCCTCTGGGTGCTCCACGAGATCCGCGCCCTCCTCCCCGCCGAGGACCTCCTTTACCTGGCCGACAGCGAGTGGTGCCCGTACGGCCCCCGCCCCCGCGACGAGGTCCGCGAGCGCTCGCTTCGCGTGGGCCGCTGGCTCCAGGCGCGGGGCGCGAAGATGCTCGTGGTGGCCTGCAACACCGCTTCCGGCGCGGCGCTGGAAGCGCTGCGCGAGGCGCTGGAGATCCCGGTGGTGGGGATGGAGCCCGCGGTGAAGCCCGCCGTCCGCGACACGCGCGCCGGCCGCATCGGCGTGCTCGCCACCGAGGGGACGCTGGCCTCGGAGCGCTTCGCCCGCCTGCTGCGCGACCACTGCGGCGGCGTGCAGGTGGTGGCCCGCCCCGGCACCGGGCTGGTGGAGATGGTGGAGGACGGGCGGCTGGACGGGGAGGAGCTGCGGGGCGTGCTCGAGCCGGTGCTCGCGCCCTTTCGCGACGCGGAGGTGGACATGGTGGTCCTGGGGTGCACCCACTACCCGTTCCTGTCCGCCGCGATCTCGGAGGTGCTGGGGCCCGGTGTGCGCCTGGTGGACAGCGCCCCCGCCATCGCCCGGCAGACGCGGCGCGTGCTGGAGGAGCGCGGTCTGCTCGCGGAGGGAAGGGAAGGGCGGGTGCGCATCCTCACCACCGGCGACCCGGCGGAGGTGGGCGAGGTGGTGGCGCGGATGTGGAGGGAGCCGGCGAAGGTGGAGGGCGTGGCGGTCTGACGGCCGGCCGAGGACGCCAGCGCGCAGCCGCGTGAGGGATTTCGGCCCGGAGGGGCGAGACCCCGCGGGCAGTTTCGCGGGGGCTCGACTCCGTTACGCAGCGTTGTCTGCTGCGTTACGGAGCCGAAGCCCGACCCCGGCGCCAGCCGGGGGCACGCCCGAACCCGCTGTCAAAAGCCGTTGCCGTTCAGCGACTTGACATCGGCCAGCGGCGCAGCTCCGGCGGCCCTCCGCCGACCGGGAGCGCCAGGAAGGTGAAGTGCCGGATCCAGTCCCCCGCGTTGGCGTAGAAGCGCCCCGGCTCCACCTCCACCACCGCCGGCACGTGCGCGTGCCCCGCCACCACCAGCTCCAGCCGCGGGTCCGCGCGCAGTCGCTCCTCCGCCCACGCCTGGATGAACCCCGCGCGCCCCTTGCTGTGCGCGTCGCCCGTGTCCGCCTTGTGCTCCGTGGTGGAGGCGATCCGCGCGATCCGCGTCCCCAGGTCCGGGTGCAGCACCCGGAACGCGCCCACCACCACCGGGCTGCGGATGAACCGCTTGAGCGCGCGGTACTTGTAGTCGCCGCGGCCCACCCCGTCGCCGTGGGCCACCAGCGTGCGCCGCCCCGCCAGCTCCAGCTCCGTGGGCCCGTCCAGCAGCGCGATCCCCACCTCGTCGCGCAGGAAGCTCCCCGCCCAGGCGTCGTGGTTGCCGCCCATGAACGTCACCGGCACGCCCGCCTCCACCACCGTGGCCAGCGCCGCCAGCGTGCGGTAGTGCTCGCGCAGGATCACCGTGCCGTACTCGAACCAGAAGTCGAACAGGTCGCCGTTGATCAGCAGCCCGGACGCCGACCCGGGGACGTGCGCCAGGAAGTCGCGGAACGCCGCCTCGGTGGCGCGCGGCACGGCGCCCAGGTGCTGGTCCGAGACGATCAGGTAGGGGAGGTCGCTCATAGGGTCGGCAAGCTACCAGCCTGCTGCGTGGGCGACAATACGCGGAACTGCTTTTGTGACGGCCGGGTTCGGGCGTGCCCCCGGCTGACGCCGGGGTCGGGCTTCGGCTCCGTAACGCACGAAACAACCGTGCGTAACGGAGTCGAGCCCCGGCAAACTGCCGCCGGGTCTCGCCCCTCCGGGCCGAAATCCCTCAC
>JBEVLE010000248.1:0-3809 GCA_040509335.1 Longimicrobiaceae bacterium | reverse complement strand
CCCGGCGCCGAAAGGGCGCCGGGGCTCCGGGAACACCGGCGCGCGGCAACTCACTCCGCGTTCCGCAGGAGCCGCGTCACGGAACGATCGGGCATCCTCCCCAATAATTTCCGTCGCACGTTCCGTAGTTGTTGCAGGTGGCATCGTACTGGGTGCCCTGGTAGCAGCCGCAGTACGTGTACTCGCCGCAAGTGCCGTTGCACGAAGCGTCGCAGGTGCCGTTGCAGGAAGCCGCGCAGGTTCCGCCGCAGGTGCCGTTGCAGGACGCGTCGCAGGTGGGGCAGCCGGGGCAGGTACACTGCGTGTAGCAGGTGCACTGCTGCCCGAAGACCGTTCCTTCGTGGCGGTGGCCGGCGGACGTGGTGTCGAACGACTCTACCCGCAGCGCGTCCATATCCAGCTTGAGCTTCCTCTGCATGGCACCCTCCACCTGAGTAGGGAAGTCACTCGTCCCGCGGGCGCGGGACTCGCACGCGTAGCAATGAATGACTCCATTGCACCGCGCGAACCAAGCTAAGCTTTCTCCACTGCAAATAAAAGAACGTGAAATGCGCGGACGGGTGGTGGCGCCGGCAGGCAGGATCCGCGAACCGGGCCACCTCCGGTTCTACGTCCCTCCCAGACGCGCCAGCACCCGCTCCGCCGCCAGAACCCCGTGGTCCTGCGCCTCCTCGAACAGCGACAACCCGCTCAGGTCCGAGTGCGCGTAGAACACCGGCCCCTGCGCTTCCGCCAGCGCCCGCCGCGCCGGCGACGCCAGGAACCCCGGAACCGGCCGCACCATGGCGTGCCCCATCCGCATCACGTCCACCCGCGACACACAGCGCCGGATGTCCGGGTGCGCCCGCTCCAGGTCGGCGAGGATCATTTCCGTCCACTCCCGCCAGCTCCGCTGAAGCAGCATGGCCCGGGCCTGCGCCGGGGGCCCGTCGGCGAGCGCCCAGTAGTACGTCCACACCCAGCGGTCCTGGTGCACGCGCAGCGACTGGTGGTTGGCGACCACGTACCCGAGCGCGGGCGAGTCGTAGAGCACGTTGTCCCAGGCGGGCGGGGCGGCGCGCTCCGCGGGTGGGCGGTCCAGCGTCAGGTTGGCCGTCAGCCAGGGCGAGTAGACGAAGTCCACGGCGGGCGCGCCCTCCACCAGCCGCGAGGCCAGGAACGAGGGCGCGGCGAAGACCACCGCGTCCGCCAGGTACTCCGTGTCGCCGGCCAGCACGCGCGCGCCCGTGCCGCGGCGCTCCACGCGGTGCACCATCCGCCCGGTGCGCACCCGGTCGCCCAGCCGCTCCAGGAGGCGGCGGACGATCCAGCCGTTCCCCTCCGCCCAGGTGAGCGGAGCGTCGTGCCCGCCCTCGCGCGAGGCGAAGTAGTGGATGCCGGCCCAGGCGGAGGTGTCCGCCGCGCGCGCTCCGTAGTCGTCGCGGCAGGCGTAGTCGGCGTACCAGCGGAGCGCCGGCGAGCGGAACCCGCGCGCGTCCAGCCAGCGGGCGAAGGACACGCCGTCCAGCGCGGAGGGGCGGCGGCCCAGCGACGAGGGGATGGTGAACTCGCCGGTGCGGCGCAGGCCGTCCACCTCCTCGTGGAAGCGGGCGAGCTCGGCTCGGTCGGCGGGGGTGTCGGCGGCGGTCTCCTCCAGGCCCTCGTGCCAGCGTCCCCAGCGGAAGACGCGCTCCTGCGGGGAAAAGGCCAGCATCGTCTCCTCCCACGCGCCGTCCCGGAGCACCCCCAGCTCAGCGAACAGTTCGCGGGCGTGGGTGGCGCGCGGCCCCGGCACCGGGACGTAGTGCGCGGCCCAGGGGTACGCCGTCACCGCGTTCTCGCCCGAGCGCGAGTTGCCGCCGGCGCGGTCCTCCATCTCCAGCAGCGTCCAGTCGCGCATCCCGGCGCGCTCCAGCCACCACGCGGCGGAAAGCCCCGCGATCCCCCCGCCCACGATCACCACGGGCACGCGCACCGTCCGCCGCGGGGCGGGGAAGGGGGCGCGGTCGCGCAGCCGGTGCCCGCGCGCGCCGCCGTCGTCCACGAAGCCGCCGGCGAGCGGGCGGTCGGTCTTGGGCGCGCACCCCACCAGCGCGGAAGCCGCGGCGGCCGCCGACGCCGCGAGGAATTCGCGGCGGGACGGGCTCACCGCTCGATCTCCTTCCACTCGGCGCCGTAGTAGCGCACCAGCACCTGGTCGTCCAGGCGGTTTGCCTCGGCGGGGACGGGGAGCATGTCCGCGGGAAAGTCGAACATCTGGGGGAGCACGCGCGGCGTCAGGAAGCGCAGCCCGCCGGGGAGCGCCGTGGGCGGGGCGAAGCCGCCGCGCCCGGCGAGCACGTACCCCCACTCGCCGAAGGAGGGGACGTACAGGTGGTACGGCCACGCCGCGAGCCCCGAGGCGCGCAGCGTCGCCACGATGCTCCAGAACGCCGTACGCGCGAACATGGGCGAGGTGCTCTGCACCACCAGGAGCCCGTCGCGGCTCAGGTGCCCCTGCAGCAGGCGGTAGAAGGCCGTGGTGTACAGCTTCCCCACCGCGTAGTTGGACGGGTCGGGAAAGTCCACCACCACGAAGTCGAACATCTCGCGGTTCCCCGCCAGCCACACCGCCGCGTCCGCGTTGACCACCCGCACCCGCCGGTCGTTCAGCGCGCCCGCGTTCAGCCGGGTCAGTTCCGGGTGCTCGGAAAAGATGCGCGTCATCTCCGGGTCCAGGTCCACCAGCGTCACCTGCTGCACGCCCGGATAGCGCAGCACCTCGCGCACCGCCAGCCCGTCGCCGCCGCCCAGCACCAGCACGCGCCGCGCCCCGGGGAGCGCCGCCAGCCCCGGGTGCACCAGCGCCTCGTGGTAGCGGTACTCGTCGCGCGACGAGAACTGGAGGTGGCCGTTCAGGAACAGGCGCAGGTCGTCGCGCCAGGCGGTGAGCACGATGCGCTGGTAGGGCGACTGGCGCGAGAACACCACCTCGTCCGCGTAGATGCTGCGCTCCGCCAGCCGGGTGATGCGCTCCGCCCCCGCCATCCCCGCGCACAGCAGCGCCAGCACGGCCACGCACCCCGCCTGGAGGATGCGCCGCGCGCCCAGGACGTCGCGGAACAGGTGCGTGGACCACAGCGCCACCGCCGCGTTGACGATCCCGAACGCCAGCGCCGAGCGCACCAGCCCCAGCTGCGGCACCAGCACCAGGGGAAACACCAGCGACGCCCCCAGCGCGCCCAGGTAGTCGAAGGTGAGGACGTTGGCCACCACGTCCTTGAACTCGAAGCGGTTGCGCAGGATGCGCATGAGCAGCGGGATCTCCAGCCCCACGAAGATCCCCACCAGCACCACCAGCGCGTACAGCAGGAAGCGGAACGAGTCCGTGTACGCGAAGGCCAGAAAGAGCAGCGTGGAGGAGAAGCCGCCCACCACGGCCACCATCAGCTCCACCACCACGAAGCGCGCGGCCAGCCCCCGGCTCACGAAGCGCGACAGCCAGCTGCCGATCCCCATGGCGAACAGGTAGGTGCCGATCACCGTGGAGAACATGGTGACGCTGTCGCCCAGCAGGTAGCTCGCCAGGGCGCCCGCCACGAGCTCGTAGATCAGGCCGCACGCCGCGATGAGCAGTACGGTCAGGAATAAGGCTGCGTGCAACTGCTTGTGCCTGGTTTTCGGGGGGATCTGCGCGTGGGGGCGGGGCCGCTGCGGAGCCGGACGATACTGCCGTCCGTCTCCTCCGCGGGCTCCGGGAGCCCCGCGGTACTGCTGCGGGTCTCCCTGCGCACGGGAGGAGCCTCGCCAAACTGCCGGCGAGTCTCCTCCCGTACAGATTCTGGGAACTG
>JBEVLE010000247.1:0-7877 GCA_040509335.1 Longimicrobiaceae bacterium | reverse complement strand
TCGCGGGGCGCGGCTTTCGCGTGGACGGGGGACAGCGCCTACTTCCGCGCGGCGCGTGTACGGGGCCGTGAATACGAGCGGATCTGCGAGTGCTCCAGCACGTACTTCTGCCTTTCCTCCAGCGACTTTGCGGGATCCAGCTTCGCCGCGAGCTTCTTGGCGTACTCGTCCACCGTCATCACGGGGAAGGGATGGCCGAAGAACTTCCCGTCGCCCACATAGACGGTGTTTTCCGTCATCCACGCCCCGCTGGTGATGAACGGGTTGGAGATCGGCACCTGGTCCCCGGGCTGGAGCCCGACCTTCGCGTAGTCCTTGAGCGCGACCGGCGCGTCCAGCGTGGTGACGTCCAGGTCCTTGTCCAGGCTGCTGGTCGGCAGCTTGCTGCTGTCGCCGAACCGGTCCATGGCGAACGAGCCGTAGTCGCGGTCGAAGTCCGCGTCCCGCGACGCTTCCGGGTACGACATGTGAATCCCGCGCATCTGCACGAGCGTGGCCATGGCCAGGCAGTCGACCGAATACGTCGACGCCGACAGCGGGTTGTAGACGTCCTCGATCGCCGCGGCGGCGCCGTACTTGCCGACTCCCATCCGCACGTCCAGGACCGAGCCATCCCAGTCCTTGTTCTTTTCGAGGAACTCGGCCGTCTGCTTCCACCCCGACTTCGCGGCCGTCGCGGTGAAGGTCCGCCGCTTGTCGTTCTTGACCAGGATATAATCGACGTTCCAGTACTTCGGGTTCATCGTGTAGCCCTCGCCGGCCATCGAGTTGCCGAAACCGATCGCGGGCGCGCCAGAGCTCTCGGACGGCACGCTGCAGCCGGCCGCCGCGATCTCCTTGCCGATCTCCTTTCCGGGGACTTCGGGTGAGGACTTCGATCCGGTCGTGGCCTTCGCGGGCGCCGGCATGCGGTTGCGCAGGTACGTCAGCCCCTCGGCCCGGGAGAAGGCGAACTTCTGCTTGAAGTAGAGGGCGAAGTCGTCCTTCGGCGCGCCGGGCTCCAGCCGGTGGTACAGGCCGGCGACCTGCTCCTCGGGGACGGTCCCCAGCAGCCCCACCAGCGCCTCCTGCCGGGCCTCGTCGTCGCTGGGGAACCTGCCCACCAGCTCGATCATCCCCTTGAGCATCCGCTGGTGAACGGAGGCCCGGGTCTCCGGCGGACCGGAGCGGGCGACGCCTACCGGCGCCGCCCCGATGGGCCCGGCCGCCGGGCTGGTCCCGCCGCCGCGCTGCTGCACCACGTGCGTGAGCTCGTGCGCGAGCAGGCGGCGGCCCGCCTCGGACCGCGGGTCGTAGCTCCCGCTGCGGAACGCGATGTGGCTGCCCAGCGTGAACGCCGACGCCCCGATGGGCTCCGCGGCCCGGTCGGCGCGGGCGTCGTGGTGGATGCGGACCTGGCTGAAGTCGAAGCCGAAGCGCGCCTCGAACCGCGCCCGCTCGGCGGCCGGCATAGGCTCCCCGCCGCCGAGCTCGGGGACGGAGCCGGCGCCCGCCCCCGCGCCGGGCGACACGTCCCGGGCCGGCCGCTCGCCGCCCGCCTCCGCCGCGTCCCCCACCACCGCGTCGGCCACCCGGCGGGCCTCGCGCTCCTCGGTGTTTCCGGCCCGGGCGTCGCGCGGCCGCGCGAGCGCGCCCCAGAGCGAGTCCGGGGCCTGCACGGCGCGGAGAGCGGGAGCCGGAGCCGGCTTCGTCCGGACGCGCTCGGGCGGTTCATCGGCGGCGATTCGTTCGCGCATGCAAGCTTCCTCTCGTTCGGGCCGGAGCCGCGCCGCTCCCCGGGGCGGGCGGGGACCGCACCCACACGGTAAGGCGACCCCGCTTTCGGGACAAGAACGGCGGGGATCCGGGGCGGCCGCAAGCGAATGTGGCGAGGGGGCACGCCCGTGCGAGCGTGCCCCCTCGATGCTTCCGGAGCCCCGGTCCGACGATGCCGCCGCCTTACGTGCAGGGCCGCTCCAGCTTGAATCCCGGCTCCAGCGCCGGCCGGCGATCCGCCTGGGCCGCGCTCCACCCGGTTGCGTACATCCACCGCGTCATCCGCGCCAGCTTGGCGACGTCGATGCGCTCGGACTCGTCCTCCGGCGTGTGGTAGTCCGGGTGCAGCAGCGTGGTGAAGAACAGCGACGGGATGTTGGCGCAGGCGTACGGCAGGTGGTCGCTGCGGAAGTACCACCCCTCCGGGTGCGCGGGCGCGTCCCAGGCGGTGTCCAGCGCGAAGCGGGACACCCGCGCGTTGGCCGCCTCCGCCATGGCCACCAGCTCGCCCGAGCTGCGGTGCGGCGGGAGCGATCCCAGAAGCGCCGCCGAGTCCGGGTGGTTGCGCCCCAGCATGTCGCCGTTGAGCACCGCCACGATGGAGCCGCGCGGCACCGTGGGGTGCCGCACGAACCAGCGCGACCCCAGCAGCCCCCGCTCCTCCGCCCCGTGCCACACGAACAGCGCGCTCCGCCGCCCCGGCTGGCGCGCCAGCGCCCGACCGATGGCGAGCAGCGCCACGCTGGTGGTGACGTTGTCGTCGGCGCCGTTCCAGATGGAGTCGCCGTTCACCGCCACGCGCGTGCCGTCGTGGTCCTGGTGCCCGCTGAACAGCACGTGCTCGCCGGCGAGCGCCGCGTCCGCACCCGGCGCCCTCGCCACCACGTTCACCGAGGGGTAGACGAAGCTTTCCGTGGACAGCTCCGCCACCAGCCGCTGCCCGGGCCGGCGCGCCGCCTCCAGCGCCGAGCGCGGGAGCCACAGCACCGGCGGCGCACCCGTGGGTCGCGCCTCCGCGCCCGTGTCCAGCGCGTACGTGCCGCGCAGGTAGTAGCTCCCCGAGATCCCGAACTGCGTTTCCGCGACCGAGTCCGACACCAGGATCACCGCCGCCGCCCCGCGCTGCGCCAGCAGGGCCGCGCGCTCGCGGATCGCCGCCATGGTGTAGCGCCGCGCCCACAGGCTCATTTCCGGCGCGGGCGCCGCCCGCGGGCGGCCGAGCACCGCCGCCGCCGCCTTGCCGCGCACGTCCACCGCGGCCAGCTCCGCCTCCGTCGCCTCCCCCACCCACACCACCGGAAGGTCCACGCGCGCGTCCACCGGCGTCACCACCACCGCGCCCTGCCCCAGCGCCAGCGGCGCCCCGCCCAGCGAGATCCGGGCGTCGGCCGCGGTGCGCACCCGGCGCATGGGCCAGAACTGGAAGTAGGTGCCGTCGTCGCCCGCGGGGAGGAGGCCCGCCTCCCGCGCGCGCTCCGCCACCCAGGCCGAGGCGCGCATCTCGTCCAGCTCCCCCGCCAGGCGCCCGCGCATCTCGTCCGAGGCCATGGCGAACAGGTCGCGCCGCAGCTCCGCCTCGTTGATCGCCTCCGGGGAGGGCGCCGGCGCGTCCGCCGCCAGCGCCCGCGGCGCGGCGGGCCCGGGGGTCGCGCCGGGCGCAGGGCCCGCCGAGCAGCCCGCCAGGACCAGCGCCAGGGGCAGCGCCGCGGCCAGCGCGGCGCCGCGGCGGCTCACCGCGTCCTCCCGGCGGCGCCGTCCAGCTGCTGGATGGTCCGGGTGGACGGCGCGCGCTCCCGCTGGAGGCGCTGCGCCACCTGCTGCGCCTGGCCCAGGACGCGCAGCACGTTCTCGCCGGCGAGCTTGCGCAGGTCCGCGTCCGACCAGCCGCGGCGCGCCAGCTCCGCGAAGAGCGCCGGGTAGGTGGACACGTCCTCCAGCCCCACCACCACGTCCGTGATCCCGTCGAAGTCGCCGCCGATCCCCACGTGGTCCGCGCCCGCCACGCGGCGCACGTGCTCGATCTGGTCCGCCACCTGCGCCAGCGTCGCCTTCGGCGCGGGGTGCGCCGCGGTCCACGCCTGCATCTCGCCGCGCATGGCCGCGCGGTCGCCCGCGGGGACGCGCGCCCGGATCTCGCGAATCGCCGCCTCGCGCTCGTCGCCGTAGCGGGCCACCTCCGGCGACACGAAGCCCGTCACGAAGGGCACCATCACCACGCCGCCGTTCTGCTTGACCCGCGCGAGGATCGAGTCCGGCACGTTGCGCGGGTGGTCCACCAGCGCCCGCGCGCCCGAGTGCGAAAAGATCACCGGCGCCGCCGTCACCCGCAGCGCGTCGCTCATGGTGCCCGGCGACACGTGCGAAAGGTCCACCAGCATCCCCAGCCGGTTCATCTCCCGCACCACCTCCTCGCCGAAGGGCGTGAGCCCGCCGTGGCGCGCGCTGTCCATGGCCGCGTCCGCCCAGTCGGTGGTCACGTTGTGGGTCAGCGTCATGTAGCGCACCCCGGTGCCGTAGAAGGCCCGCAGCGCCCCCAGCGAGTTCTCGATCGCGTGCCCGCCCTCCATCCCCAGCAGCGACCCCACCTTGCCCTGCCGGAAGACGCGGCGCACCTCCGCCGGGGTCAGCGCCCAGGCGAAGCGGTCCGGGTACTTTTCGACGATGCGCCGGGCGATGTCGATCTGCTCCAGCTGCACCCGCGCGTACCCCGGCATCCCCGACACCCGGCCGTTGGGCGCGTAGTCGTCCGCCGAGGGCTCGCCCGGCAGGTACACCGACCAGAACTGCGCCCCCAGCATCCCCTTCCGCAACCGCTCCAGGTCCGTCATCCCCGGCGTCGTGCGGCGCAGGTCGTATGCTTCCACGTCGCCGGGGTGCAGCGAATCCTCGCGGATGCGCCAGGGGAGGTCGTTGTGGCCGTCCACCAGCGGCGTGGAGCGCAGCACGCGCTCGGCGCGCGCCAGGTAGGGGTCGCGGGCCTGGGCGAGCGCCGGCGCGGAGGACAGCGCGAGCGGGACGAGGGCGGCCGCCACCAGGGCGGAGGTCGGAAGCAGGACGCGCATGGCTACCCGGAGGTGGTGCGGAAACGGAGGCGTGGAGGGACCGGCACAGAATGCGCTGTGCGGGCGGCCGTGGCAAGCAGCGGGGCCCGCCGCGGCCCCACGACCCCCACGACCCGAGCCCGCGATCCCCATGCACGACACGCTCGACCCCGCCCGCACCCCGCCCCCGGAGTACCGGGCGCTCGCCCGCGACGTGTTCGCGGAGCTCGTCGCAATCGACACCACCGACGCCGGCGGCAGCGTCACCGTGGCCGCCGAGGCCGTGGCGCGGCGGCTGCGCTCCGCCGGCTGGCCCGAGGAAGACATCGAGGTCGCCGGACCCGACCCGCGCAAGCACAACCTGGTGGCCCGCCTGCGCGGCACCGGCGCCCGCCGGCCGCTCCTGCTCCTGGCGCACCTGGACGTGGTGGACGCCGACCCGGGGGAGTGGAGCACCCCGCCCTTCGAGATGGTGGAGCGGGACGGCTTCTTCTACGGGCGCGGCACCACCGACCAGAAGGCGCTGGCCTCCATCTGGGTGGCGAACCTGCTGCGCCTGCGCGCCGAGGGCTTCGTCCCGGATCGAGACCTGGTCGTCGCGCTCACCGCCGACGAGGAGTGCGGCGACCACAACGGCGCGCGGTGGCTGGCGCAGGAGCGGCGCGACCGGGTGGACGCCGAGTTCGGGATCAACGAGGGGGGCTACGGGCGCAGCCGCGGGGGCCGGCGCATCTCCAACACCGTGCAGGCCAGCGAAAAGGTGTACGCCGACTTCGAGCTGGAGGCCCGCGGCGCCGCCGGCCACAGCTCGCTCCCCACCCCGGACAACGCCATCTACCACCTGAGCGCCGCGCTGGGGCGCATCGCCGCGCACCGCTTTCCCGCGCAGGTCAGCGAGGTGGCGCGCGCCTTCTTCGCGCGCATGGCCGGCATCGAGAGCGCCCCGGTTGCGGAGGACATGCGCGCCCTGCTCCAGGACCCGCCCGACCCCGAGGCCGTGGAGCGGCTGTCCGCCCTGCCGCAGTACAACGGGCTGATCCGCACCACCTGGGCGGCCACGCGGCTGGACGCCGGCGTGTCCAACAACACCATCCCGCAGACCGCCCGCGCCGTGGTCAACTGCCGCCTCCTCCCCGGCGTCACGCCCGAGGAGGTGATGCGCGCCCTGGTGGAGGTCGTCGCCGACGAGCGCGTGGAGGTGCGCCCCCTGGTGGCCGCGAAGCCCAGCCCGCCCTCGCCGCTGCGGCCGGAGGTGATGGAGCCCATCGAGCGCGTCACCGCGCAGATGTGGCCCGGCGTTCCCGTGGTGCCCACCATGGGGATCGGGGCCACGGACAGCCTGTACTTCCGCCAGGCGGGGATCCCCATGTACGGCGTCACCGGGATCTTCCTGGACCTGGACGACACCCGCGCCCACGCGCCGGACGAGCGCATCTCCGTGCAGTCGTACCACGAGGGGCAGGAGTTCCTGTACCGTCTCGTGCGTGCGTTTTCCGAATCGAACGGCTGAACTGCCGGTTCGGGCGTGCCCCCGGCGGGGCGCCGGGGTCGGGCTTCGGCTCCGTAACGCACGATAAAACTGTGCGCAACGGAGTCGAGCCCGCGCAAACAGCCGCGCGGTCTCGCCCCTTCGGGCCGAAATCCCTCACGCGGGGTGGGCGCTGGCGTCCGCGAGAAGGGGAGCACGACACGCTTGAGCCCGAGGGTCAGGAAGCCCTCCCCCAGAATTGGGGGAGGGTGGCGGCTCTCAGGCCGCCGGGTGAGGGCCCGATCATCAACCACATGGTTGACAATCGAGCGGCGGGCTCGTATCCTCAACCACATGGTTGAGAGACAGACCGACGAGCTGAGCCGCGTGTTCCAGGCGCTCGCCGACCCCACCCGCCGCGAGATGCTGCACTGCCTGGCGGCGCGCGAGCGGACGGTGGGCGAGCTGGCGGAGCCGTTCAGGATGTCGCTCGCGGCCGCGTCCAAGCACGTCAAGGTGCTGGAGCGCGCCGGGCTGGTGCAGCGCACGGTGCAGGGCCGCACCCACCGCTGCCGTCTCGCCGCCGCGCGGCTCGCCGAGGCGCAGGAGTGGCTCGCCTACTACGAGCGCTTCTGGAGCGACCGCCTGGACGCGCTGGAATCCCTGTTCCTTCCCCCTCCCCCCCACGCCGAGGAAGATCCCAAATGAAGATCGCGATGACCAGTGTCTTCGTGAACGACCCGCTGGAAGCCTTCAAGTTCTACACGGAAAAGCTCGGCTTCGTGGAAAAGATGTACATGCCCGAGCACTACCTCGCCATCGTGGCCTCGCCCGAGGACCCGGACGGCACCGGGCTGCTCCTGGAGCCCAACCAGAACCTGGGCGCCCGGGAGTTCCAGAAAGGCATCTACGACGCCGGGCTCCCCGTCATCGTCTTCGGCGTGCCGGACGTGCAGGCCGAGTACGAGCGGCTCAGGGACCGCGGCGTCGTCTTCAAGAAGGAGCCCACCAGGACCGACTGGGGGATCGACGCCGTCTTCGACGACACCTGCGGCAACTTCATCCAGATCTTCCAGCAGTGAGCGTGCAGGGCCCGGAGGACCGCACCGCACCGCCCACCCTCACGGTGGTGCGCACCATCGGCGCGCCGCCGGACCGCGTGTTCGAGGCGTGGACCGACCCCGCGCTGCTCCGGAGGTGGCTCGCCCCCGGCCGGCTGGAGGTGGTGGAGGCCGCCGCCGACCCGCGCGTGGGCGGCGGCTACCGCGTCGTGGTGGTGGACCCCATGGGCAACCGCCACACCACCACCGGCGAGTACCGCGAGCTGGTCCCCGGCGAGCGGCTGGTGAAGACCTGGGTGTACGAGGGCCCCAGCCACCCCGCCGGCCTCTACCCCACGCTGCTCACCGTGGACTTCCGCGACGCAGGCGCGGGCACCACCGAGCTGACCATCCGCCAGGACCGCCTGCTCACCGAGCTGGACCGCGAGGGCAACCGCGAAGGCTGGCGCCTCTGCCTGGACAAGCTGGAAGCCGTGTTCGCGGAGGACCGCGCGTAGCACCCCGCTTCCACCTTCGCCCGAACGAGCCGCGCCCCGCCGGGATCTTCCCCGG
>JBEVLE010000246.1:0-4844 GCA_040509335.1 Longimicrobiaceae bacterium | reverse complement strand
CCCACCAGGAGATCCCGGTGGGGCGCCGTTCCGTGCTTCGTGTGCCGTTGCAGGCTGTTCCCTGTTCCCTGTTCCCTGTTCCCTGCAGTCAAAGCCGCACCACGTCCTCCTCGCCCAGCCTCGCCAGCACGTCCGCGCGGCGGGCGGCGAACTCGCCGTCCAGCAGCACCGGCTGCGCGCCCGCGGTGGGGAGCGCGTCGTCCAGCTCCACCCACGAGACGCAGCCCTCGTAGTCCAGCGTCACGGGGATCACGTGCGGCTCCGGCAGGCGGAAGAAGCGCACCAGCAGCACGTGCAGGTACGGCTTGCCCCGGTAGGCGAAGCGCGACTCCACCGTTTCCGGGGTCAGCGGGTGGAGGCCGTCCAGGCGCCGCAGCGCGTCCAGGCTCTTCACCCGCAGCGCTTCCTCCACCACCGCGTAGTGGCCGATCCGCACCCGGTTCACGTCGTGCGGCGCCGCCGCCGCGGCCTCCAGGGCGGGGCGGAACTCCGGGCGCAGCTCGTGCGTGTTCTGGTGGTACAGGGTGGGGAAGATCCAGAACTCGCGGTGCTCCACCTGGAAGCCCTCGCGGCGCTCGTGGATCCCGCCCTTGCGCACCAGCAGCGTCGTGCGGCCCTCCGCCAGCGCCCGCTCCACCGCGCCCCACTCCTTGAGCGCCGACCGGTTCTCACCCAGCATCGTCCCCCTCCCCGCGGAACGGCAGCTCCACGATCCCGGCTCGCTCGCCATCGGCCGCGCCCACCCGCACCGCGTCGCCCGGGCCGAGCTCGCGCCGCACGTACGCCAGCGCCACCGGCGCCCCCAGCAGCGGCGAAAAGGCCGTGCTGGTGATCCGCCCCACCTCCTTCCCGGTCTCCGGGTGGAAGAGCGGTGTCCCCGGCGCCTGCGTCGCGCCGGCGCCCAGGCGCAGGCCGCGCAGGTGCCGGTTTACGTGGCCGCGGTGCGCGATGCGGACGATCACCTCCTGCCCCGTGTAGCACCCCTTGGAAAAGGAGATGGCCCGCGGCATCATCCCGATCGCCTCGAACGCCTCGGTCGGGATGGTGTCCTCCGTCAGCTCGGCGCCGTAGCGCGGCACCCCCGCCTCCACCCGCAGCGCTTCCAGCGCCTCCCATCCCACGGGGCGCGCGCCCACCTCCTCGCCGTGCGCCAGCAGCGCGCGCCACAGCGCGGGGAGCACCGCGGCCGGGGCCAGCAGGTCGAACCCCTCCTCCCCGCCCGCGGCACGCGTGCCCACCACCACCACCTGCGCCCCCCCGAAGGGCGCCTCCACGAAGGCGTCCTCGTCCAGCGGCGGCACCTCCGCCGCCAGCGTCCGCGCCACCAGCCCGCGCGCCCGGGGGCCGTACACCCCCACCGCGCCCACCTCCGCCGAGGCGTCCGCCCAGCGCGCGAACATGGGGGGGACGAACTTCCTCAGGTGCTCGCGCGTCCCCGCCAGCGCTTCGCGCGGCAGGTCCAGGAGCACCTCCGTGCCGCCGGACCGCTCCAGGCGGAATGCGCGCAGCTCCGCCAGGGTGCGCCCCTTGGGCGTCAGCACGGCCGCGTACACGCCCCGGCCGGGCGGGGCCCCCGCCAGGTCGTTGGTCAGCAGCCCCTGCACCATCTTCACCGGGTCGCGGCCCCACAGGCGGATGTGGGCGCGGTCGGCGCGGTCCGCCACCCCCGCCGCCTCGCGCACCGCGCGGTACTCCGCAGCCGGATCGCCGAAGTGGAGCGGCACGCCGCGCCCCGCCACCTCCGTGAACACCGTCCCCGGCGCCCGCTCCGCCTCCCGCAGCGGGGAGTCCTCCACACCGCTCGTTTCGCTCATCGTCTCCGCCGTGTCAGGCACCCGTCGCCTCCACCGTCCTGCGCAGTTCCACGTACCATCCCGCCTTTTCCGCGAAGGGGATCCGCGCCAGCCCGCTGGGGCTGGGCGCGACGAAGTCCGCCGTCCCCTCCACCAGCTCGCGCACCTGCCGCCCCCACGGGGCCGACGCCACCCCGGCGGCGCGCAGGTAGACCCCCTTGCCGTTGTAGCACACCACCCGGGGCCGCAGCTCGCGCACCAACCCCCGGAACCGCTCCGCACCGCGCCGGAACTCCGCCGCCGTCACCTCCGCGGCGCTCCGGGTGGGGCGCTTCACCAGGTCCGTCACCCCGATCCCCAGCTCCAGCAGGGAGCGGTCCTGCTCGAAGCGCCAGCGTCCCGGCGTCAGCCCCGACGCCGCCAGGAGGTCCCAGAAGCGGTTGTTGCGCCCGGCGTAGTAGTGCCCCAGCCGAGCTGCGCGCACGCTGGGGTTGAAGCCCACGAACAGCAGCCGCAGCCCCGGGGCCAGCAGGTCCGGCAGGGTGCGGACCCGCTCCCCGTCCACCAGGTACTCCGTCAGGCCGCCCCGCCCGCGCCGCGGCACATCTCGCGCAGCCGCTCCTCCGCGCCCTCCAGCTCCGCCACCAGGCGGCGCACCTCCGCCGTGGACGAGGCGTTCGGCAGCTCCACCTTGACCTCGCTCCCCTGCTCGCGCGGCAGGAACACCACCGTCACCCTCCACCCCTCCACCCCCGTGGCCTTGCGCGCCACCAGGTCCACCGAGTACTCCGTCCCGCCGCACTCCAGCCGGTTCGCGAGCCGGTGCTCCTTCCAGGAAGAGCTCCGCGACAGTGCCATTTCCACGTCCTTCGCCAGGGTGATCGCCAGTCCCGCCGGAAAGCGGGGCGGGGGAGTTGTCACCGCGCCTCGCCACCCACATCTTTCCCAGCGGTCGGGGCGCAAGGCCCCGTGCGACAAAGATAAAGGCGCCCCTCCGGGCGCAGCAATCGCGCCGCGTGGGCGTTTCTCCCGCGCTCCCCAACCCCGCTCCCGTAGCATGCCATCACCCAACCCCCTCTGGCTGCAGAGGCTCCCCGGCGACCTGCGGCGCCGCCTGGAGCTGGCCGAGGCCAAGTCACGCGAGATCATCGCCGAGACCCACGCCTCGCAGGCCCTGGAGCTGGTCGCCATCCTCGCCCCGCGCATGCCCTTCGACGAGGCGCTCGAGCGCTACGTGGAGATCATGGAGCTCAGCGGCGAGGAGGAGGAGATCGTCCGCACCCGGGCCCTGTCCGACCTCAGCGACCCGCAGACCGGCTCCGAGCTGGCGCGCGAGCGGCACCGCGGGCGGGGATTCGACTGGCGCTACGCCACCCCGCTGGGCGCGCTCCGCTTCATCCGGCGGCAGATGAAGCGCAACGCCGAAGAGGACCTGTGGATGGAGCTGTTCGCCGCCCGCACCTGGGAGGCGCTGATCCGCGCGCACTTCAAGCACGCCCTGCAGTTCGTCGAGATCCTGGACGACCACGCCCCGCCCACGCAGGCCGTGTCGCTGTACATCGCCCAGCTAGAGGTGCCCCCGGCGCGCGCCGCGTCCGTCTACCAGCGGGTCCTCGCGCGCCTCGCCGAGCAGCTGCTCCCCCGCCTGCTCCGCGAGCACGCCGCCGAAGCCGCGCCGCAGCCGCCGCGCGCGCCGGTCCGCGCGCCCCGGCGGGGACGCTGACGACGGGGCCTAGCATACCTCTTGCACCCGGCCCGCCCCAGCCGAGCGGGGCGGCGAGAGCCCCGCGTCCAAGACCGTACCGCAGAGCCAGATGAAGATCCAGCGCAGCATCCAGCCCGTCCTCCTCGGCGCGGCCCTCCTCCTCGCGGCGTGCGGCGGCGAGGGCGGCGAGCAGGCCCCCGGCGCGGCGGCCGCCGCCACCTCCGGCGACAGCGCCGCGGCGGCCCCGGACTCCACCACGGCCGCCGCGACGCCCGCGGGCTCCGCCGTCGCCGACAACGGCCCCAAGGTCGACGTTCCCCCCAACGAGCTGGGGGAGATCATGGTGCTGGAGTACCACCGCCTGGGCGACAACGAGGGCGAGTTCATCCGCAAGGCCGAGAACTTCCGCAGGGACCTGCAGGCGCTGTACGAGAACGGGTTCCGCCCCGTCACCATGCGGCAGGTGCTGGAGGGGAACATCGACATCCCCGCCGGGACGACGCCGGTGGTGTTCACCATCGACGATTCCTCGCTGGGGCAGTTCTACTACCTCCCGGACGGGCGGATCGACCCCAACACCATGATGGGGATGTGGGCCGCCTTCCAGGAAAAGAACCCCGCCTGGCACAACGGCGCCGTGTGGTGCATCCTCCCCGCCGCCGGGCACCCGTCCAACTTCTTCAGCGAGAAGCCCGACAAGCAGATCCCGCGCGCGGAGCGCGAGGCCAACATCCGCAAGAAGGTCACCTACCTGGTGGAGAACCGCCACGAGGTGTGCAACCACACCCTGTACCACGCCCGGCTCGACCGGGCCAGCGGCGACGCGCAGGCGCAGGAGTGGATCGGGCGGGGCGAGGACTCCATCAAGGTGTACCTCCCGGCCGACTACGACATCGTCACCTTCGCGCTCCCGCTCGGCATGTGGCCCAAGACCCGGAGCCTGGCCTGGGCGGGGAGCTGGAACGGCAAGCCGTACGAGAACAAGGTGGTGCTCGAGGTGTCCGGCGGGCCCAACGAGTCTCCCTTCGACGTCAAGTGGAACGCGCACTCCGTCGACCGCTTCATCGTCGCGCCCAACCACCTGGAGCGGCAGCTGGAAGCGTACCGGAAGAACCCGTCGCGGCGCTACGTTTCCGACGGCGACCCCGGCACCATCTCCGTGCCGCAGGGGCAGGAGGCGAGGGTGGACCGGGCCCGCTGGCAGGGGAAGACGGTGAGGGCCGTCGCCGCCGCGCAGCCCGCGCCCGCCGCGGCGGGTCAGCCGGCCGCCGCGGGCCAGCCCGCCGGGACGCGCTAGGCGGCAGCACTCCGGAAGCAGAAAGGGCCCGCGGCATCGCGCCGCGGGC
>JBEVLE010000245.1:0-4215 GCA_040509335.1 Longimicrobiaceae bacterium | reverse complement strand
CGGCGCGGTGACGCGCCGCCGCCCGTCTTCGTCTGTGGGGGGAGCGCGTCGAGGAACGCGTGAAGTCCACCGCTGAATCCGAGCCATCACGATGCTGCGCGACATCCTTTCGAGACACGTTCCTCGCCTGGGGCTGGCGCTCGCCCTGGGCGTCCTGCCGGCCGCGCTCGCCGGGTGCGACGACCCCGCGCGCTCCGAGCCCGTCGCCGCGGTGGACGTCACCTCCCCCGACACGCGCCTCGCCGTGGGGCAGACGCTCCAGCTCGCCGCCGCGGTGCTCGGCGCCGGGGGCGAGGAGATCGCCGGCCGCGCGGTCACCTGGACGAGCAGCAACGAGGCGGTCGCCACGGTGGCGAACGGGGTAGTGACCGGCAGGGCGCCCGGGAGCGTGACGATCACCGCGTCCGCGGGCGGCAAGCAGGACCAGGTGGAGCTGGCCGTGGATCCCGCGGCCGCGCGCGTCACGCTGGAGCCCGACACCTTCCGCCTGGTGGTGGGGAACACCGTCGCCATCCGGCCGCCCACCGGCGACGCCCTGGCCAACGCCCTCGCCCGCGTGCTGGCGGTCCCCCGCGATGCGTCCGGCGGGGTGATGCTGGGCGTGCCGGTGCGCTTCGCCACCTCCAGCGCGGCGGTGGCGACGGTGAGCGACTCCGGCGTGGTGCGGGGCATCGCGCCCGGCACCGCCACCATCACCGCGCGCGCGGGCGGCGCCGAGGGCCGGCTCACCCTCATCGTGGAGCGCCCCTACACGCTCACCTACCTGGGGACGGTGGGCGGGCTCCCCCAGAGCCGCGCCACGGGGATCAACGAGGCGGGACAGGTGGTGGGCTACTCCACCACCGTCACCCCGACCGATGACGCCGTCAACGGCGCGCGCGGCTGGATCTGGCAGAACGGAGCGCTGACCGAGGTGACCGTCTCCGAACGGGCGGTGTCCGGGGTGGCTCCCCTGGCGATCAACGACCGCGGGCAGATCGGCGGCTTCGTGAGCGCCGTCGGCGGGCCGTTCGTCGCGCTGTGGGACGGCGGGCGGGCCACGATCGCGGCGGTCACCGGGGGCGCGATCTTCGGCGGGATGAACGAGCGCGGGGAGATCGTCGGCGGGTGGCGGTCGCAGCTCTGCACCCGCAACTGCTCGGGCGGCGGCTGGATCTTCCGCGGCGGCACGGTCAGGGAGATCAGCAACCAGGGCCAGCTGCGCATCTTCCCCGAGGCGATCGACGACGCGGGGCGGATCGCCGGGACCCTGTTCACGACCCAGCAGGGCACCGAGTCGGCGCGCGCCTTCCTCATGCAGAGCGACAGCGCCCCGGCGACCTTCCTCCCCACCAACGCCATCGCCAGCCAGGCGCACGACATCGACTCGCAGGGCGGTGTGGTGGGCCAGGACCTCGTCGACGGCTACCGCGCCTTCCGCTGGACCCCCGGCGGCGCGCTGGCGCACTTCGGCAGGCTGGGGGGCGGGTTCATCGCCGTCGCGACCGACGTCAACGGGCAGGGCGCCGCCGTGGGCAGGAGCAACTGCACGGGCTGCGCGGATTTCATCCCGGTGCTGTTCCGCGGCGCCGCGCTGACGCGCATCGAGGACCTGTTCGTCGCGGGCGACTGGGTGTGGGAAACGTCCACGGACATCAACGACCGCGGGCAGATCGTGGGCGTGGGGACGCACCGCACCACCGGGGTGCGCGGCGCGCTGCTGCTCACCCCGCCCGCCCCGTGAGCACGAAAGCGACTGGACGACGACTGATCATGAACCGGACGAACACGATGAGACCCGCCCGCGGCCGCATTCCCGCCCTCGCGCTCTGCCTCCTGGCGGCGCTCCTCGCCGCCGCGGGGTGCGACGACCCCACGCGCTCCGACCCCGTCGCCGGGGTGGAGGTCACGGCCACGGCCGCGCGGGTGGCCGTGGGGCAGAGCATCCAGCTGAGCGCGAGCGTGCTGAACGGCACCGGGGCGGTGATGACGGGCCGCGCGGTGGCCTGGACGAGCAGCAACGAGGCGGTCGCCACGGTGGCCGCGGACGGGCGGGTCACGGGCAGGGCGGTCGGGACCGCGACCATCACCGCGTCCGCGGGCGGCAAGCAGGACCGGGTGGAGGTGGCCGTGGACCCCGCGGTTCCGCCGGTCGCGCGGGTGACCATGGAGCCGGACAGCTTCCTGCTGGTGGTGGGGAACACCGTCGCCATCCGCATGCCCACGGAGGACCAGGTGGCCACCAACGCCGCCCGCGTGCTGGCGGTGCCGCGGAGCGCGTCGGGGGCGGTGCTGCTCTGGCTCCCCGCCAGCTACTCCACCTCCAACGCCGCTGTGGCGACGGTGAGCGATTCCGGCGTGGTGCGCGCCGTGGCGCCCGGAACCGCCACCATCACCGCGCGCATCGGCGCCGCGGAGGGCCGGCTCGCCCTGACCGTGGAGCGCCCCTACACCACCACCTACCTGGGTACGCTCTCCGGCCTCCCGGAGAGCCGCGCCACGGGGATCAACGAGCTCGGGCAGGTGGTGGGCTACTCGGCCGCCTCCGCCCCGCTCGCGGTGTCGGAGCCGGTCCTTTCGCGGGGGTGGACGTGGCAGGACGGCCGCCTCACCGAGCTCGGCGTTCCCGACTCCCTGGGGTCCGCGTCGACGCGGACGGTCGTTCCCTGGGCGATCAACGCGCGGGGGCAGGTGGGGGGCGAGGTGCGCTCCGCGCGAGGCACCTTCATCACGCGCTGGGAGAACGAGCGCGCGACGGCGCTGGTGCCGTCGCCGGGGCCCAACCTCCGCTTCGGCGGGATGAACGACCTGGGGGAGATGGTGGGCGGATGGACGGCCGACCGCTGCACCCGCAACTGCGACGGCGGCGGGTGGATCGTGCGCGCGGGGACGCTGAGCCCGATCTCCAACTACGGCGCCCTGCGGATCATGCCGCGGGCGATCAACGGCGCGGGGCAGATTACCGGGACGCTCTACCAGGCGGGATCGGGGACCGAGTCGGGGCGGGCCTTTTTCCTGGAGAGCGCCGCCGCGGCGGCTCCGGTCTTTCCGTCCACCAACCCGATCCTCAGCGAGGGCAACGCCATCGACGCGCAGGGGCGGGTGTACGGGCACGACCTGGTGGGCGGGGAGATCCGCCCGTTCACCTGGCGCCCGGGTGGAGCGGTGACGCACCTGGGCATGCTGTGGCGCGGGCTCATCGCCTCGGCGACCGCGGCCAACGACCGCGGCGACGCCGTGGGGAGGAACACCTGCATCTCCTGCCCCGGCACGCCCCCCGTGCTCTTCCGCGGCGGCAGCCGGGCGGTCCGCGTCGAGGACCTGGTCGTCGCGGGCGACTGGGTGTGGGAGACGGTGACCGACGTCAACGACCGCGGGCAGGTCGTGGGCTACGGGACGCACCGCGCCACGGGCGCGAGGGGAGCGCTGCTGCTCACCCCGCCGGCGCCCTGAGCGCGGCCCGGCACGCTTCCTGAAGTGGGGGAGCGGGTGAGACGGGCGACCGCCCGCATCCGCAACCCCAAGCAGGAGCGTACGATGGGTGGCAAGCGACCCGACCAGCACAACATCGACCCCCGCGAGGGCGGCGCGACCGACTACAAGAACCTCCCGCAGGAGGGCCACGGCGGGAGCAGCATGGACGACGCCGCCCGGCTCGACCGTCAGCGCGTGGGCCAGGAGGAGGCCGAGACCCGCGAGGCGGCCCCCGGGACGCAGAAGGGCGGGATCCCGGCTCCCGGCGCGCACCCCGCGCCCTCCGTGCACGCCCGCGCCGGCCAGTCCGCCGACGGGGGCGGGGAAGCGGCGTACGACGAGGGCCGCGACCGCGAGGCCCTGGGGAACTCGGAGGTCGGCGGGGACGAGGTAGGCGCATGAGCCGGGGGACGGGGGAAGGGATCTCCGGCCCCGCGACGGACGCCGGCCAGCCCAGCCAGCCGGGGCCGCGCAAGGAGGTGGGGAACGCCGCCTCCTCGCAGCTCCACCCCCCGCACCTGAGCGACCACGACCGCGGCGCGCCGGTACAGGGGAAGGCGGAGGGGGCGGACATCCCCACCATGCCGGCCAACGCCCACGGCCAGGACAAGAGCGAGATGACCCGGCAGCCCGCCACCGACCCGGCCAGCATGTACGAGCACCGCCCGGGCGAGAACAAGGACACGCCTCCGTCCCAGACCGGCGGCCGCTGACGCGCCGGTGAACGCTTCGGCCTCTTCGACGCGGCCCCCGCACCCGGGG
>JBEVLE010000244.1:0-4590 GCA_040509335.1 Longimicrobiaceae bacterium | reverse complement strand
GGCCGGCGCCGCGGATTGCGCCGCCGCTGCACCGGGCGGCGCCCGGTCCGGCGCGCTCTCCGCCCGCGCGCACCCCGCCGCCGCGACCGCCACCGCCAGCCCCGCCCCCATCCAGCTCTGCTTGCCGCGCATCATCGCTCTCCCCCGGTTGGCATTTCCGCCCCGCGCGCAGCAGTAGCCAAATCCATGCCGCGCAATGCGCTCCGCGGCGCGGGAGGAACGTCCGTCCCCGCGCGGGCCCCGGCGGCGGCGGGCGACGGCCGCGCGGGCGCGAAACGAAGTGCTTGCCTGCGCCCGCCGCGCTCCCTACGGTGTTGTGCACCAGGATCTTCCTCAGCTGTCCGCCTCGTGTACGCCGGCGAAGGAGAGACATGCGCATCGGGATCATCGACCTGCTCGGCAAGGAGCCACCGCGCAACGGGTACTCGCGCCTCATGCGGGCCAACAACACCAGCATCATGCCCCAGGTGGTGGGGGTGTGGTGCGAGGAGGAAGGGCACCAGGCGCACATCGCCTACTACTCCGGCACCGAGCTGCTGGCCGGCGGGCTGCCGGAGGAGATGGACCTGCTCTTCATCAACGCCTTTTCGCAGTGCGCGCTGCTGGCCTACGCCTTCAGCGCCTTCTACCGGGCCCGGGGCGTGCCCACGGTGCTGGGCGGGCCCCACGCGCGGTCGTATCCCGAGGACGCCCGCAAGTACTTCGACTACGTGGTGGGCTTCTGCGACCGCGAGCTGATCCGCGACCTGCTCGGCGACCCCGCGCCCCAGCGGCCGATGGGCGCGTACCTGTCGGCGCACAGGCAGCCGGCCGACCTGCCGGGGCTGCGCCAGCGCTGGAAGTTCCTCAAGCCCTCCATGGACCGCGCCAACGTCCTCAAGCTGGTGCCCTTCCTGGGGAGCCTGGGGTGCCCGTACAAGTGCAGCTTCTGCATCGACGCCGTGGTCCCCTACCAGCCGCTCCCCTACGAGGGGCTGCGCGACGACCTGCGCTTCTTCCAGGAGCTGAAGATGCCGCGCGCGGTCGCGGTGTGGCACGACCCCAACTTCGGCATCCGCTTCGACGACTACCTGGACACCATCGAGGAGGTGGTGCCGCCGGGGAGCGTCACCTTCGTCGCCGAGACCTCGCTGTCGCTGCTCAAGGAGGACAACCTCAAACGGCTCAAGCGCAACGGCTTCAAGGCCATCGCCCCGGGGATCGAGTCGTGGTTCGACATCGGCGACAAGTCGCGCATGCGCACCGTCCGCGGCCTGGAAAAGGTGCAGGCCGTGGCCGAGCAGGCCAACCTGGTCAACGAGTACGTCCCCTACACCCAGTGCAACCTGATCTTCGGGCTGGACGCCGACGAGGGACCCGAGCCGTTCGAGCTCACCAAGCGGTTCGTGGACCTGGCCCCGGGGATGTACCCCCACTTCGCGCTGCTCTCGGCCTTCGGGCGCAACGCCGTGCTGAACCTGGACTACCAGCGGGAGGGGCGGGTGCTCCCCGTGCCCTTCCACTTCCTGGACCTGGTGCAGGCCATGAACGTGCGGCCCAGGAACTACACCTGGCCGCAGTTCTACGACCACGTCATCGACACCTTCGACTACGCCTTCTCCGCGCGGGCACTCACCCGCCGGCTGGTGAAGAACCGGCGGTCGTACATCGCGCTGGAGCAGTTCTTCCGCGGGATCTCGTCGGAGCGCAACAACCGCAACGCCTACCACCGGAAGATGCGGCGGTGGATGGACGAGCCGCGGTTCCGGGCCTTTTTCGAGGGGGAGACGGTCGAGCTGCCCGCCGTGCTCACCGACCAGATCCGCACGCACCTGGGGCCGCTCTGGGAGTGGCTGCCCAAGGAGGCGCTCCACCACGATCCCAATGCGTTCCTGCACTCCGGGAGCGAGCAACCGCTTCCCGTGCTGGCCGTAGGCTGATTTTTACGGAAAACTGCGGGGTTGGGCGTGCCCCCGGCTGGCGCCGGGGTCGGGCTTCGGCTCCGTAGGGCTGCAAACAACGCAGCCCAACGGAGTCGAGCCCCGGCGGAAACAGCCCCGCCGGGTCTCGCCCCTCCGGGCCGGAATCCCTCACGCGGGGCTCGCGCTGCGTCCGCTGGGGGGCCGCCTCCATCACCTCGGCACGGAGCGGCTCAAGGCGGTGCCGGGATGGGTCCGCGAAAACTCCCGCGGGCGCGGCTCGCCCGGCGGCGCGAGCCTGATCCGCAGCCCGGCGGCGCCGCGGAGCTGCACGATCCCGGCGACGCGGCGCTCCGCGCCCCCCGGCCCGCGCAGCCACAGGTCCAGCGGGGCGGGGTCGGGTTCGGGATCGATCGCGTAGCGGAAGTCCTCCATCCGCCCGCCGGCGATGCGGAAGCCGGTGCCGTCCTCCCGGAACACGTAGGTGGTCCGCCGGCGCAGCGGCTCCTGCGTCTCCCAAGATCCGGCGATCTGCGGGGGAGGTTCGCAGGCGCCCAGCAGCGACAGCGCGACGAGCAGGACGGCGGACGACACGCCGCGGATTCGCTTTCTCATGGCTACGCGGCTCGCTTTCCGGAAGGTGGGTCGCTCCGGCCCCCGGCCACCCGCACCGGGAGCACCATCGCGTTCAGGCCGGCGAGCTGGAGCCGCCGCTGGAGCTGGTACGCCGTTTCGTTGTGGAGCAGGCGCTGGAACAAGGTTTCCTCGCGGAACACCAGCTTTCCCAGGAAGAAGACGGAGCGCGGGTAGCTCGCGGCGACCCCGGCGCACACCGCCTCCCCCTCGTCCAGCACGTCCGTCCCCACCGCCATGCGGAAGTCCGCCGCGAGCCCGAAGCGGCGGGCCAGCTCCACGAAGCGCCGCAGCGACGCCTCGGTGCGGGCTCGCAGCCGCTCCACCTCCTCCACGCCCTTCATCGTCGCCGCGTCGATCACCCCCACCGACACGAAGACGAAGTTCCGGAAGTGCCCGGGAAAGGTCCGCTGCACCGCGAGCAGCGCGTGCACGCCCAGCCCGCCGTAGCCGCCCACCAGCAGGACCGCCGTGGGCCGCGCGGGGTCGGGCGCGGGCGGAGCGTCCGGGGCGTGCGCGGGGAGCGCCTCCAGGATCGTGTCCAGCCGCCGGAGGCTTTCTCCCACGCCGGCGTAGTGGCGGCGGACCGCGAAGCAGAGCCCCACCACCGTCCCGGTCACCGCGAGGGTGACCCACCCGCCCAGGGCGAACTTCTCGTACACCACCCCCAGCAGGATGCCCAGGCACAGGGCGAGCGCCACCCCGTGGATCGCGAGCCCCTTTCCGCGGCCCGGCTCCCGGCGGGTGAGCCACAAGCGCACCATCCCGAGCTGCGAGAGGGAGAAGGTGACGAACACGTTGATGGAGTACATCGTCACCAGCGCCGTCAGGCTGCCGCGGGTGTAGAAGAGCGTGGCGACGGCGGCGGCGCCCATCAGCAGCACCCCGTCGCCGATGGCGAGGCGGCTGGAAAGCTGCGCGAAGCGGTGCGGGAGCCAGGAGTCGCCCGCCATGCTGGACATCACCCGCGGCCCGTCGATGAAGCCGGCCTGCGCCGCCACGAACAGCAGCGCCGCCTCCGCCGCCAGGGTGAGCACCACGAAGCCGTATCCCACCCGCACCCCGCCCACCGTCCACCCGCCCGCGAAGGCGTCCAGCAGCACGGCGTTCATCGTCTTCCCCTCCACCGGGCGCGCCCCGAAGAGCAGGTACAGCAGCAGGATCCCCCCCGCGGTGAGCGCCAGCGACACCGCCATCAGCGTCATCGTCCTGCGGCCGGTCCGCACCCGGGGCTCGCGCATGATCTGCAGCCCGTTGGACACCGCCTCGATCCCGGTGTACGTCCCGGCGCCCATGGAGTAGGCGCGCACGAACACCGCGAACAGCCCCGCGGCGCCCAGCGCCCCCAGCCCCGACCGGAACCCGCTCCGCACCTCGCCCGCCAGCCGCGGAACGTCGCCCGCGTGCATGGCCAGCCCGCCCATGATGAGCACCGCGTGCGTCAGCAGAAAGATCCCGAAGATGGGGGCCAGCACCGTCACCGACTCCCTGACCCCGCGGAGGTTGAGGACGATCAGCACCCCGATCGCCGCGGCCTCCACCGCGAGCTTCCAGCGCGCCGCCTCCGGGGGGAGCACGCTGAACACCTGGTCGGCGCCGCCGGCGATGGACACCGAGATGGTGAGCACGTAGTCGATCAGCAGCGCCGAGCCGGAGACCACCCCCCAGCGCGGCCCCAGCAGCTCGGTCGCCACCACGTACCCGCCGCCGCCGAAGGGGAAGCGCCGGATGATCTGCGAGTAGGCCACCGAGATCACCAGCACGGTCACCGCGGTCGCCCCCGCCAGCGCGACGGCCAGGTAGGTGTGCTCCCCCAGCGCCCGGAACGCCTCGTCGGGGCCGTACGCCGACGACGAGAGCCCGTCCGCGCCCAGCCCCACCCAGGCGAGCAGGGCGACCAGGGAGATGGCGTGGTAGGTCCCCGGGTCCTCGACGTCGCGCGGGGCGCCGAGGACCGCCCGCTTCAGCCTGGAAAGCATCGCTCCCCGCGGAAAAGGTTCAGGGTGCGGGATCGTGCCCGGAACAGGCACGCCGCCCGCGCACCAACGATGGCGCGGGC
>JBEVLE010000243.1:0-9108 GCA_040509335.1 Longimicrobiaceae bacterium | reverse complement strand
GGCCGATCTCGATCTCGGTGATCTCGCTGCGGATCGCGATCATGGCGTCGCAGAAGCGATCCAGTTCCGCCTTGGCTTCCGATTCGGTCGGCTCGATCATCAGCGTGCCGGCGACCGGGAAGCTCATGGTCGGTGCATGGAAGCCGAAATCGATCAGCCGCTTGGCGATGTCCTCTACGGTGACGCCGACGCTTTCCTTCAACGCGCGCGGATCGATGATGCACTCATGCGCCACGCGTCCCTTGGCGTTCCGGTACAGCACCGGGAAATGCGCATCGAGCCGGTTGGCGATGTAGTTGGCGTTGAGGATCGCGACTTCGGTGGCGCGCTTGAGGCCTTCGCCGGACATCATCAGGATGTAGATGTAGGAGATGGTCAGGATCGACGCCGAGCCGAACGGCGCCGCCGACACCGGCCCCACGGGATGCAGCACAGCGCCGTCGGTCGCGGGATGGCCGGGCAAATAGGGCGCGAGGTGCGCCTTGACGCCGATCGGGCCCATGCCCGGGCCGCCGCCGCCATGCGGGATGCAGAACGTCTTGTGCAGATTGAGATGCGAGACGTCGGCGCCGTAATCGCCGGGCCGCGACAGCCCGACCTGCGCGTTCATGTTGGCGCCGTCGAGATAGACCTGGCCGCCATGCGCGTGAACGATGTCGCAGATCTCGGTGATGTGCTCCTCGAACACGCCGTGGGTCGAGGGATAGGTGATCATCACGGCGGCGAGGTTCTTGGAATGCTTTTCCGCCTTGGCGCGGAGGTCGTCGACATCGACGTCGCCGCGCGAATCGCAGGCGGTGACCACCACCTGCATCCCGACCATCTGCGCCGAGGCCGGATTGGTGCCGTGCGCGGAGGAGGGGATCAGGCAGACATTGCGATGCGGTTCGCCGCGCGCCGCATGATAGGCGCGGATCGCGAGCAGGCCGGCATATTCGCCCTGCGCGCCGGAATTCGGCTGCAGCGAGATCGCGTCATAGCCGGTGATGTCGCACAGCCACTGCTCGAGCCGCTTGAACAGCGCGTGATAGCCGGCGGCCTGCTGGCGCGGCGCGAACGGATGCAGCGAACCGAATTCCGGCCAGGTCAGCGGGATCATCTCGGTGGTCGCGTTCAGCTTCATGGTGCAGGAGCCGAGCGGGATCATCGCGCGGTCGAGCGCGAGGTCGCGGTCCGACAGCTTGCGCATGTAGCGCAGCAATTCGGTCTCCGAGCGGTGGGTGTGGAAGACCGGATGGGTGAGGAAGGCGCTGTCACGCTTCAGCCCGGCGGGCAATGTCTCGCGCGCGCCGAGCTCGACATCGGCATAAGCGAGCGTGCCACCGAAGGCACGCCACACCGCCTCGATCGTTTCAGGCGTCGTGGTCTCGTCGACGGAGATGCCGAATGCGCCGTCACCGATCCGCAGATTGATCTTCTCCGCTTCCGCGCGCGCGACGATCTCGCTCTGCTTGGCGCCGGCGGCAACCGTGATGGTGTCGAAGAATGCCGCTGACTGCGGCGCGAAGCCGAGCTTCGCCAGTCCGGCCGCCAGCACGATGGCGCGGCGATGCACGGTGCGTGCGATATGCGTCAGGCCCTCGGGGCCGTGATAGACCGCATACATCGAGGCGATCACCGCCAGCAGCACCTGCGCGGTGCAGATGTTGGAGGTCGCCTTCTCGCGGCGGATGTGCTGCTCGCGGGTCTGCAGCGCGAGGCGATAGGCCGGCGCGCCGCGCGAATCCACCGACAGTCCGACGATGCGGCCCGGCAGCGAGCGCTTCAGCGCATCGCGCACCGACATGTAGGCCGCGTGCGGTCCGCCATAGCCCATCGGCACGCCAAAGCGCTGCGCGGAGCCGATTGCGATGTCGGCGCCGAGTTCGCCCGGCGAGGCGATCAAGGTCAGCGCCAGCAGGTCGGCCGCGATCACCGCAAGTGCGCCTTTGGCATTCAGCGCCTCGATTTGCGCACGCGGATCGCGCAACCCGCCATATGTGCCCGGATACTGGAACAGCGCGCCGAACAGCCGGTCGGGATCGAGGTCGCGCATCGGATCGCCGACCATGATCTCCCAGCCAAGAGGAGCCGCGCGCGTGTGCATGACCGCAATCGTTTGCGGATGGCAATCGGCGTCCACAAAGAATGCAGCCGCTTTCGAGTGGGAAATGCGCCGCGCCCTGGCCATGGCTGCGGCGGCGGCGGTTGCTTCCTCAAGCCGCGATGCGTTGGCGACCTCGAGCCCCGTGAGATCGGCGATCATCGTCTGGAAGTTCATGAGAGCTTCCAGACGGCCCTGGGCGATCTCGGCCTGGTAGGGCGTGTACTGCGTGTACCAGCCCGGGTTCTCCAGGACGTTGCGCTGGATCACCGGCGGGACGATGCAGTCGTGGTATCCCATCCCGATGAAGGAGCGGAACACCCGGTTCTTCGACACCATCTCCCGCAGCTCCGCGAGCATCTCGTACTCGCTCCGCTCGGGGCCCAGGGCCAGGGGGCGGCGCAGGCGGATGGACTCCGGGACGGTGGCGTCCACCAGCGCGTCGAGCGAATCGTACCCCAGCGCGTCCAGCATCTGCCGGATCTCCGCCTCGTCCGGGCCGATGTGCCGCCGGACGAAGGTATCCGTGTGACGGAGCAGGTTTCGGTTCTTGGTGGTCATGCGAAGTCGCTGGAAATGCGCAGACCGCGGGGACGGGCTCCGTCCCGCGGAGGGGTGACGTCGTGCCGGAAGCGCCGCAAACTTACCGAAGCGGCCGCCGGTTGGCAAACTCCGCAGAATGCTACACCCCAGGTCAAGGGGCATTCCCGCCCGCAGCCCACAAGACTTTCCGCCGCATGTATTTACCGGCATCCGTGCGCCGCGATTCGGCGATCTCCGGCGGGGTGTGACCACGGAAACGTTGACTCGGCGTGGATTGGAAATTACTGTCGGATAGTACGCTGTGGCGGCCGCCGCCGCGCGCCGACCCCCAATCCTTCGCCCGGGAGACACCATGCCGAAGAGCCAGCGTCCCAAGCTCAGCCTGCACCGCGACACGGTCCGCCGCCTCGACGCGCCCGCCCCCGGGCGGCTCGCGACCGATCCGGTCCAGTATCCCGGCGACACCGCGCTCTGCGGCCCGAGCCGCATGGGCACCTGCGAGACGGTGTAACGGCACACGTTGCGTCTCGATGAAATGAGTCCCTGCGGATCGATGCCGCGGGGACTCTGGATTTTCGTGGCCGGCACAGAAGCGGCGGTGCCGTTTGCAGTAATCAGTGCTGAAGGAGAAGGCTTTCCACGTCGCGGTAGAGCTTGTCGAACGACTTTGCGCGGCGGGCACTTCCAATGTCGAAAAGGGCGGTGAAAGCCGGCTGATCGATGGTCTCTCTGTACGACCTACCGGAAAGACGCTGGCTCAACCATCCCTTCGCATCCCGGATTGACTCCGGATCTTCAGGCGCCGTCAGGTCTGTGGGCAGACCTCGACGGCCACGGAGCGATTCGGCTGCCGCGAGGAACCACGCCTCGAACTCCCGTGCGGCGGCTACAACCCGGATCTGGCGGTCGGGTCTGACCTGCTTCGCGTAGGCCAGGAGACGAGGGCCGAGTTCGCATGGCAGGTCGTCGTCCGCGTCCAACAGGACCAAAATCCCCCCGTCATCATCTGTCTGAGCCGCCGCCAATTCGACGTATCGCTGCAGATCGTCCGCCTTCGCCAGGTTCGACCTGGGAACGCGCATCGGCTTGCGGACTTCGAGCGGCAGTTCCGGAGCGATGACATCGCGGAGCCGGCGCAGCAGGATCGGCAACGCCTCGCTTTCGCCATGCCCCTCGACGATGCAGGAAATCCGCACGTCAGTCCTCACCAGGCCCGAACAGGGCGAGTTGGTCCGGGTTAATGTCAGTGGCTTTAGGGTCGGGCTGGAGCTGGTCCATGCGAAGAAGGTCGCCAGCCGTGAACAGGTGGCTCCGGAGCGCGGAACGTGCCGCGGCGTCCAGTGGTCCAATCTTCGTCTCGCCGCGGTGGGAAACGACGGCCAGGATGGCATCGTCCGGAATCTCTCCGTTGGCCAGCAGCTCAGGGCTATGGCTGGTAACGGCGATTTGGGTATACTCGCTAGCGTCGGCCAGGCTGTCCGTCAGCACTCCGGCGGCTGCCGGGTGCAATGCTGTCTCCGGTTCCTCAATCCCGACGAATGGAACTCCTGCGCCGTCGGAACCACTGTTCTGGAACAGAGCGATGAGTATTCCTAGTGCTCGCAACGTACCGTCGGACATGTTCGCCGCTATGAAGCGCCACGGATCCTTCGAGCCGCTCACCTCCTGCCGGAACTCCAGTGTTTCCTTGGGCCCAACCATGATCGGATCGACCCCGCTGACACCCGGAACGATCTTGGACAGGTATTCCTCGATGCGCGCGCGGATGTCGGGGCTGCGGTTCGCCAGGGTCTCAAGCACGCTGGCGACGTTGCTTCCGTCACGCGCCAGGAGTAGCCCCGGGTCCGGTGACTGCAACTCGCGTATGGCGTCTGGATTGAGATTGTAGAACCCCATGCTGGATAGGGCGTCGTAAATAGGCCGGAATTCTGGTAGCCCGGATACGTTCACGAGGTATAGGCGGTCCTTGACCGCTGCAGGGGGCGTTGGGACACTGCTGGCGGTAACGCGTCCGTCCATCACCGCGTAGTGTCCGATCACCCTCCCCGTGATGCCATGCCGGACGGTGCATTCCTCGTGCTGGACGAAGTATCCCCCCTGCATCGTGCGGTTCTCCTTCGCTTTCGCTCCTACGACGAATGCGTAGTGGCCCCGCGACCCGTCAGGAAGCCGGAACGTGATCCGGATGCCGAAGTGTTTCGGATGGCCGGTCGAACGCCGACGGACCTCTTTGATCCCACCCCGGTCACGAAGCGCATGGTCCAGGGAAATCCGCAAGGCGTCCGTAACGAAGCGCAACGCATCGAGGAAATTGCTCTTGCCAGACCCGTTGGGACCAACGAGGTACGTAAGCCGTGAAAGGCTTACGTCGCACGCGGCGATACTCTTGTAGTTGCGGAGAACGAGCCGCTCGATGAAGCGGATGTGCCTAGGGGCCGCTTCCGGGGCCTGGAGCTCCAGCGCGTAGCTTGGATCCAAGTTCTTGCTCTCCTTGTGGACCGGTCGGCCGTTTCGCGCGTTCGTGATAGGATTGCGGCGGCCTACTCCGTCGCGAGACATACCGATGTGCCGCCTTCGAAGGCGCACCTGTAAAACCTGCTCTGGTCAGGAAGGTTCAGCAAGTCACCCAGATGTCTTCCCGCCTATTCAGCGTTCCTTGACTCCCCCCCTCCCCTTTCCTATTCTCCCGGCGGTTCGCATATCGGCCCGAAAATCTCCCGTGGAGGACCCGTACCATGGCCAACGTCCCGCAGGACCTGCGTTACACCAAGGAGCACGAGTACGTGAAGAGCGACGGCGGCGACGTCGTCACGGTGGGGATCACCGACTACGCGCAGGGGGAGCTGGGCGACGTGGTGTTCGTGGAGCTGCCCAAGGTGGGCGACACGTTCAGCGCGATGCAGGTGTTCGGGACCATCGAGGCGGTCAAGGCCGTTTCCGAGCTGTACTCGCCGGTGGCGGGCGAGGTGGTGGAGGTCAACGGCGCGCTGGACGCAAACCCCGCGCTGGTGAACGGCGACCCGTACGGCGAGGGGTGGATGGTGAAGATGCGCGTGGCCGACGCCGCCGCGCTGGACGGGCTGATGGACGCCGCGGCGTACGAGGGCCTCGTCGGCGCCTGAGACGCCGGACGGGAGCGGCGCGGGCGCGGAGCCTGCGCCGCTCCTTTTTTCATCCGCCGACTTGCACCGAGTCGTGACTCACCGCCGCACCGGAGGACACCCATGGCGAAGCTGACCTGGCACGGACACTCCACCTTCTCGCTGCACACCGACGACGGCACGCGGATCATCATCGACCCGTGGCTGGACGGGAACCCGCGCTCGGACATCAAGGCCAAGGAGATCGACAAGCTGGACTTCATCCTGGTCACCCACGGGCACTCCGACCACTTCGGCGACGTGGTGCCGCTGGCGAAGCGCACCGGCGCCACGGTGGTCTCCACCTTCGAGGTGGCCACCTTCGCGGGCGAGGAGGGCGCGAAGAGCGTCCACGGGATGAACATCGGCGGGGCGCACCGCTTCCCCTTCGGAAAGGTGAAGATGACCATCGCGCACCACACGGGCACGGTGCACGGCGACAAGCACGGCCGCTTCACCGCCAACCCCGGCGGCTTCCTGGTGACGCTGAACTCCGGCACCCGCCTGTACCACGCCGGCGACACCTCGCTGACGCTGGACATGCAGCTCCTGCGCGGCCAGGTGGACGTGGCCATCCTCCCCATCGGCGACAACTTCACCATGGGCCCCGAGGACGCCGCGAAGGCCGTGGAGTTCATCGAGCCGCGGGTGGTGATCCCCATGCACTACGACACCTTCCCGCTCATCGCCCAGGACACCGAGGAGTTCCGCCGCATGCTCGGCGGCCGCGCCGAGCTGCGCGTCCTCCAGCCCGGCGGCAGCACGGACATCTGACCGGAATGCACGCCTCCGTCTGGCGTCTCCTCGACACCCCGCCCGCGCCGGGCGCCTGGAACATGGCCGTGGACGCATCGCTGATGCGGGCCGTGCGCGGTGGCGCCCCGCCCGTGCTCCGCTTCTACCGGTGGGACCCGCCCTGCCTGTCGCTGGGGCGCAACCAGCCGGCGGCGGGGTGCTACGACCTGGAGGCGCTGCGGGCGGCGGGGGTGGAGGTGGTGCGCCGGCCCACCGGCGGGCGCGCCGTGCTCCACGACCGGGAGCTGACCTACTCCGTGGTGGCGGCGGACGGGGCGCTGGGGGGGCCCCGCGAAAGCTACGCGGCCATCAACCGCGCGCTGGTGGCGGGACTGCGGAGGCTGGGGGTGGAGGCGCGGCTGCAAGCGCGCACCGCGGCGCGCGCCCCGGCCCCTTCGCTGGCACCCTGCTTCAAGGAGCCCGCCGAGGGCGAGGTGGTGGCGGGCGGGCGCAAGCTGGTGGGGAGCGCGCAATTCCGCGAGGACGGCGTCCTCCTGCAGCACGGCTCCCTGCTGCTGGAGGGCGACCAGCGCGAGGTGCGGGCGTGGACGCTGGGCGCGGCCCCGGCCGACGGCGGCGACACCCCCGCGAGCCTGGCGGAATTGTGCGGCGCCCTCCCCTCGTGGGAGCGGCTGACGGGGGCGCTCGCCGCGGGGTGGGAGGAGGCCACGCGCGCGTCGCTGGCGCCCGGAGAGCTGTCCGCGGCCGAGGCCGCGGACGCCGGGCGGATCCGCGCGCGCTTCGCCGACCCGGCATGGACCTGGCATCACTGAGCGCCTTGCTCCTTGCCGCGGGCCGGGCGTAAGTTGCCGGTCTGCGACAATGCCGAAACGTCCGTCGGGGGGAAGCATGCGCATGGGTACAGCGTACAGGCTGGGGTGGGTGGCGGCGGCGGTCATGCTCGCCGCGTGCGGAGGCGGGGGCGACGCGCCCGGGGGCGGCGGAGCGCGGGCGGACGCCGGCGCGCCGGTGAACGGGGGCACCGCCGTGGTCGCGGTCAAGGCCGACTTCGGCGGCTTCAACCCGGTGACCAACAGCGCCCTGGCCACCGACGACGTGATCAAGTTCATGCTGTTCACGCCGCTCGTGCAGTTCGACGACAAGTTCACCCCGCAGCCCTACCTGGCCGAGTCCTGGCAGCTCGCCGACAGCAGCGTCACCTTCAAGATCCGCCAGGGCGTCACCTGGCACGACGGCCGGCCGCTCACCGCCGAGGACGTCAAGTTCACCTTCGACCTGGCGAAGAACCCGGAGAGCGCCGCCGGGGTGGCCGGCACCTACCTGGGGCTGGTGGAGTCCGCCACCGTGCTGGACCCGCACACCATCCGCTTCGACTTCGTGGCGCCGCACGCGCAGCCGCTGGAGGACTTCTGGTGGGCGCCGGTGCCCAAGCACCTGCTGCAGGGCGTGCCCCCCGCGCAGCTGTCGCAGGCGCCGTACAACCTGAAGCCGGTGGGGAGCGGGCCCTTCAAGTTCGGCGCGTGGCAGCAGGGCCAGCAGCTGGTGCTGGAGGCCAACCCGCAGTTCCCGCAGGCCATGGGCGGGCGTCCCCGGCTGGACCGCGTGGTGTTCCGCATCACCCCGGAGGCCACCACCCGCCTGACCGAGCTGACCAACGGGGCGGTGGACGTGGACTACTCCATCCTCCCGGACGAGGCGCAGCAGCTGCAGCGCCAGCAGGGGATCGAGCTGGAGCGGTACACCTCGCGCGAGATGACGTACATCGGGTGGAACAACGAGCGCGAGCCCTTCAACGACCCCGCCGTGCGCCGCGCCATGACGCTGGCGATCGACCGGGCCCGCATCATCGAGGCGCTGATGTTCGGCTTCGCCAGGCCGGCCGGCTCGGTGATCGCCCCGGTGACCCCGCTCGCCCCCGACCTCGCCCCGCTCCCGGCAAACCCGGCCGAGGCGCGCCGGCTCCTGGCGCAGGCGGGGTGGCGCGACGGCGACGGCGACGGCATCGTTGAAAAGGGCGGCAAGCCGCTGCGCTTCATCATCATCACCAACGCCTCCAACAAGCTGTTCCAGGACATCGCCACCGTGGCGCAGCAGCAGCTGCGGGCCGTGGGGGCGGACGCGCAGCTCCGCACCATCGAGTTCCAGACGCTGCTCCAGCAGCACCGGGCGCGCGACTACGACGCCATCATCACCAACTGGACCTGGGACTACTTCCGGCCGGACCCCACGCCGCTGTTCTCCTGCGAGCAGGCGCGCAAGGAGCGCTCGGCCAACCGCGCCGGCTACTGCAATCCGCAGGCGGACCAGCTGATGCAGGCGGGGCTGCGCGAAACGGACCCCGCCCGCGCCAAACAGGTGTGGACCCGGTTCTCGCAGGTGATCCAGCAGGACCAGCCCATCACCCTGCTCTACTGGACGGAAGAGATCGCCGGGGTGGGGCCGCGGCTGCAGGGGGCGGAGATGGACGCGCGCAGCAAGCTGGTGAGCGCAGCCCGCTGGTGGATCCCGGCGAACCGGCGGCGCTGAGCGCGCCGGGCACGCCGTAGCCGGACCCGGCGCACGCCGGGGCGCTCCACCCGCGCGGAG